>JAUNMW010000053.1 GCA_030537395.1 Clostridia bacterium | reverse complement strand
CAACTAAGGGGTTACATTGGGGCTATCCGCCCCAAACCCCGACCAGGGCGGTGACCGCCCTGGACCCGCATTGCGGATACTGCTTTGTGCGTTGAGAAAGCTTTGTTCCCGCTGTTGCTTGGGGATATCGAGGAAGCCATACTTCCAGCTGTTGTGCTTCTGGCCCGGCGGCTTTCAGCCGCCAACCCGGATGCAAAGCATCCGGGGAAATGCGAGAGAAAAGCGGGAAAATGAAAGCCCATCCAGCAAGTTCGGGCGAGAAAGCAAGTCTTCTTGGGCTCTCATTTTCCCGCTTTTCTCTCGCATTTCCTTGGGCCAGAAGCCCTCAAACTTTCCGTAACCCCAGCGTAACAGCCGGAACAGCTATCTTTCGTCCCCACAAGTGACTTCGGCTAAATGGGTCCAGGGGGCGGAGTCCCCTGGCGCAGAGTCTGAGGGCGCGCAGCCCTCAGCGTAACCCCTTAATCATCGCTAACTAAGTAGCTTAAAGGGCATCAATAAATATGCACGCGTCTGTATTCGTTTTACCAGCGTCCGCCGTCCTGACGGCCGGGGCCGCTCATACCGCCGGGGAAGCCGCCGCCCTGGCCGGGCTGCATACCGGCGGGAGGGGTCTGATCAGGCTGAAAATCGCCGCCGTCCGGGGGCGCGGGCATATCATCGGGTAGGGACTGGGGATCGGGTGTTTCCAGGGGCTGCCGGGCGTTAGGCTGGCCCTGCTGCTGATTCCTGCCGCCGCGGCCGCCGCCCCAATTGCCATAGCCGCCGCCCTTGCCGCCGAAATTGCCCCAGCCGCCCATACCGGAACCGGAGGAGGAAACGGAATTGACAGTCACACTGGCGTTGGCGCTGCCCGCGGACACGGTGTAGGTTTCGCCCACCTGCAATTCAGGGCAGCTGATAACCACGCATTGAAAGTTCTTTTCCACCACGCCGGAAAGCAGGATATTGCCGTTTTGATCCTGCACCTTGATTTCACTGCCCGCCGTGCCGTTCAGATTGACAAGGAAGGACACCTGCGCGGAGGACGCGCCGAAGGTTTCGGCCATGCCGGAAGCCCCCGCCGCGATAACTGTACCGCCATTAATAGCAATGGTTCCGTTGCCGTCCAAAGCGCCGTTGCCGCTGTTTGTGGGGCCGGACACCACGATAATGCCGCCGTTCACGGTCAAATCCCCATTGGAATCGATGCCGTCGCCCTGGGCGTTCACGTACAGAGTACCCCCATTGATCACGATGCTGGAGCCGTCGGACGCGAACATGTCGTTCCGGCCCCAGCCGCTGCTGTCGCTGCCGCCAGCGGCGTTCAGGCCATCGTCAGTTGATGCAAGGGAAATGTTCCCGCCGTTGATGGTCAGGACGGAGGCCTCCAGCCCTTCGTAGCTTTGCTGGATGTGGATATCGCCGCCGTTGATGGTCAGGGCGCTGTCGGCGTGGATGCCGTCGTCGCCGGTATTGATGGTAAAAGCACCGCCGTACAGGGTCACGTCGGTGTCGGAATGGAGCGCGTCGTCCGCGGAATCAATGGCAATGGTTCCGCCTGTTACAATCATGCCGCCGCTGGCTTTGATGCCCTTGGTACTGGGGGTGTCGGTATCGGAAACAGCGGTGTTGCTCCAGCTCCGGCCCCAGAACATATTATCTGTGTGGGCGGCCCCGTTGGCCGCGCCGCCGCTTACGGTCAAATCAAAGCTGCCGCCGGCGATGAATACATAGCCCTTTTCGGCGTCTTCCTCGTTCTTGGCCCGGATAGCATCCTTTTCGGATACAATGGTGAAGCTGCCGTCGGCGATGCGCACGCTGTCGTTGGCGTCGATGCCACGGCCCCGGGCGGTGATGGCGTATGTGCCGGAGGCGATTTTCACATCATCCTTGCCTACGATGCCGTGATTGGCGGAGGTGATGATCAGGCTGCCCGTTCCATTAAACACAATATCGTCCCGGGCGAAAACAACCCCGTCCACGTCGCTGTTTTCATCAAAAACGGCGCTGGTCAGGGAGTTTTCCGTGCCCTCCGCCAGGGTGATGAACACCTTGTCGGCGCTCTCCACCAGCATAGCGGCTGATTTGGACGAAGTAACGGATACCCCGTTCAGCACCAGCTGCACCTTGTCATCCTTGCTGACGTTCACGGTGACGGTGCCATCCTCCAGCGTGCCGGACAGGATATACGTTCCCGCCTCCGTGATGGTCAGGCTGTCGGTCAGCGTGATTTCCTTCGCTTCGTCGGCATCCCAGGTTCCCGCCAGGTCCCGTTTGGAGAAATAATCGCTCACATCAACGGACGCTGTTTCCGCCAGGGAACAGCCCACAGCGGAGAAAACCAGCGCGATTGACAGAAGCAGACTGACCATAACCTTTTTCATCATCATTTTCCTCCCTGGACATTGTTTATAGAGCCCTTTAGGTGACGATAGAGAGAACAGAGTACAGAGTGCAGAGTACAGATTGAATCGTCGTTCAATTGGCTATCTTCCTTGTATGAACAAAATAATCTGTGCTCTGTACTCTGAACTCTGTACTCTCTAACGGAGTGATTTAAAGGGTTCTATGAATTACATACTTTTTCCTTTTACAGCTCCGAGTCCACAGTTTCCGCCTGGCAGATGGAAATTTCCAGGTTGCCGTTGTGGGTGCGCAATTGATCGATGAACTGCTTTTCCTGGGCGTTATCCCGCAGCACCAGATCATACTTGAGTTTGTAAAGGGCCCCCATGTTGCTGGTTTTCACCTGATCCAGCTTCCATTCCGTGCAGTAAATATTCATCAGGCCATCGAACACGCCGTTGTAATCCAGATCCTCGGGCACGGTGATGCGCAGGGTCTTTTTCAGGCCCTTGGCGGCGGGATCAAACAGATTGGTAATGAGGAACATGACGCACAGGATCAGGGTAAAGAGGACCGCGTAAGCCAGATACCCCATGCCCGCGATGAGGCCCGCCACCATGCTGAGAAAGATGAGGGCAATTTCCTTGGCGCTGCCGGAGGCGCTGCGGAAGCGCACCAGGCTGAACGCCCCGGCGGTGGCCACGCCCGCGCCCACATTGCCGTTCACCATCATGATCACCACGCAGGACAGCACGGGGAGAGCAGCCAGGGTGGTCAAAAAGCTGTGAGAAAACCGGGATTTCCGGGAAGCGGTAAAAGCGATGCAGCCGCCGATCAAAAGGGATACGGCCAGACAGAGAAGGAATTGGCCAATCGGGATCACCAAAGTGGAAGAGGAATCAAAAATTCCCTTGAAAATATCATTAAGCATACATTTTGCCTCCTAACAGATGTTCGCCCGCCTGCCATTGCAGAAAGGCCGCGCCGTACTTGGAAAAGGACGTTTGGTAAATTTTGTTTTCCGTGAGAAAGCGGGTCATCCACAGGGGGATGCCGCCGGGGGTTTTTACTTCCATCAGTACCCGATCGTCATCCAGCACCGCATTGCCGTAGGCTTCCGCGCCCAGATCCATGTTGTCCATGCGCCAAAGGATGTTTTCATCCAGGGTCAAGCGGAAGTCCGTGCCGTCCACGGGGAAATAGGCTTCCCGCTCGTAGGTGAGCAGCATGGAGGGCTTCAGGGTCGGCCCATAAAATTCCCGGAACGCGGCGATTTCCGCGCCGATCTGGCTGCTGATGGGCAGGGGCCGGTCATTTTCCAGCGCGTCCATGGCCTCCCGGTGGGGCAGCATCACCCGCCGCTTGTATACCACCGATTCAAACTTCTTTTTCAGCTCCATGAACACCATGCTTTTTTCCCCCGCCCGCTGGTACGAACGCACCCGCAGCTTTTCCTTGTACAGGGGCTTTTCAATGGAGCGGCGCACCAGGCGGAAAGTATCGGTGTCGAAGTAGATGTTGCGGATGGTGCTGTGGCCGTACCGGTCCAATTGAAGGTGCCCTTCCATAGCGCGGAGCAAATCCTCCTTCTGGGCCCGGGTCATCATGTACTTAAGTTCATACCGCTTGAAAGTCATCTGTTCGTTCATGTCATTTCCCTCCTGACACCCAAAGGATAACGCGGGATGCTTAAATAAACCTTAAAGAACAGTAAATTTTTTAAAGGCGCGTCAATTCCCGGGCTGTTTCGGGAGCCTGGCGCTGCAAAAAACTCCGTCAAAAATTGTATTTTCCCGGAAAGTATGTTAAAATGAATAAACGCAGAAAAGGAAGGCGGGCACGGTTCCCGAAAAAGCACGGCTTTCCGGTTCGGGATCGGTTTTGCGGCATGGACGTTCAAAAATCGGCGCAAGGGGGATAAAAGGATGGAACGGGCATATGCGGTGGTTCAGGCGAAAAACGGAGAGGCGGACATCCTTTACCAAACGCCGGATTTTGACGCGCAGGCGGTTGTGAAAAAACTGGAGCTGAGCGACGGCAAGCAGCTTTGGATCAGCGGCCAGGACGCGCTGATCCGGGCCAATCAGGAACTTTCGCGCCGTCTTCAGGCGGCGGAGGAAGCCAACGTGGCCAAGGAAACCTTTTTGAGCAATATGTCCCACGATATCCGCACGCCCATGAATGCTATCGTGGGCATGACGGCCCTGGCTAAAAAGCATATCGACGAAAAGGCCCGGGTGGCCGCGGCGTTGGATAAAATCGAAGTGGCCAGCGCTCATCTGCTCAGCCTGATCAACGAAGTGCTGGATATGTCCCGCATCAATTCCGGCCGGATGCTTTTGGCTAAAGAGAATTTCGTTTTGGGCGATCTTTTGCACGATATCCTGACCATCGTCAATCCTCAAATGGAGCAGAAAAAGCATACCTTTCAGTTCACTGTGGGCGATATCCTGGCGGAAAGCCTGATCGGGGACCCCCTGCGGCTGCGGCAGGTGTTTGTGAATATTATCAATAACGCCGTTAAGTATACGCCGGACGAAGGTAGAATCGAGGTTTCCATCCATCAGGAAAAGGCCGGGGACAAAATGATCCTCCATTTTCAATGCCGGGACAACGGCATCGGCATGACAAAAGAATTTTTGCAGCGCATTTTCGTGCCCTTCGAGCGGGTGAACTCCTCCACCATTTCCAAGATCGAGGGCACCGGCCTGGGCATGAGCATCGTGAAAAAGCTGATCGAAAACATGGACGGGGAAATCAGCATTGAAAGCGAGCCTGGCAAGGGCACAGCGGTGATGGTTAGAATCCCCATGGCGTGCGAAAACCTGCGCGTGGAAACCGCGAACCTGTCAAATAAGCGCTTGCTGATCATCGAGGCGGACCCCACCCTCCAGGCCACTTATCGTCAATACCTGGATGAATTCAAATTGACCTACGCCATCGCGGTTTCCTCCGAAGAAGCGATTTCCGCCCTCACAGACGCGGATTTCCGGGGAAGCGGCTTTGACGCGGTGATCATCGGCAACCGGGTTCAGGGCGTGGACGATATTTTCGATTTGTCCGGATATCTGAAAAAAGCCTACGGGCAGCTTCGCGTGATCCTGATCAGCGAAGATGACTGGAACGAAATCGAGTACCGGGCCCGCCGCAGCGGCATCGAGCATTTTATTCCCGTTCCCTTCTTCCGAAAATCCCTGATCAACGGGCTGAACCAGGCCCTGCAGCAGGAAGGGGGCCGGGAGGATCTGTTCGGCTCTCCCGATTTGACGGGAAAACGCATCCTGCTGGCTGAGGACAACGACATCAACCGGGAAATCGCCCTGGAGCTTTTAAAATCCACCAACGCGGAAACGGACAGCGCGGTGAACGGCCAGGAGGCTCTGGACCGCTTCCTGCAATCGCCGGAGGGGCATTACGATTTGATCCTGATGGATATTCAAATGCCGGTGATGGATGGCTATACCGCCGTAAAGCGTATCCGCGAAAGCAGCCGGAGTGACGCGGGCACGGTCCGCATCATTGCCATGACGGCCAACGCTTTTGCGGAGGATATTGCCAAGGCCCGGGAGGCAGGCATGAACGGCCATTTGGCCAAGCCCATCGACATTCATACCTTCATGCAGACCCTGCGGCAAATACAGTAAGGAGGGAAGCGGGATGCTGCCCTATCAGACCCAATACATCGAAAACGTTCGGGAAATCGCGCGGCTGAACGACGTATACGGCGCGTCCCTTTCCGATTTTGATTCCTGGTGGGCCTGGCGCCGGGAAGCAAAAAGCACCATGGATCAGCTGAAAAAGGAAAACGACGTATTGCTTTCCACCCATCTGTTTCCCATGCTGGACGATCTGCACAACGCTTCCCCCCAGGACATTGCCCAGCTGGAGGAATTCGCCGCCGTACTGATGGACTGGTCCACCAATCTGGACTGCGGCCTGTATGTGCTCATTCACGATTCCCTGCTCAGCATGTACCGCATCCGGCAGGACCGGAACAGCATCATCAAAGAGCTGTATAAGCTGGGCATGGGCATGTACTATCTGCTGCGCCCCGTGCGCTATGTGAAGGATAAACAGGCGGGGCAATTGCGCTTCGAGAATGAAATGGTGTTTACGGAAGGCGGGTCCTACCTGAAATTCTTCGAGGAAATTCAGGATGAGGAAACCAAAGGCTACATCATCCGCAGCCTGGCCAACATATCCATCTGCGCCGACGATGCTCAGCGCCGCATCGCCGTAAGCGCCAATGTGCTCAGGATCGTGCAGGATGATTATTACCGTTCCCTGGCCCCCGGTCTTCCCTGGGACGTGTTTCTTCGGCGCACCCACCAGCAGATGAGCTCCAACCGCACGGTGCTCAGCAAAGGAAATCTTTCCTCCCGGGAGCTGATGGAGGTGCTGGAATCCTGCTATGAAGTGTTCAAGCCGGAATCTGTAACCAACAATCCCAACATACGCTGGCTGTGGCCCTATTATGAAATGGAATACACCTGCGGTTTTGTGGATTTAAAAACCACCCTCGAACGGCTGGAACAGCTGATCCTGAGCGTGCCCGCCGAGCAGTACGATGATTCGGGGTTATATGCCAATATTCAGCTGCCCATTTATTACAGCGACCTGATGAAGAAAAACCCGGCCTTGCAATCCAACCCTCACCATGCAAGCTTCTTGATCCGGGCTTACCAGAAAATGATGCGGACCGTGCTTTCCTTTCCCGTGGAAAAAATCACCTATACGTTTCTGTACGATATCCGGCTGCTGATCAACGAATATATGGAAGCGGAGGGCGTGGAAAGCTATTTGAACGTGACCGCCCGATTGATGCGCCGTTTTTTCCCGCCGCTGTATATCCGGTCCCTGAAGGCATCCGCTCTGTTGCGGCGCTATTGCGCAGAAATCTTTGATCATGACCCCGCGTTTTTCGATGATATTCCTTTCCTGGCGAAAATCGCTTCCCCGGAAGAAAAGCGCGCCGCCCTCATGGATTACGCCGACGGCTGCGGCATGCTGCACGATTTCGGGCTGCTGCAATTGGGCCTGGAGCGCACGGTGCAAACAAGGAATTTGTTTGAAACGGAGGATCAAATGCTGCGCCTGCACGCCCGGATGGGCAGCGAAGCGCTGGGGAAGCGCCTCTCCACAGAGCGGTTTGCCGACGTGGCCCTGGGCCACCATGCCTGGTATCAGGGCGGCGGCTATCCGGAGGACTATGTGCGTCTGAGTTCCCCTTACCGACAAATGACCGACGTGGTGGCCGTAGGGTCCTATCTGCTGGATGACCGCAGGGGGGACCCCCAGGCGGCCATTCAGGATGTGATCGCGCAGGAACAGAAGCGCTTTTCCCCGCTGGTGACCGCTTATCTGAGCAGCCCGCGACTGCGGAACGATCTGTGCGCCATCCTCTCCGGCAGCGAGGAGCCCTATTATCGGGCGTTTTACCAGCATTTATTCGATTGAACATCATGAAATGAATCGGCCCCGGCAGGCAAAGGAGCGCTTATGCCGGGGTCGTTTTTTGCGTACGCCGCCGTTCTTTGCATTCAGGCTGATGCCGACGCAGCCCGCTGCTCTTCAAAAAACACGAACATTTCTTCTCGAAACCTTTCAAAAGATTCTGATTTCGCGCAAAAAAAGCGAAAAATCAATTGACGGTTTTGGGGGATATATGATAAAATACGGTTTGTTGTCCGAATAATACCGAAGGAAGGGGGAATCCGTATGGCAACGCAGGGGG
Source organism: Clostridia bacterium (assembly GCA_030537395.1). GTDB lineage: Bacteria > Bacillota > Clostridia > Christensenellales > Aristaeellaceae > RUG563. The sequence goes on along the minus strand of JAUNMW010000053.1, from coordinate 8,664 downwards.
CGCGCAGATGGATGTGGCTTTTGCTGGTGCTGCCCGGCATCCTGTTTGTGACGGTATTCATGCTGATCCCGCTTTTTTCGGTGATTCTTTCCACGTTTTTTCCCGACACATCCTTTTCCTTCGGGAATTACATCACGCTGTTTACCAGCAAATATTTTCAGCAGGTGTTCGGCCGCAGCGTGCGGCTGAGCCTGCTCAGCACCGTGCTGTGCGCTGTGTTCGGATTCCCCACGGCTTATTACATCAGCCGCTATTCCAGGCAGAAAGGCATGATGATGGCCCTGGCGGTGTTCCCCATGTTCACCAGCCCGGTCATCCGTTCCTTCAGCTGGATGGTCATTCTGGGCAAGAAGGGCATCGTGAACCAATTCCTGGTAAACGCAGGGCTGTTTGCCCGGCCCCAGTCCCTTTTGTACAATGAATTTTCCATGACGGTGGGCTTCGTGCAATTGTTTCTGCCCCAGATGATTCTATCCCTGCTGGGCGTGATGGATTCCATCCCCGGGGATCTGACGGAGGCGGCGGGCAGCTTGGGAGCCACCAAATTCGGCGCGTTCATGCGCATTGTGTTCCCGCTGAGCGTATCCGGCCTGGTAACGGGGGCCGTGCTGGTATTCACCGGCTGCATGACGGCCTACACCACTCCTCAGCTGCTGGGCGCAACAGACACTCAGGTGCTCTCCACCATGGTGTACCAGTACGCCATGAGCCTGCGGGACTGGACCCAGGCCTCCGCCGTGGCGGTAGTGATGATCGTGGTGACCATGCTGATTTCCGGCGTGTTCAACCGCCTGAGCAGAAGGATCAACCCCATGGCGTCCTGAGACGGAAAAAGCACTGGGGGAACCGCTCTTTGAAGGCCAAAGAGCGTTTCCCCCAGACCCCCTTCCGAGAAACCCATAAGGATTCAGACTTTTTCCGTTTTGCGAAGGCTTTTGCCTATATGGCGCAAGAATGCTGTAGATACCCGCAGAAAAGGAGGATGGCGCAATGGCGCTGCTGGAGCTGAAAAACATCACCGCCGGATATGACAAAAACGTGATCCTGCGGGATTTCAACCTGAACGTGGAAAAGGGCGAATTTGTGAGCCTGCTGGGATCCTCCGGCTGCGGCAAAACCACCACCCTGCGCCTGATCGCCGGGTTTTCCCAGCCCATGGCGGGCAGCATCGTCTTTGACGGCCAGGACATCACCAACGTGCCGCTGCACAAGCGCAATTTCGGCTTTGTGTTCCAAAGCTATGCCCTGTTTCCCCATATGACGGTGTATGACAATGTGGCCTTCGGCCTGAAAATGCGCAAGGTATCCAAGGAAGAAACCCGCAAACGGGTGATGGATATGCTGGCCCTGGTGGATTTGAACGGCTTTGAAAAGCGCTATCCCCGGGAAATGAGCGGCGGCCAGCGCCAGCGCGTGGCCCTGGCCCGGGCCATGGTGATCCGGCCGGACCTGATGCTGTTTGACGAGCCGCTTTCCAACCTGGACGCCAAGCTAAGGGTGAAAATGCGGGTGGAGATCCGCCGCATCCAGCAGGAATTGGGCTTCACCGCCATTTACGTGACCCACGACCAGGAAGAATGCTTCGCCATTTCCGATCAAGTGGCTATCATGAACAAAGGCGTCATCGAGCAGATGGACACCCCCGCCAACATTTTCAACGGCCCCAAAACCGATTTTATCGCCCATTTCGTGGGCTTTGAAAATTTTTTCAACCTCACCCGGAAAAACGGCGCGCTCATCGCGGAAAACGGCGCTGCCCTGCGCGTGGACGCCGACCGGGCGGGAAGCGCGTTCCGGGCCTGCATCCGGCCGGAGGACGTGCGCATTGCTCCCGCCGACGCCGCGCTGGAAAACGCCGTTTCCGGCGAAGTGCTGGTTACCACCTTCCTGGGCCGCAACGTGCAGTACAATGTGCGCACCCCCATCGGGGAATTTGCCGTGAAAACGGAGCAAAACAACGTTTATTCCATCGGGTCCCGGGTCACCCTGGGCCTGAGCGCGAATAAAATCATCCTGATCGACCCCACTACATTACAGGAGGAAAAACTACCATGAAAAAGCTCGTTGCCCTCATCCTGGCCGTGATGCTGCTGGCCTCCATGACCGCCATCGCTTCCGCCGACGAAAAGCCCTACGCGGGCCAGACCCTCACCATCAGCACCTTCGCCTTCAACGCGGAACTGCTGCAGAAGAACATCTATGAGCCCTTCCAGGAGCTCACCGGCGCCACCATCGTGGCCGACGGCGCCAACAACGCCGTGCGCGTGGCCAAGATCGCCGAAGCGGCGGAAGGCGAATACGACGTGGTCATCATCGGCGATATGTTCGTCAAGCAGCTGATGGCCGAAGGTAAGATCGACACCCTGGACAGCAGCAAGCTGACCAACCTGACCAGCATCTATGACAACGCCAAGGCCCCCCTGGGCGAAGGCTACGGTCCCGCTTACACCTTCAACCGCCTGGGCATCGTTTACGATCCCGACACCTGCCCCATCGAAATCACCAGCTTCGCCGATCTGTGGAATCCCGAGCTGATTGATTCCGTGGCCATCCCCGCCATTACCAACACCTCCGGTCCCCTGTTCTACTACGGCGTGGCCAAGGCTTTCGATCTGGAACCCGGCAAGGATGACGAAGCCATCTTCGCCAAGCTGGCAGAACTCAAGCCCAACGTAAAGAGCAACTACACCTCCGCCAACAACACCATCACCATGCTGAATCAGGGCGAAGTGTGCGCGGCCGTGCTGCTGGACTATTCCTACACCACCGCCAAGAGCGCCAACCCCGCCTATGTGTGGGTGAACCCCGCTGAAGGCATGTACGGCGGCTTCAATATGCTCAACATCATCACCGGCAGCAAGAACAAGGAACTGGCCGAGCTGTTCATCGATTTCTATCTGAGCTACGACGTGCAGTATGCCGAAGCTATGGACGGCGTGGACAGCCCCGTGCGCACCGACATTGAACTGGACGAAGAACATGCCAAGAACTTCACCTACGGCGACATGGTGAATCAGCTGATCCTGCCTGACTGGGATTTCGTGACCGAACACCTGGCCTCCTGGACCGAGCAGTGGAACAACACCTTCGGCGTAAAGTAATTCTTTGAAAACGGCGGCAGGGGAAGGGGCCTCCTTCCCTGCCGCCAGGCAAAGTTTCTGATGAAAGGAGCGGACCTGATGAAAAAGCGGCATCATATCGCCCTGGGCGTGATCACCTTTCTGGTATATGTGTTTTTGATCGGGCCCCTGCTGATCATCATGGCCTCTTCCTTCGGGGAACAGAACGCCCTGGTGTTTCCCGCCAAGGGCTTCACCCTGAAATGGTATCAGCAGGTGTTTCAGATGAGCTCCTTCATCAATTCCGCCCTGCTGTCCATTGAAATCGCTCTGGCGGCCACCGCCATTGCCCTGCTGCTGGGCGTGCCCGCGGCCTACGCCATCAACCGCTACCGGTTCCCGGGCAAGGGGGCCATCAAAACCCTGTTCCTCTCTCCCGTGCTCATTCCCTGCATCGTGCTGGGCTTCATCATGCTGCGCTATATCATCAGCCGGTGGAACCTTTCCGTGGTCCCCAGTCTGCTCATCGGCCACACGCTCCTGTCCATTCCCTATGTGATGCGGGTGGTCACCTCGTCCCTGGCCAATTTCGATTTTGCCATCGAAGAAGCCGCCGGCAGCCTGGGCGCGCCCAAGGGCTACACCTTCTTCCACATCGTACTGCCCAATATCAAAAGCGGTATCGCCTCCGCCTGCGTGATGGCGGTGATCAATTCCTTCAACAACGTATCCCTCTCCACCTTCCTCACCGCCCCCGGGGTCACCATGCTCCCCATTGAAATCATGGGCTATGTGGAATATCATTTTGATCCCACCATCGCCGCCCTGGCCACCGTGATGATGCTGGTCACCCTGGGCGTGATGCTGCTGATCGAAAAAACTCTGGGATTGCAAAGCGTTGTGTAAATCAAATTGAAAAAAGCTGATACTGCCTTTGTCCGCTTTGGATGAGGGCTTTTTCTTTGCTTTCTTATGGTTTGGTGAATCCTTTTTCGTTAAGCCGTTGAATCTGGCTAAGGGGATACGCTGGAGCTGCGATGATTGAGCTTGCGGATACTCACCGCCTTGGTCGGGATTTTGGGCGGATAGCCCCAGCGTAACCCATTAGCCGGGACGCACTGAGTAATTTATTGGGCTCAATCAATGATCGGGATTTGCACTGAAAAAACTTTTCCGTCCGTCTTCGGCAGGGAATTAAAAGTGCAGGGGCGAAATATACAATATTCTGGCGAAGATTCTAGGCGCGGAAATGCGATTCGTTTTTTGAGGGGGCACAAGCATGAAATTACTTTCCATTGCCATTCCAAGCTATAATTCCCAGGATTACCTGGCCCATGCGGTGGAATCGCTGCTGCCGGGCGGGGATGAAGTGGAAATATTGATTGTGAACGACGGTTCCAAGGACGGGACCGCGCAAATTGCCGATGAATTTGAACGGCGATACCCCGGCATCGTGCGGGCGGTGCATAAGGAAAACGGGGGCCATGGGGACGCGGTGATGACGGGCCTGCGCAATGCCACCGGGCTGTATTTCAAGGTGGTGGACAGCGACGATTGGGCGGATGCGGAGGCGTACCCCAAAATTCTGGAAACGCTGCGGGGCTTCGTGAAGGACCCCATCGATATGCTGATCAGCAATTATATTTATGATAAGGTGGGGGTCAAGCACAAGCACACCATGAGCTATCACCATGCGCTGCCCCAGAACCGGGTGTTCGGATGGGAGGAAACCCGGCATTTCCGCAAAGGGCAGTATATGCTGATGCATTCTGTGATTTACCGGACCCAGCTTTTGCGGGAGTGCGGAATGGATCTGCCCAAGCACACCTTCTATGTGGATGAATTGTATGTGTATGTGCCGCTGAAAAGCGTGGAAAAAATGTATTACCTGGACGTAGATTTCTATCATTATTTCATCGGGCGGGAGGATCAGTCCGTTCAGGAGGCGGTGATGATCAAGCGCATCGATCAGGCGCTGCTGGTGAACCGGCTGCTGATTTCCCAGGTGGATCCCTTCACCGTGCAGGACGCGCACAAACGGAAATATATGCTGAATTATCTGGAAATCGTGACCACCGTTTCCTCCGTGCTGCTCACCAAAAGCGGAACGGAAGAAAACCTGCAAAAGAAAAAGGCCCTGTGGGCCTTTATCGAAAAGGAGAATCCCCGCCTCTATCAGGAGCTGCGCCATCGCCTATTGGGCCAGCTGATGCATTTGCCCGGGAAAGCGGGGCGCGCCATTACAGTAGGCGGGTACAAGATCGCGCGGAAAATCTTCGGGTTCAATTAATCCACTTCGGTATCAGGGGCCTCCTCCGTTTCCGGCACTGGGTAGTCCGTGCTGTCCCCGTAGAATTCCCAGGGCAGCATCACGCCATAATCCGCCGGATCGAAGGGGGTCACTTTGCTTTCTCCGTAATCCGTGACCGCAAGGGAGAAGGACATTTCAATTTCCCGTACTTCTCCGTCCCAGAAGGTGGACGCGGCTGTTACTGTTCCCTGCGCGGCCTGGAGGCGGCCCTGGGAATCCATGGTGAAATCCGCGTCGGCGTTCCGCAGCGTCCAGCGAACGGTGCCGTCCGTCAGCGCCGCGGTCGGGGTCACATAGTTTTCAAAAACGGTTCGTTCATCCTCTCCATAGGTGCGGTCACTGCTGTAAGCGAACCAGCGGTCCGACAGAAATAGGGCGGCCAGGTTCAAGGCGCTCAGGACAGTGTCGGGCAGCTGGCTTTCCGATATGGAAAGATGTATCGTATTTAAGCCGTCTTTTTCTGCTGACGTGATCACCCCTTCCGGCAGCATGGGCTCCAGCTGCTTGGCCAGGAGGCTCCCAAGCTCCGTCAGCGCGTCCAGCTCGACAGAGCGGCGCAGGAGGGAATTGCAGGGCGTATCTGAACCTTCATGATAGATGGGGTAAATTTTCTCAACCCAAACATGGGCTCCCGCGTCGTCAGCAATGATGGTCCAGCCCGTCTCCCGCTCGGTGCCGTCCTTCCTGGGGGTCAGAAGCGTGAGATCGTAAAAGGACCGGAACCCATCCTGGATATAATGCAGCTTCGCTGTTTTGAAATGCTGACCGTCCATGGCGAGGGAAAACTCGCCCGTTACGGTAGCGTTGTCCGTTTCAAACAGGAAATCGCAGCCGCAGTCCCACAGCCTGGACAGCGTGGTTTCAGCCAAAGCCACGGTGAGCAAACTGACGCACAGGGCCAGGGAGGTCAGAAAGAGAAGCACTTTTGTTTTGCGCATGAGGACACCTCCAAAGATGAATTTGAAATAGAGCTTCCATTCATGAAACGGATCATCAGGTGCAATTCTTCCCTGAATATGATTTTTTTGGCAATGAATGCAATGGCCATGCCGAACGAACCGGCATGGCCATATTCGTAAAAACGCGGATTATCCTTGTTCCGCCGGCAGCCAAACCCGCATTTCGCCCATGCCCCGGTTGTTCCAGGCAAAGTAGGGGATCAGGGTGATGCGGGTGTCTTCCGTTTCGGTCGGGGCCCAGGGGGCGTACAGCGGCGCGTCGGGACGCACGATCACCCGCTTTCCGGGCACGGTCAGAACGGGCACGCGCAGGCCACCGATTTCCTGTTCTTCCATATCGCATGTGTTCAGGATCTCCGGGCAGGCCCGGAGCAGATGGAGCTGTTTTCCGTTGTCCGCTTCCTCGGCGCAGAACACATAGGGTCCCCAGGTATAGCAAACCTGCCCTTCCGCTTCCTTGACCAGCGGAGAGGCTGCGATCACCTGCGGCACGATCACGAAGTTCCATTCGATACTGTCGCCGGGTTTCCAATCGCCGGTAAAGCATGCGTATCCGTTTTCTTCCGTAATATGGGGTCGGCATTGGCACAGTTCATACCCCGAAACGGTCATCCAGCCCGGCTCCCGCACCGTGATCGTACCATGGGCATGTCCGGACAGAACGGTAAGAGACAATTCTGCGTTTTTCAAATCTGCTTCCACCCGGACGGTGATTTCCTCGCCGTTCAGCCGAACCGTGATGTCGCTGCCGATGAGCAGATGGATATACAGCGTATCCGGACTTTGGGTGGCAATGTACTGGCCCAGGGAGGATACGATGCGGGCGATGTTGGGCGGGCAGCAGGCGCAGCCGAACCATTTTTGCCGGATGGGCTTCACGTGGCGCAGGCGCTCGTCCGTTTCGCAGGCGGCGGGGTCCACCTCCAAGGGGTTCACATAGAAGAAGCTTTTGCCGTCCAGCGCCATGCCGGCAAGCACGGTGTTGTACAGCGCCCGCTCCATTACGTCGGCGTATTCCGCTTTTGGCTGCAATTGCAGCATGCGCCGGGCGAAGAAGGCCAGGCCAATGGCGGCGCAGGTTTCGGAATAGGCGGTATCGGCAGGCAGATCATAAGGCCGGGAAAAGGCTTCGCCCACGTGGGTGCCGCCCACGCCGCCGGTGACGTACATTTTTTCGTGCACGGTTGAGCGCCACAGCGCTTCGCAGGCGGCCAGCATATCCGCGTCGTTCATGATGCGGGCCTCGTCCGCCATGCCGCTGGCAAGGTACATTTGCCGCACGGCGTGGCCCACCGCCTCCTTCATCTGCCGCACGGGCAGATGGGCCTGGTAATAGGCATAGCGTTCCGCTGTCACGGGCAGCGGCGGCTGGCCTTCCCGCTCGCGGCGGCGGTTTTCCTCCAGGGCGAAGGTGCTGGGATCGGTTCCGCGCACGTCCAGGAAGAACCGGGCCAGCTTCAGCCATTCTTTCTCGCCCGTTTCCTCATACAGCCGCAGCAGCGCCATTTCGGCAATCTCGTGGCCGGGGCAGCCCCGCTCTTTTCCGGGCCCGTATTTGCGGCCGATGCAAGCGGCAAACCGCCGCACCACATTCAGCAGATCATCCTGCCCCGTGGCCTGACGCCAGGCAATGGCTGCTTCCGTCAAATGACCGAAGCAGTACAATTCATGGTGATCCTTCAGATTGGAAAACGCTTTTTCACGGCCGGTCACGGTGTAGTAGGTATTCAGGTAGCCGTCCTCCTCCTGGGCGGCGATGATCAGGTTCACGGCCTCCTGAGCCTGGACCTTCAGCTTTTCATCCGGGTGGATCGACAGTTGATACGCCGCGGCTTCCAGCCATTTGTAGCCGTCGCTGTCCTGAAACACGAAGCCGTAGAAGCTGTCATCCCGAGGCGCTTCGCTCGCCGGCGGGTACACGGTGAAGCCGCAGTTTGTCTGAACGGGGTTATAAGCGCCGCTGGCTTTTTTCGCGTTCACGGCCCTGGCCGCCGCCCGCATATTGTGGGCCCACCAGCTTTTTTCCGCGTCGGGAATCCGGTCGTTCAGCGCGTCCCATTGGTAGGGGATCACCGCGTCGCGGATCAAATGGATTTCCCGGCTCCAAAAGGGGTCCGTCACCCGGACGGCTTGGAGAGGAAGTGGGGAAGAAATCTTTTTCTGCATTCGTTTTTCCTCCGATCAGGAATGGTTAAGGTTGAAAGGGCCCTTTAAGTAGCTGAGTTAGAGCTGACTGAGGGTTACGTTGGGGCTGTCCGCCCCAAACCCCGACCAGGGTGTTGAGTATCCGCAAGCTCAATCGTCGCAACTCCCCACAGGGGAGATTGCTCGTTTC
>JAUNMW010000052.1 GCA_030537395.1 Clostridia bacterium | reverse complement strand
GTTCTGGGTAAAGTCGATTTGCAGCTTGCCGCCAAAACCCTGGCCCGTAAACGCCCACAGGCTGTAATCCAGGGGCTGGGTGCCGTAGCCGTTCATGCACAGGGCGGGCACCGCGTGATGGATGCACAAAAGCTCCTCGGCCTCGAAACTGGGATTGCCCATGAACGCCGGACGGTTGGCGGCATATTGCATGATCAGCATAGCCATCAGGGCGTTCAAATCCTCTTCGCAGGCGCTGGGGATGCCCTCGCCCTTCAGCAGGGAATGGCACACGCAGGGGGTGAACTTCCGGTTCTGGGGAATTTCGGAGGTGCACAGCTCATGGCAGGCGGTGGAGAAAGCGTTGCACTGGTACACGTCCATCATTTTCTTGGCGGCCAGATAATATTTAATGTCGTTGATGAACCAATCGGTGTTCACCTTCACGTCCTTGGCGCCGCCTATGATCCTGTCCGCGATGGGTCGGGCTTCCTCATCCGTGATGGCGTCCATATAAGGAACGATGGACGCGAAGGGCAGCTTGATCACTTCAAAGCCGTACTTCTGGCGCAGGATTTCCGGGTCGCGGATCAGGCTTTGGATGCCGAAGGTGGGCTGCCCGCCCGCGGTCAGCACCAAGGCCCGGGTGTTGGCTACCGCCTTGCGCACCCACAGGGCGTGGGCCAGCTCGTTCAAATCCTTTACGTCCATGCACACGTGGGCCTCCACGCCGATGGAGCGGCAGTAAGCGGCGAAATCGATGCCCTCGTTGCCGTTCTGCATGATCACGATGGGCTTGCGATACCGCTCCAGCTTGGGGATGCGCCAGTTCATGCACAGGAAAAAGTCCACCTTGTCCATATCCTGCTCGATCTGGGCGAACACATCCTCCCCCACCACGAATTTTTCGTCATAGCGCGCGTCGATGGGATCCAGGAACTGGATTTCGTCCGTCGCTTCTTCCAGCTTCTTTTTCGCGGCCTCGAAGGCTTTGTCCGCGGCGCGGCCCTCCGCTTCGGGGGTCAGGTCTTCCGCCCGGCCCGCCCGGCAGGGGCCCTCCCAAAAATGCGAATGAGTAAGCCAGCCCATGATGGGCCGGACCACCAATTTCACGTCCATCGCTCTCTGTTTCATTTTTCTTTTTCCTCCCGCAGCCGATGCTGTTCAGTTGTTCGTCCCGAAAATGCCCGCAGAATCGTTCCTGAAAACGGCGCAGCGCATAGCCGTCTGTGAACATCCGGACGCAATGTGTACAAGAAAATTATACCATAAATATCATATCAGGGCAAACGGTTTTTCACGCGGCCAGGCGGCGCGAAACGCGCTATGTCTGCCGCTCCTGATGCTTTTGACGGAACTGAAGGGGCGTTTGCTGAAACTGCAAATGGAACCGCCGCACAAAATTGCTCACATCCGGATAGCCGCACTGCCCGGCGATGGTGGCGATGGACAATTCGCTGCTGAGCAGCAGAAGCCTGGCCCGCTGCATCCGGCTCTGGGTCACATACTGCATGGGGCTGATGCCCACGGCCCTTCGGAAATGGGCGGAAAGGCAGCCCGCAGATACATGATATTTATTCGCCAGCTTCTGCAGCGAAAAGGGCTCGCAGAAGGAAACGTCCAAATCATTCAGGATATCCTGGATGGGCAGAAAGGACAGCTGGTTGGCCGGAATGAACAAATCGGGCCGCAGGGCGTAGGTGTCAGTCAGGATCAGGGTCATCAGCGCTTCCATGCGCGTATCGGCAAAGCTGCCGCCCTCCTGCTGCACCGCCGTCAGCATGGAAAAGTAAGCGTCAAACCGAGGCTTCAGATTCCCCGTCTGCACCGCGTAGGGAAACTGATCCCCGTGAAAACGGAACACGGACAGCAGCAGCACGTCATTATGAAAGGCCTTCAGCTGGGTGACGGGCATCAGCAGATAATACCGTTTATAGGGCAGCTCCAGCGGGCGGGAGGCATGCTCGTCAAAGGGGTTCAGAAAGATCAGGGAGCCGGGCCCGCATTCATAATCTCTGTTTCTTACGGTGATCACAGCCGAGCCGGAAAGCACATACAGCATTTCATAGTAGGTATGGGTGTGCATGCCGTGGGGCGTGGGCTGATCGTTGTACTTGATTTCAAAGGACATAAATCTCTCCCCAAAATCGAAATTACATATATCTGAGCGTTATTGAACCATTTTTCAATTCGATTTTATTGTATCATATAAAGCAGAAACAAACAAGGGGAGTTCAAAAAATGAAGCACGAAACGTTTCATTATCCCGTTTTGGATGATATACGGCTTGAATCGAAAAAACTGAACGCCTTTATCCCGCTGGCAGAGGATGCCTCCATGCTGTTTGAGAAGCTGCCGCTGGGAAATAAGCAGGCGGCGAACCGCATCGCTTTTCAGCCCATGGAGGGAACGGACGGAACGGCGGACGGCGCGCCGGGAGAGATGACCCGCCGTCGGTATCATCGTTTTGCCCAGGCGGGCCCCGGACTGATCTGGTTCGAGGCTGTGGCCACGGTGCCCCAGGCCCGGGCCTCCGCCCACCAATTGTTGCTGACCGAAAAGAACGTGGATCAGTTCAAACAGCTGGTAGATGAGATCCGGGAAATCTCGCTGAAGGAAAACGGCTATGCGCCTTTGATCGTGATGCAGGCCACCAATTCGGGCCGGTATTCCAAGCCTCACGGATATCCCGAGCCGTTGATTGCTTACAATTGTCCGCCGCTGGAGGACGAGCCCCTGCCCGCTGAGCGAATCGTATCCGACGACGGCCTGAAACGCTTTGAAGAAGCGTATGTGAACACGGCCCGGCTGTGCCAGGAAGCGGGCTTCGACGGCATGGACGTGAAATGCTGCCACCGGTATCTGGCCTGCGAACTGCTTTCCGCCTACACCCGGCCCGGAGCATACGGCGGGAGCTATGAAAACCGCGCGCGCTTTTTGAAAAACTGCTACCGGGCGGCGAAATCCGCCGTAACGGAGAAAGACTTTTTCCTTACCAGCCGACTGAACGTGTACGACGGGTTTGCTTATCCCTACGGCTTCGGCGTCAGCGCCGACGGGGGCCTGACTCCCGACCTAAACGAGCCCATCCGGCTGGTAAAAGAGCTCAAGCAGGAATTTGATATTCCCCTGATCAACGTGACCATGGGCAATCCCTATAAGAATCCCCATGTGAACCGGCCCTACGACCGGGGCAATTACGTGCCGGACGAGCATCCGCTGGAGGGTATCAGCCGCATGATGCGGGGGGTCAGCGACATTCAGCATGCCGTGCCCGATCTGCCGGTGCTGGGCAGCGCTTTTTCCTATCTGCGCCAGCACGCCGGAAACCTGGCCGCCGGCATGGTATCGGGCGGTCATTGCGCCATGGCGGGGTTCGGTCGGATGGCGTTTGCCGATCCCGGATTTATTCATGAACTAAAGGATACCGGGACGATCAGCGCGAAAAACGTGTGCGTCACCTGCGGCGGATGCGCGGTGCTGCTGCGCCAGGGCACGCCCGCGGGCTGCGTGGTGCGGGACAGGGAGGTATACAAGCTGTGAAGGTCGCTTTCGTAACCGGGTCCAGCCGGGGCATCGGCCGGGGCATCGCCGATCTGCTGCGGGAAAAGGGCTGGACGGTGGTTTATTCCGGCGCCCGGCAGGAACGGCCGGAAAGCCTGCCGGAGGATCGGGATTATTTCCCCTGTGATATTTCCAGGGCGGAGGACCGGCAAGCGGCATTGCAATATATCATCCATCGGCACGGGCGGATCGATCTGCTGGTCAATAACGCCGGGGTGGCCCCCTTGGAACGGCGCGATATTCTGGAAATGACCGAGGAAAGCTTTGACCGGGTGCTGGGCATCAATTTGAAGGGTACGCTGTTCATGTGCCAGCTGTTTGCCAGGGAAATGATCGCCGAGCGCAGGGCCGGGCTCCCCGATTGGCAGCCCCGCATCGTGAACATCGGCAGCATGAGCGCCTACACCTCCTCCACCTCCCGGGGGGAATACTGCGTGAGCAAAGCGGGCGTGGGCATGGTGACCAAGCTGTTTGCCGACCGGCTGGCGGGCGAGGGCATACCCGTGTTTGAAATCCGTCCCGGCATCATCGATACGGACATGACGAAAGTGGTGCACGAAAAGTACCAGCGCCTCATCGAAGGGGGCCTGCTGCCGGTGAAGCGGTTCGGTACGCCTCAGGACGTGGCCAAAATGGTGCTGGCCTGCGCTGAAGGACTGCTGGATTATTCCGCGGGACAGGTGCTGGATGCGGACGGCGGGTTTGCGCTGCAAAGGCTTTAAGCAAGTGAACAGAGTACAGAGTGCAGAGTACAGATTTTTTTGTCTGGACAACGGGCTGCAATTCTTTGTGATCACTATATCATTTGTTCTCTGCACTCTGAACTCTGTACTCTTTACGAAAGGTGGGTGTCTGCTACGAACGAAATCACCGTTCGCACTGTGGTGGTGGGGTCCGGCTGCGCGGGGCTGAACGCGGCGGACACCCTGGCGGCGCTGGGTGAAGAAAGCCTGCTGCTGGTAACGGAGGCTATGAACGCGGGCACTTCCCGGAATACCGGCAGCGACAAGCAAACCTACTATAAGCTGTCCCTGGCCGGGGACGAAAATGACAGCGTGGGCGCGCTGGCCCATGATTTGCATTATCCCGATGTGAACGGCGATACGGCGCTGTGCGAGGCGGCAGCCTCAGCTCCCGGCTTTTTGAAGCTGGCCTCGCTGGGCGTGCCCTTTCCCACCAATGAATACGGGGAATATGTGGGCTACCAGACGGATCATGATACCCGCCGCCGGGCCACCTCCGCGGGGCCCCTGACCAGCAAATACATGACGGAAGCCCTGGAAAAATCCGTCCGGGCCCGGAATGTACCCATCCTGGATCACGCGCTGGCGGCCCGCATCGTCACTGATGAAAACGGCGTGACGGCGCTGGACGTGTATCTAACCGAGAAAAAAGAATTCCTCCGCGTGCGCTGCGCCAATCTGGTGCTGTGCACCGGGGGCCCGGCCCATATTTACCAGGACCGTGTGTACCCGGAAAGCCAGCACGGCATGAGCGGCCTGGCCCTGGAAGCGGGAGCGGCGGGGGCGAACCTGGATTGCTGGCAGTACGGCCTGGCCTCCGTGAAATTCCGCTGGAATGTAAGCGGCAGTTACCAGCAGGTCATTCCCCGGTACGTTTCCGTGGATGAGCAGGGAACCGAGCGGGAATTTCTGGCCGACGCCCTGGGCGAAAAACAGGCCCTGGCCCTCACCTTCTTGAAGGGCTATCAATGGCCCTTTGACGAAAGCAAGGTGCCCGGCTCCAGCCAGGTGGATATTCTGGTGAAGCGGGAAAACGACGCGGGGCGGAACGTGTATCTGGATTACCGGCAGAATCCACGGGGCTGGGCCCTGGAAAACCTGCCGGAGGAAGCCCGGAATTATCTGCAAAACTGCGGCGCGGTTCAGGATACGCCCTTCCTTCGCCTGAAAGCCATGAACGCCCCAGCCATTCAATTGTATCGGGATCACGGCATTGATCTGGAAAAGGAAATGCTGGAAATTCGGGTGTGCACCCAGCACCACAACGGCGGCATCGCCGTGGACGCCCATTGGCAAACCTGCGTGCCGGGCCTGTATGTGTGCGGTGAAGCGGCGGGTACCTTTGGCAGAAAGCGGCCCGGGGGCACAGCGCTCAATTCCACTCAGGCCGGGTCCATGCGGGCGGCAAAGCACATCATGACAAACAAGCGCATTGTTTCCGACAGGCAACTTCCCTTTGCGCCGCTCCTTCTACCTCGGGGCGACGCGGCCATGCTTCAGGAAGAAATGACCCGAATTGCCGCCTTCCAGCGGAATCAGGAAGGGATGGAAGCATTAAAAAAGCAAGCGGAAGCAATGCTGTCACAGGGCCAACCCGAAACAGAAAACATCCGGGAAGGATTGCTGCTCAAGGATATTCTGCTCACGCAAAAAGCAGTATTGTCCGCCATGCTGTATGCAGCGCGGGAACAGGGGAATCCCCCCGGCGTACTGATGACGTATGCATCGGAAAGCCGCCGGGAGCCTGCCCGGCCCATGCCTCAGCGGGATCTATGGTTCGAGCGGGTGTGGAAAAAATACAGGGAGGAACACAATGACTGATACGGTATGCAGCCTGATCGAGCGGGATGACAGGGAAACGCTGCAAAGGTGGGTCCTGCAAGGCAAAATAGCGGCCGTTCCCGAAGCGGAAACGGCTGCGTGGGCGCGGCTCGCCGCCGAGCGTGGAAACGCCGCCATGCTTTCTTGGCTGTGTTCCCATTGTCATGGCATGAGCTTCGCCGCGGATGAGCGGGGCCGCACCCTGCTGCACTATGCCGCCCAGTCAGGCGACACGGAAACCATGCGGTTTGCCGTGCAAACGCTGGGCTACGATGCTGCCCAGGGCGATCAAAAGGGGATCACGCCGCTGGATCTGGCAAAGCAGCAGGGGAAGGATGCGCTTCGCGCCCTGGAGGAACTTTCAGGGATCCGCCTGAAGGACTGTTATCGAAACCCTGTGATCCGCGGTTTTCGTCCCGATCCTTCCATCCTGCGCAGAGGCGAAGATTACTGGCTGATCAATTCCACGTTTGTGATGACGCCCGCTCTGCCTGTCAGCCACAGCCGTGATCTGGTGCATTGGGAAACGGTGGGCCATGTGTTTACCGATCCTGATACCGCCGGACTTACCGGCCTGCCGGGAGGCTTTGGCTATTGGGCGCCGGATATTTCCTTTTATCAGGAACGTTTTTGGGTGGTGGCTACCCTGCGGCGGAATACGCCGCCCTACCGGGTGCAGATGATCACTTCCGCGCCATCCCCCCAGGGCCCCTGGGAAGCCCCCCGTTTCCTGCCCGTGGATGGCATCGATCCTTCCCTGTTTACCGATGAGGACGGCAAGCGTTATCTGGTGGTGAACCCGGGGGTGCGTCTCGCCCGCGTCAGCGATGCGGGCGAGCTGATGGAGGAGCCCCGTTTGATTTATCAGGGTTTCAACCGCCGCAAAAGCGAAGGGCCCCATCTGCTGAAAAAGGACGGGTGGTACTATATTTTTCAAGCGGAAGGGGGCACGGGCAACGGCCATATGATCACCTGCGCCAGATCCCGCGCCTTGGACGGGCCCTATGAGGCTTGTCCCTTTAACCCGATCTTGGGGAAAAAGCAGGAAGATGCGTATATTGGCCGCGGCGGGCACGGAAAGCCCGTTCAACTGCCAGACGGCCGATGGGCTATCGTGTATCTGTGCAATCGGCGGGTGGAAGACAAATCGCTGATGGGCCGGGAAACCGCCGTGGACCCCTTGGAATGGACCGCGGACGGCTGGCCCATGGTCAATCGCCTGAAGGGGCCCTCCTGCCTGCAAAAGAAATTCCTGCCGGACGCGCCGATGGCGCCAAACGAGCCCTGGGTGTGTCCCCGGCTTTCCCCGGAGAGCTTTTCCAGCCTGGAAGCGGATGGAAGCATCCGCCTGCAGGGCGGCGCGAAGCTGCGGGATTTGGCCGATGCCCACGCGCTGCTGCATCGGCTCAGGGAAGCTCATGTGGTGCTGGAAGCCACCGTGGATGTTCGCCAGATGGAAGCGGGCTGCGCGGCGGGGCTGACGGGCTATTACGATGAACACAGCTATTTTCTGCTGGGCCTTCGGAAAACGGCCCAAGGGGCGGACGTGGTGCTGACGCAGTATGTTGGCGACAAAGAGACGGAGGAAACGCTGGGGCGGGTGCCCGGCTGGCAATCCAGGCTGCGCATCGAGGGCCGGGGCCTCACCTTTACGGTTTCCTGCCCGGAAGCGGAAGCGGGCAGGCAATTCCGCGCTGAATATCTGACCGATGAAGGCTTAAAATGGGGAAAACGCTTTACCGGCGCTTTGGCGGGCTTTGCCGCCGTGGGCACGGGCCAGGCGATATTCCGGAATCTGCGGGAGGAAATGAACGATGGCCAGGATTGATCGGGTCCGCATCCTGCTGGTATCGATCGGCATGTACGGACAGAAATATTTGGCCGAAGCCACGCAGCACGACGTAGGCGGCGATGTGATCGGCATTGTGGACGTGGCCCCCGGACTGGAAGAAAAATTCCCCGTCATCAAGGAAAAGGGAATTCCGGTGTATGCCAGCCTGCAAGCGTTTTTTGACCGGGACCGGGCCGATTTGGCCGTGATTTCCTCTCCCATTCATCTGCACGCGCAAATGGTGCTGGAATGCCTGAAAAACGGCGTGAACGTGCTGTGTGAAAAGCCTCTGTGCCTGACGGAGGAAGAAACGGAAAAAATGGCGGAGGCGGCGCGGGCAGCGGGCCGGTTTCTGGCCCTGGGCTGGCAGCTCAATTACGATCGGGCGGTGCTGGCGCTGAAAAAGGATATTCTTTCCGGCCGGTTCGGCAAGCCCCTGCGCTTCCGCTGCGTGCATGCCATGCGCCGGGGAGAAAAGTATTACGCCCGCAGCAATTGGGCGGGAAAAATCACCGTGGATGGCCGGGAGGTGCTGGACAGCCCCTTCATGAACGCCTGCGCCCATCATTTTCAATTGATGACCTTCCTGCTGGGCGATGCCATGGATTCCCCCGCGGGATTGCAAACGGTTCAGGGGGAATTGTACCGGGGGAACCCCCATGTGGAGAATTACGATATTGCCGCCCTGCGCTTCGCAACGAACAAAGGCGTGCCCATCCTGTATTACACCGCCCATCCGCTGAAAGCTAAAAATCTGGGCCAGGACGGTCTGGCGGAATTTGAGCATGGAACGCTCACCTGGGGCAAGGGCAAGCCCTTCCGGATGACAACCGATGCGGGAGAAATCATCGATTACGGCCTGGACAGCGATACGCCCATGATGCAAAAGCTGTATGACGCTGTTCAGTGCGTGAAGGAGGGCGGGGCCCCCCTGTGCGGCCCCAGGGCGGGATTATCCCACCTGCTGGCCGTGCGCATGGCCCAGGGCCTGCCTGTGCGGAGTATCGATCCCAGCCATGTAGCCTGGCTGGAAGAGGATAACGATCAGTTCCCCTGCGTGCGGGGCCTGGAGGAAACCTTCCTTGCTTCCGCCGAAAAATGGGCGCTGCCCGGGGAAATGGGCCTCTCCCTGTAATCTTTGAATTATTGGCGGCTGCCATGCCGCTGATAAAATATAATCAAAAAAGGAGACACAACCATGAAGAAACTGGTATCTTGGTGCCTGGCGCTGGCCATGCTGGCGACGCTTTTCGCTCTGCCTGCCTACGCCGCCGAAGACAAGCCCTATGCCGGCGTAAAGCTGACCTATTGGGTAAAGCTGCATGAAAACCTGGACGCGGCCAAAGTGACCAACATGGATCAAACCCGCTGGTATGAAGCCGTGAAGGAAGCCACCGGCATCGAAATCGAATTCATTCATCCCGCCGCCGGTCAGGACGGCACCGAATTCAATCTGCTCACCGCCGTGCCGGACGAAATGCCCGACATCGTGGAATATTCCTGGACCGCTTATCCCGGCGGCGCTTCCGCGGCCATTGACGACGAAGTGATCATTTCCCTGAACGATGTGATCGCCTCCGGCAAGGCCCCCCACCTGAAGGCCATCCTGGATAACGAAGTGGCCATCGACAAGGCGGTCAAGACCGCGGACGGCGACTACTACGTGTTCCCCTTCCTGCGCGGCACCACCTTTGAAAACAACAACTGCCTGTTCACCTCCGGCTTCTATATGCGCGGCGACATCCTCAAGGCGCTGGGCCTGGAAGTTCCCGAAACCATTGATGAATGGGACGCCGTGCTGCGCGCCGTGAAGGCCGCTTATCCCGACATGATCCCCTTCATCACCCGTACCGAATGGATGAACCAGATCTTCTGCCCCGGCTACGACAACTTCTGGGATTACTATGTGGAAGACGGCGTGGTCAAGAACGGCCTGGTGGAGGACAGCCACTTTGAATACCTGAAGAAGATGGCCTCCTGGTATGCCGACGGCCTGATCGATCCCGATTATCTGACCCACACCAAGGCCGGCGACGGCCGCGGCATCATGGCCGCCGGCAACGCCTTTGCCACCTATGACGCTTGCGGCGGCGGCGCCTCCAACATCTTCCCCCATCTGCTGGAAGCGGGCTTGATCTCCGATGAAAGCGATATGGTCACCACCGTACCCGTCACCTCCGTGAAGGGCCAGAACGCCAAGTTTTCCAAGATGAACGGCCTGTACGACGCCTCCGGCTCCTCCGCCGCCATTTCCAAGCGCCTGGCGGATGAGGGCGGCGAAAAGTTTGAAGCCGCCGTGTATCTGCTGGACTGGATGTACTCTGAAGAAGGCCACATGATCAACTGCTTCGGCATCGAAGGCGAAAGCTACAACATGGTGGACGGCTATCCCACCTTCACCGACGTGGTGCTGCATAATCCCGACGGCCTGAACGTGGCCGCCGCCCTGAGCCTGTATGCCCGCGGCCATCAGAACGGCCCCGTGGTGCAGGATACCCGCGTGAACGATCAGTACTACAGCTACTCCGCCCAGGTGGCCGGTATGCACCTGTGGACCAAAACTGACTTCGGCAAGTACATGTATCCTGCCGGCGCCGCCATCGCCACCGAGAACGCCGATGACTTCGCCACCATTACCGCCAACGTCAAAACCTACAAGGATGAACATGAAGCCAAGTGGATCACCGGCCAGGAAGAACTGACCGAAGACGCCTGGAACGCCTATGTGGCCCAGCTGGAAGCTTTCGGCCTGAGCCGCGCCATCCAGTACAAGCAGGCTGCCTACGACGCTTTCATGAACAACTAATCGTTTACCCAAGCGGGGGCGGCGGCAATGCCGCCCCTGCAATTCCATTCTGTTGCTCAGCTGATTTGTTCCCGAAGCTTTCTTAAAACATTTGGCGTATCCGCCCCTGCGGGTATCGGCATTTTTGTTTCAAGGATCGATGGGGCGAACAGTGATCCCGAATATACTGCGGAAAGGCGGGCCGGAGGCTTTTCCAGAGCATATTTCATCAATTTTGATCGGAGGAATCCCCATGGACTGGATGGATACGATTGTCCAACTGACAGATATTTCCCGCCCGGAATTGGCCGAGGCCGCCGCCGCGCTGGCGCAGGGAGATAAAACCCGGTGCGCGGAAGAGATCATTCGCCATTTCCGCACCCGTACTGATCCGCGCTATCTCTTTACAGCGGAGGATTTACGGAAAAATGCGGACGATCATCTGATCGAGGACGCCGAAGAGGTGATGAACCGCACCATTTACGGCTACACCTTCCCCGGGGAAATCGATTGGCATTTCAATCCCACCACCGACGCGGCCCACGACAACGAATGGAGCTGGAGCCTTTACCGCTTCATTTTCTGGCAGCCCCTGGCCCGGGCCTACGTCCAAACGGGGGATGAACGGTACCCCGCCGAAGCGCTTTCCCAGCTTCGGGGATTCCTGAAAGCCTGGCCGCTCAGCGATTTTCTGGCGGATGAGGAAGGCTACATCAAGCAGCACCAATACCCCAGCTACCCCTGGCGGCATATTGAAACCGCCATGCGGCTGTATACGGCCTTTCTTCCCTGCCTGTGCGCCTTCCGGGAAAGCAAGGCTTTTGATGAAGAAGGCTGGGCCCTGTACTTAAGCGCCGTGAAAATGCACGCCGATTATCTGGTCACCCATTACACCAACCATGAAAAGAGCAGCAATTGGCTCACCATGGAATCCGGAGCCCTGCTGCAAACCGCCATTATGTTCCCGGAGCTGGACAAGGATCAAGCATGGTTCAGGCACGGCTATCAGCGGGTGATGCACGAAATGCGCTATTCCTTTGATAACGACGGCGTGCATATGGAGCGCACCAGCATCTACCACATGGTGGCGGCCATCAGCTATTTCCAGTGCACCCGACTGTGCGAACTGAACGGCATCCCCGTGCCGCCCTATGCCAAGGAGACCCTCAGCCGCGCCTGCGAATTCATCCTGCGGCAATTGAAGCCCGATTTCTCCACGCCCATGATCGGCGACGCCGACCGGGACGATCTGCTGGCCCGCCGCAGCGATACGTCGGTGTACGAGGGCATGAACCTGTCCATGGACCCCTTTGATTTAAACGAAATGCGGGCCTGGTTTCGGCAGATGGCGCAGTGGACGGGCCGGGGGGATTTCCTGTGGGTGGCCACGGGCCGAAAGCACGGCCACGCGCCCACAGAGCGGAATTTCTCCATGAAGGAAGCGGGCATCCACATCATGCGCACCGGCTGGGGAGCAGAGGACAGCTACATGCACATTCACGGCGTGCAGCTGGAGCGGGGCGAAAAGAGCACCCACAGCCACAACGACACCGGGCATTTTGAGCTGCAGATCGCCGGGGAAGATATTCTGCTGGACGGGGGCCGCTACATTTACAACCAATCCATCTGGAAAAATTGGCGGCATTACTTTACCGGGGCCCTGGCCCATAATACCCTGTACTGCGACGACCTGACCATGGGCGCGGTGCCCGGGGTCAGCCGGGTGCGGGGCGTGCGCCTGTTCCTGCACCGCTTCGAGGAAAACGAGCAATATGCTGTGATCGACGTGAGCCACAACGGTTATGTGTTCACCGACGATCCAGTGTATCACCGCCGGGCGGCCGTGCGGCTGGAAAAAGATGTGTACGTGCTGGACGACCGGATCACCGGCCTGGGCCTTGCCGACCACGATTTCCGGCTGACCTTCAACTTTGCCCCCGGCAAGCTGACCGGCGAAGGAATGCAATACCGGTACGAAACGCCCAAGGGACGCCAATATTCCTTCACGGCGGCTTGCGACGCGGAAATGCTTCCCTCCGTGCTGGAGGGCAGCGAGGACCCCATCGGCGGCTGGGTCAGCTACGGCTACAGCCTGCGCGTGCCCGCGCCGCAATTGACGCTGCAGCGGCAGGGCAAGGCCCCCTTCCGCTGCATTACGGTCATCGCCCCGGCGGGCTGCCGGGCGGAAATCGGGTTTAACGGCGATGAAGCCGTGATTCATTTGAACGGGACCTATCATACCACGCTGATTCTGGCGGGGGACCGCATTGAAAGGAAGGAAGAACCATGAAAATCGGATTTTGCGCGAAGATTGAACGAATCGACGAAGTGGCCCGGGCGGGTTTTGACTATCTGGAGCCCCCGGTAAGCGCCGCGGCGGCCTGGACGGAAGAAGAATTCCAGGAGAATTTGACAAAGGTGCAAAACGCCTCCATTCCCGTGCCTGCCTTCAACGTGCTGTTCCCCAAGACCATGCAATTGCTTTCCCCCGAAACCACTGATCAGCAGATCATCGATTATCTGCGGCCCGCCTTTGCCCGGGTGCAGAAGTTAGGTGGCAAAGTGGTGGTGTTCGGCAGCGGGAATAGCCGGAAGCGCCCTGAAAATATGCCCTACGGCGAAGCCTTCCGCCGCCTGATCGAAGTGACCCGGGTGATTGGCTTCGTGGCGGGAGAATACGGCATCACCATCGTGATCGAGCCCCTGAACCGCAGCGAAACCAACATGATCAATTCCGTGGCCGAGGGCGCCGATTTGGCCGCGGCGGTGGATCATCCCCAGGTCAAGCTGCTGGCGGATTATTACCACATCGCGGTAGAGCATCACGCCCCGGAAGACCTGGCCCGGCTCGGCGGCATCGCCCACTGCCATATCGCCACCGAAATCGGCCGCCGCGCCCCGCAGGAAGCGGAAGCGGGCTTTTCCAAAATGTTCTCCGCCATGAAGCAGACGGGGTATACCGGCCTAGTCAGCGTGGAGGGCAAGGCGGACGATCTGAGCGCGGAGGGCCCCGTTTCCATCGCGCTGCTGAAAAAACTGTGGGAGGAAGCGTAACATGGATCAGGTACGCTACGGCATTATCGGCTACGGCAAAATCGGCAGCCAGCATGTGAAAAAGATTTTGGAGGGTAAGGTACCTTCGCTTAAGCTTTGCGCCGTCGCGGATACGGACCCCGCCCGCATCCAGGCGGCCAAGGAAGCCCTGGGCGATTCCGTTCAGTATTTCGATACCGCCCAGGCGCTGATGGATTCCGGCGCGGTGGACGCGGTGCATATCTGCACGCCCCATTATCTGCATCCTTCTTTGGCTGTTTACGCCCTGGAGCATGGTCTGCATACCCTGGTGGAAAAGCCCGCGGGCGTGTACACAAAACAGGTGAAGAAAATGAACGCCGCTGCGAAAGCGCATCCGGAACTGCGCTTCGCCATGGATTTCAATCAGCGCACCGATCCCGTTTATGTGAAAGCCCGGGAGCTGGTGAAGTCCGGCGCGGTGGGCGATATTGTGCACACCCATTGGCTGATCACCAACTGGTACCGCAGCCAGAGTTATTACGATCAGGGCGGCTGGCGCGCCACCTGGAAGGGAGAAGGCGGCGGCGTGCTGCTGAACCAGAATCCCCATAACCTGGATATGTGGCAGTGGATCGTGGGTATGCCCAGTAGGATCAAAGCTCAAGTGTATTATGGCCGCCACCGGAAAATCGAGGTGGAGGACGATGTGATCGCCATGGCCGAATTCCCGAACGGCGCCATCGGCACCTATATCACCACCGTGATCGACGCGCCGGGCACCAATCGGCTGGAAATCGACGGCACAAAGGGCCGGCTGGTGGTGGAAAACGGCAAAATCCATTTGGATCAATTGGAAATGGAGGAGCCGGCATTCAACGCCACCTGGACCAAGGGCCTGGGCAAGCCCAAGATGACCTCCTGCGAAATCCCGGTGGAGGGGGAATACACCTCCCATCCCGGCATCATGGAAAATTTCTGCCAGTCCATTTTGACCGGCGCGCCGCTGTATGCCGACGGGCTGGAGGGTATCAATGGCCTTGAAATTTCCAACGCCATTCATCTGTCCGATTGGACGGGCGGCGGCTGGGTGAACGTGCCGGTGGATGAAGAACAATTCTGCGCGCTGCTCCAGGAAAAATGCGGCGGTGAGCTGCCGGAATAAAACGCGGCGATCCATTTTCATGGATTTTGAACCTGCGAACGTAAGGAGGCGACCCCCATGAGCACCCTGTCCAAGCCCGGGAAAGGCGCGGTGATCAATAAGCCCCGCATGCCCTTGGGCAAACGCATCTGCCGGGATATTCAAATGAACTGGCGGCTGTATCTGCTGTTTTTGCCAGTGCTGGCTTACTTTATCATTTTTAAGTACGCGCCCATGGCCGGCCTGGTGATTTCCTTCCAGGATTACAAAGCCGCCAAGGGGATTGCCGGCAGCAAATGGGTAGCCATGAAGCATTTCATCAATTTCTTCAATGATCCCTATCTGCCCAGGCTTCTTCGCAATACGTTCACCATCGCCCTGTCCACCCTGATTTTTTCCTTTCCCTCGGCCATTGTGCTGGCTCTGCTCATCAACGAGCTTCGCTCCCGCAGCATGAGCCGCGTGGTGCAGACCATCAGCTATATTCCCCACTTCATTTCCGTGGTGGTGGTATGCGGCATCATCCGGGATCTGGTCAGCCGCACGGGGGGCGTGACCATGCTGCTGCACAGCATTTTCGGCATGCCGGTTACCAATATGCTGTATGAACCCAATGATTTCGTTCCCATCTACATCGTATCGGATATCTGGTCCAATATCGGATGGAACTCCATCGTGTATCTCTCCGCCCTGACCGCCATCGACCAGGAGCTGTACGAAGCCGCCCGGGTGGACGGAGCCAACAAATGGCACCAGATCATCCATATCACCATTCCCTGCCTGGTGCCCACCATCGTGATCATGTTCATTCTCAAGGTAGGCAAGATGTTCGATGTGGGGTATGAAAAAATCATGCTGCTCTACACCCCCCTAACCTATGAGAAAGCGGATGTGATCAACACGTACGTGTACCGCCGGGGCTTTGCGGAAAACGTGAATTTCAGCTATTCCACCGCGGTGGGCTTCTTCAATTCCGTGGTATGCTTCGTACTGGTGTTCTTTACCAACAAAATCACCCGCCGTCTGGGCGGAAACAGCCTGTGGTGAAAGGAGGGGGAAAAGTATGTCCGTATCCAAGAACAGCGAAAAAAAGACCATCCGCATCCCGCTGGGCGAACGGATTTTCTACATGGCCGACGATTTGCTGATGATCCTTCTGTGCGTGCTGATCCTGATCCCCCTGATCCATGTGGTGGCGGGATCCTTCAGCGACGGCGGTTCCTATATGGCCCATTCGGGCCTGCTGCTCTGGCCTCTCAAGCCCACCCTGGCGGCCTATCAGTCGGTGATCGCCAACCAGAATATTTGGACGGGCTATCGCAACACCCTGTTCATCGTGGTCGTTGGCACCTCGCTGGATATGCTGTTTTCCCTGGTGGCAGCCTATGTGCTTTCCCGAAAGAAGTACATGCTCAAAAAGTTCTTTAACCTGATGGTGGTTTTCAGCATGTATTTTTCCGGCGGCATGATCCCCTTCTTCATTGTGGTCAAGGGCGTGGGGCTGTATAAATCCATCTGGGCCCTGATCCTGCCCTCTCTGATCAACGTGTTCAATCTGGTGATCGTTCGCACGGCCATGACCGGGGTGCCCGACAGCCTGGAGGAAAGCGCGCAGCTGGACGGGGCTGGCCATTTGACCATCCTGTTCCGCATCATCACGCCGCTGATCCTGCCCTCCGTGGCGGTAGTGGCGCTGTATTACGCCGTATCCCACTGGAACAGCTGGTTCAACGCCATGCTGTTCATCAAGGACCGGAAGTATTACCCGTTGCAGCTGATCCTGCGCGAGATCCTGATCCTGTCCGATACCGATGAAGGCTTTATGATGAGCGAAACCATCCAGTTCGCCACCATCGTGGTGGCCACCATCCCCATCCTGTGCGTCTATCCCTTCATTCAGCGGTACTTTGTGAAGGGAATTATGGTTGG
>JAUNMW010000051.1 GCA_030537395.1 Clostridia bacterium | reverse complement strand
GCAAAATATATCTCAACTCTCAACTCTTAACTCTCAACTCCTTTTCTTACTTAAAAGTATTCTTTCAATTCTGATTGATGGGGGAAGAAAATGGGCGCCATTTACAGGCGAGAAATGCAAAGTTATTTTTACACCCCGGCGGCGTATGTGTTCGTGGGGGTGTTCCTGGCGCTGAGCAGCATTTTTTTCGGGGTAACGAATCTGGCGTCCCGGTCCGGCAATCTGCTGGAGCTGATGGCGCAGATGAGTTATCTGTGGATGCTGCTTTCGCCTATACTGACCATGCGGCTCATCGCGGGAGAGCGGCGGCAGCATACGGATCAAATGCTGTTCGCGTCGCCCTGCTCTCTGAGCGGGCTGGTGCTGGGCAAGTTTTTCGCGGCGTGCACGGTGCTTCTGATCGCCGTGGGGGCCACGGTGATGTACGCGCTGATCGTGGCGGTGTACGGGAAATTGTACATCGGGGAAACGGCGGCGGGGTATCTGGGGCTGATTTTGCAGGGCTGCGCGTTCATCGCGCTGGACCTGTTCGTATCCTGCTTCGCCAAAAGCCAGATGACGGCGGTGGTAGCGGGCATCGGGGCCAATCTGCTGGTGTGGCTGTCCGATGTGCTGGCCAGCGCGGTGACGGTAAAATGGATCAGTGATTTTTTGAATTTCATCAGTTTGTATCAGCGGTTCGCACCGTTTGTCAGGGGGCAGCTGAGCCTTTCCAATACGCTGTATAATCTGCTGTTTATGGGGATCATGCTGTTTTTGAGCGTGCGGGTGCTGGATGCCCGGCGGTGGAGCGAAGCATGAAAAAGATCAGAGAATTATTTAAAAAAATGAAAAACAACCGGAAACTCCGCTGCGGCGGATTTTCCGCGGTGCTCACCGTGGGCGTAGTCATCTGCGCCTTGCTGGTGGGAGCCTTGGCGGACGGCCTGGAAAAGCGCTTCGCCCTGCAGGCGGACCTGTCCTTCAACGGGGCTACCACCCAGGGAGCGGTCACCAAAGCGGCGTTGGCGCAGCTGGATAAGAACGTGCATCTGTACGCTCTGGCGCCTGCCTCCGGCGGGGATGAAACCCTGCTTTCCCTGCTGGATCGGTACTCGGCGGCATCGGACCGGGTGACGGTGTCCCGGGAAAACCTGGTCCGGAACCCGGTGCTGCAAAGCCAATTCTCCGACGGGCTGGGAGAAAACCAGGTGACGGAGGAATGCCTGATCGTGTCCTGTCCCGAAACGGGCCGCGCCCGCATCCTGACGGCGGAGGATTACGTGCTGTATTCCTACAATATGGACACCGGCTACTTTGACGAAGTGAGCTATTCTTATGAAAAAAGCGTCACCGAGGCCATTTTGTATGTAACCCAGGACGATGTGCCCGCCGTGCAGATTCTGTCCGGTCATGGGGAAAAGAGCGAATCGGAAATCGAAGCGATGACCGATACCCTGATTTCCGCCAATTATCAGGTGAAATGGGTGAATCTGGCCGCCGGGGAAGCATTGGATCCCCAGAGCCCCCTGATGATCCTGTGCCCCAAATATGATTTGGCGGAGCGGGAGCTGAACCAATTGATGGATTTTGCCCGGGCGGGCGGGGATTTCTTCATCGTGTCCCAGTACTCTGATCCCCGGAACCTGGATCATTTCCAGGCGTTTCTTCGGGCCTGGGGCATTGAAAGCTATCCGGGCATGGTGATCGCCAAGGAAGAGGATACGGGCAGCTATTATGCCGATTCCCCGGTGATCCTGATGCCCTATATGCAGGAAACGGACGCCACCCGGCCCCTGATCGCGGGGGGCGAGGATATTCTGCTTTTGACCGCGGCCCGGGCCTTCAAGCTGCCGGACCGGGAGCCGGAGGGCGTGATGCTGTCCCCGGTGCTGATGACGGGCGAAGCGTATATCCGGAATTATGAGGATGGACTCAACGTGACCCAGCAGCAGCCCGGCGACGAGGAAGGCCGCTTCTGCGTGGCCCTGTGGAGCGACAAAATGCTGGAGGACGGCACGGTGTCCCATGCCTTCGTGCTGGGAGATATGACCATGTTCCTGAACTACTGGATGCAGGGCAGCACCTCCTCTACCGCGTTTTTACTGCAAATGGTGCGTTCCCTGCAGGGGCAGGAACCCCTGAACCTGGACATCGTGCCCATCACAGCCCAAAGGGAAACGCTGGCCCTGGGCAATATCACGCCCGCGGTGATCGTGACGGTGATGCTGCCGCTGCTGGTGCTGCTGGGGGCGTTGCTGGTGCTGTGGCCCCGGAAAAATTTGTGATATGGGAAACTGAAAATGGATAAAGTACCCAGAAAAAAAGAAAAAAAGAGGATCGGCAGGAAAACCATCCTGCTGATCCTGCTGTGCTGCATGGCCGCGGCGGGAGCGGGGGCGTATTTCCTGAACCGGCCTGCCCCCGTTCCGCCCCTGGTCGGCGGGGAGGAAAAAACGCTGCTGCTCAGCCGTCCGGCGGAGGAGATTGCCTCCGTCGCCTTTTCCCCTGCGGAAGGAACCGCTTATTCGCTGATCCGTCAAGGGGATTCCTTTGGACTCATGGGGTATGAGGATACGCCTTTGAAAGCCCTGGCATTGGATGAATTCTTCATGTCTGTGGAAGAATTGCCCGCTGAAACGGTGGTTTTGCAGGACCTGGACCGGAACGATGAACTGAGCATGGCAGTATTTGGCTTTTCGCCTGTTCAGGGCCGTATGGCGATCACCTATGCCGACGGAGAAAAGAAGGAACTGCTGCTGGGCAATCTGACCCCCGACACGGAAAAGCCCCAGCGCTACTGCATGCT
The DNA here is from genome assembly GCA_030537395.1 of Clostridia bacterium. Taxonomy (GTDB): domain Bacteria; phylum Bacillota; class Clostridia; order Christensenellales; family Aristaeellaceae; genus RUG563. The sequence goes on along the minus strand of JAUNMW010000051.1, from coordinate 14,028 downwards.
GGAAAATGATCCCGCGCTGTATACCATCCTGGCTTCCGATGCGATCCCCTTCCTGCGGGAGATGGATTACTGGCTGGATTTCACCCAGCCCAAGCTGGATTCGTCCCTGCTGGACCGGATCGACATTTCGGGGAACGTAAGCTGGAGCGCTTTTTATACGCCCACCGGCTGGCAGATGGAAGCGCCGTTTTCCTATCCGCTGGCCCCCCTGCGCATGGACGCGCTGCTGGAGAAAATCAGCGCCACCGGCTTTGAAAGCTTTTTAGGCGACGCGGAGAAAGTGGATTTGGCCCGCTACGGCTTGGAGGCCCCGGCCCTGGCCGTGCGCCTGACCCAGGCGGCCACCGTGATCACCGGGCAAACCGCAGAGGGGGAGGACGTGACGCTGCCCGTGCCGGAAACCGTTTATACATTGCAGCTGGGCGATGAGACCGGGAAAAGCGGCGTTTACGCCCTGTGGGAAAACAAGGTGTACAAGGCCAGCAATTTCCTTCTGGGCTTCTGGAAAAGCCTGAACCCCATGGATTATCTGCTGCAAACGCCGGTAAACTTTTATGTGAACAATCTGTCCGCCCTCACCTTTTCCATGGATGGCCGGACCCGGCGGTATGAAGTGCGCATGGTGGAAAGCATTACGGAAAACAACCAGATCGCCGCCGATGAATACGGCCGCATCCTCTACGACTGCGCCGTGCGCCGGGCTGGCGAAGAGCAGGATATGGACGCGGAAGCTTTTCTATCCTGGTACACCCGGCTGGCCTCCCTTTCCGGCGACGGGCGGCTGCCCGATGATTTTGTGCTTTCCGGTGAAAGCCGCTGCACCATTTTGCTGGAAAACGACAATTGGACCCGGCAAATTGATTTTTACCCTTACGACGCCCTGCACGACGCCCTGGCCGTGGACGGAATGGCCCTGTACTATGTGCAGAAAACCTGGCTGGACGGCGTGATGGACGCGCCGTAAGGCGGCGGGCCGCAGGAAAAGTGAAACCCGGGAGAAAAGCTTCCTTTCTTCCGCGCAGAACGCAGATTATACTGCTATCTGATTAAATGTAGACGCGCTCAGAGCATTAACATAGAATCACAGCCCCCTATTCGTCTTTCTCGGAAGGGGGTCTGGGGGAAACCGCTCTTACAGCCATGCAGACTGACAGGATGCATGGCGCGCTGTCATACGGGAAGTTTAGAAAGCAATGCGCGGGCTGCGTGAAACGCAGATCGTGCGCAGAAGCTTCAAAGAGCGGTTTCCCCCAGAAAATCTACTTTTCATTAGGTTATAGTATTACAGCAGATCCTTGGCGATGGGACGGCAGAACAGGCTGCGCACCTGCTCCGGGTCCTTGGTTTGGGCCAGGGCCCACATCAGCTTGGTCACAATGGCCTCGATGGTCATGGTGTGGGCCTCGATCACGCGCACCTGGTTTTTCACCTGCACGCCCACGCTGTAAACGCCCAAATCGCTGCCCTCATGGGGCACCTGGGTGGTCATCACCAGCGTATGGCCGGATTCGGTAAACCGCTTCAGCGCGGCCAGGGGCTCCCCATCTTCGTAGAAGGGGATGCCGCCCATGCCGAAGCCCTCCACCACCACAGCGTCGTAATGGGCAGCCAGGTGATCGAATATTTCCCCGCCCTGGCCGGGAATCAGCCGCAGCACAAACACCCGGGGATTCAGCGCGGAATAAAACGTCGGCGCTTCTGTTCCCGGCAATTCAATATAGGGAATGATGCGGCCTTCCCGAATCACGGCCAGCTCGGGATAATCGATGCTGGAAAAGGCGTTGAAGCTGCGGGTGCGCATTTTCCGGGCCCGGGTGCCGATGATCACCTTTCCGTCAAACACGATGCAAACGCCGTGGGCCCCGTCAAACGCGGCATAGCGCAGCGCGTCCAGCAGGTTTCGCCGGGCGTCGGAATCCTGCTCGTAAATGGATTTCTGGGAGCCTGTGATGGCCACCGGCTTGGGAGAATGCTGAATTAAATAGGACAGAGCGGCGGCGGTATAGGCCATGGTGTCGGTGCCGTGGGTGATCACAAAGCCGTCGTATTTTTCATAGTTTTTCCGGATATGCTCGGCGATGGCGATCCAATGCTTTTCGTGCACATTGGTGCTGTCCAAATTAAAAATCTGTTCCGCCGTGACGCGGCAAATGCCCGCCGCCTCGGGCACGCAGGCCACCAGCTCCTCGGATGTGATGCCGGGGGCCAGGCCGTTTTGCGTGGGTTTGGAAGCGATGGTGCCGCCGGTGGCGATCAACAGGATGTGCTTCATAAAAAACGTCCCCTCCTGTACGGAAAAAGAAAACTCCCGTTCCAGCTGATTATACCACGCCCGCGGCCCCTTCACAACCCGGGCAAAAACAAAACGCAGGCTTTCTCCGCGCATAAGGCCGTAAAAACGGTACCCGCATCCGGGCAACAAAAAAACCCGCCATGATGCGGGTTTTCATGCTCGGCAAGCGATTAAGCGTTCGCCTTGGCGAGAGCCTTGGCCAGACGCGCCTTTTTGCGGTTCGCGGTATTCTTATGCATAACGCCCTTGGAAACCGCTTTATCGATAGCGGAGGTGGTGGCGCTCAGCTGCGCGCTGGCGGGGGCCACGCCCTCGTTCAGGGCGACCTGATACTTCTTTACAGCGGTCTTTACGCCCGATTTCACCATACGATTCCGCAGGTTCTTGGTCTTGCTCACCTTTACGCGCTTCATGGCGGACTTAATGTTTGGCAACTTCCTTCACCTCCCGGTCATTTCTTTGCTGGTAATCAGCATCGGTTATTCTATCACATTCCAAATAAAAACGCAAGCATTTTTTTCTTTATTTTTTCTTTTTCTTAGTAAAATCGGAAAAAGCGGCGAAATTCAAGCCCGAAAAAATCATTCAAACAGTTTTTTCCGCTTTCTGTAATAGATCCAGGTGAGCGCCAAAATGCAGATCGCGGTAAACACGGACACCGCCGCCTCCAGGGGATCGGCCCCCATGCGCAGCAGCATGCCCAGCCCAATCAGCGCGTAAATGAGCTGAATGGCGTATATCATCAGCACCAGCCTTACGCCCGTCCACTTCATTTTCCACATAAAGAACATCGCCAGCGCAGACAGGGGGATCAGCGCCATTTCCACGATCAGGCTCAATTGCATGGTCAGGCGCACCATGGACACATATTCCGGCTTAAAAAGCGCCGCGTCAAAGCCCTGCAGATCCTGCCAGGCCCCGATCAGGCCCACCACGGCCATGATCAGGCTGACGGGGAGAATGAACCAGGTCAGGAATTTGTGCCATTTCATAGGCGGCTGCTCCTGGGCCCTGGCAGCGGCCTTGGCCTGGCCATTCAGCACATGCTCGTCCATAGGCGCGCCGCAGGCGGGGCAGAAATCGGATTCCACCGTGGATTCCCGATGGCATACGGGGCATACGCGGGGCATGGAAGCACCTCCTTGCGGGAAAAACGGAGTTTATTACATCGCTTTTGCCGGAACTTCGGGATCAGAAAGATAGAGGATTTATCATCATCGTGATATCAATCGATGAAAGCCTGCTTCTGACAAGCCCACAGATAAACCGCCTGCTCCTGAGAACAAATCCATCATGCTCAACGCTTCGCTGCTCATTGTGTGATCCGCATGATCACAGGCAAATTTCACCGTAGTTATTATAACACAAGATGCTGTATGACACAAGGTTCGCCCTGTTAACCAGGTTTCACATGCCAGGCATGGGGAAATCCTGTCCGGCAGTGAATACTGCGGCTCTGCTGCAAGCCGGGGACGCTGTTTTCAATACAAGGCGGATTGAATGCAATATTCTTCAGAATTATTTCAGACTTTTTACTGTCACCCTTTCCCGCGCTGCGTATCAATTCTGCGCTGTGCTGCTGATTCCGATGGTGCTGCTGAAAAGTTTCGTGCGGCCCGTGATGACGGGTTGGCTGGGCGTTCACTGGGGCAAACTGGCCTTTTCTATGATCCATGCGTTCTATTACATTGCCCTGATTGCGGAAGGGTTTTGCAGGCCGCGAAAGCGTGACACGGCCCGACAGCCCTTCTTGATCATCGGGAATCACTGCAAACTGTCAGAAAAATTTTCCATGAATTAGGGGAAGACGCCGATCTGGAAGACATACGGAATAAAAGGAGCGGTTCTTCGCAGAATCGCTCCCTGTGTTTTGCGCCGTCCTTTGGCTTTCAGCCTTTTACTGCCCCGGCCACCAGGCTTTTTTGCACCTGGCCGCTCATGCACATATAGAGGATGAGGGTGGGCAGCGTGGCGATCACCAGCCCCGCGCCCATGGAGCCGTAATCGGTCTGGTACTGGCCGCTCATCTGCTGAATGCCGACGGTGAGCGTACGCACCGGGGTGGTGGTAAACAGGGTGGCCAGCAGCAGTTCGTTCCAGACCTGCAGGAATACGAAAATAGCCGCCGTAATCAGGGCGGGAACCATCATGGGCAGGATAATGGTGAAAGCGGTGCGGTAGACGCCGCTGCCGTCGATGCAGGCGGCTTCCTCCATCTCATAGGGAATATTGGTGATGAAGCCGCTGAGGATCAGAACGGTGATCGGAATATTGAACGCCGTGTAGGGAATGATCAGCGCCCAGTTGGTCTTGGTCAGGTTCAGCAGGATCTCCGTCAGGGGGTACAGGGCGGCGTGCATGGGGATCATCAGGCCCATGAGCAGATAGGTAAACACGATTTTCTGTCCCTTCCAGCGCATGCGCAGCAGGCCGTAGGCGGACATGAAGCCCAGCGTGCTGGTCAGAAGCAGGGTGCAGAAGGTGTCGATCACGCTGTTGAGCAGATAGGAGCTCACCTTGCCGCCGCTGCCCCAGGCGTTGGCGTAATTGCCCCACAGCCATTGGGTGGGCAGGCCCACCACATTGCCGCCGAAAATTTCGTTGGTGTCCTTCAGGGACATGGTGAACATCCAGTAAAGCGGGAAAAGGCAGATGACCAGCCAGATGATCAGAAAAACCTGCGTGAGGATGCTGCCGATGGAAAGTTTCTTTTTCATCTCCCTTTCATCTCCTTTCCGCCTTCTCTTTTCTCCCTGAACAGCCAGTTCAGAATCACCGTGAACACCAGGCACTCCACCACGATGAACATGGCCTGGGCGCTGGCGTAGCTGTACTTGTGATTGGAGAACATTTCCACATACATGGAAAGGGCGGGAAGATCCATATTGGACCGCTCCAGCAAAATCCACGGCGTATCGAACAGCTTGAAGGAGCCGATCAGCGAGAATGAAAGGCACACCTTCAGCATGGGCTTGATCATGGGAATCTGGATGCGGAAGGCCAGCTTCGCACCCGCCGCGCCGTCCACCTTGGCGGCTTCCAGCACATCCTGGGGAATAGATTTCAGCGCGCCGTACATGAGCAGCATGTGGTAACCTACATACTGCCACAGGCTGGGCAGGAAGGAAAACCAGATTTTTGTGTCCTTATTGCCCAGGAAGCCGTTTTTCGGAATCGTCCAGTTCAGCGCTTCAAAAGCCCGGGGCAGCATGCCCTTGTAAATTCTTTGCCACAGCAGGCTGACCACCACGGACGAAATGACCACCGGCACGAAAAACGTGTTGCGGTACATGCTTTCGCCTTTGGCGCCGTTGGCCAGCAGCAGCGCGATCAGCATGGAGAAGGGCAGCTGAACGAAGACGGACAGGGCGGCGTACAGCAGGGAATTGACCACCGCGCCGGGAAACGTGTTTCGTCTGCCCGCGGTGAACATTTTGATATAGTTTTCCAGCCCCACGAAGTGGGACTGGTCGCCCACCTTGGCCGGGATCTCGTTCAGCAGGCTGTAAATCAGGGTTTTGACGATGGGAATGATGACGATATAGGTAAAAAACAGCACGGTGGGCAAAACGAACACCGCGATGCTCCACTTATTCGACAGGACGCGCTTCATGGGCGACCCTCCCCTTGGAAGTATAGGTAAAGGGGGGACGGGAATGATGCCGTCCCCCCACTGGTTCAATCCGGGTTCATCCTGCTTCGATCACTCGAAAATGGTTTCCATGTCTTCGACCCACTGTTCAGGCGTGCTCTCGCCGGCCAGCACTTCATAAACGGTTTGGCCGATCAGGGTGGCGTCCTCGCCGGTCAGGGCGGTGTTGCCCCACAGCAGGAAGGATTCGGCGCTGGAGGTTTCGGCCACGATCTGCAGCAGAACAGGGTTGATGTCGGTATAGGCGGAGAAGTCATACTTCCAGGCGGGCAGACCGGCGCCGGAGATGAAGCCGTTCTTAGACTGGTTTTCAGCAAAGAACTGGCAGGCGGTGAACGCTTCGTCGGGATGCTCGGTGTAAGCGGCTACGCAGAAGCCTTCGGCCGCGCCGCCCATCCACTGGTTGTCATAGCCCTTGCCCACGGCGGGGAACTTCACGGCCTTCACCTTCTGCTGCATTTCGGCAGACAGGGAGCCCGCAAACCACTGGCCATGCACGTACATGGGAATTTCGCCGTTGAAGTAGGCTACTTCGGATTCGTCACGGGTCAGGGAAGCGGCGTCCTCGGGGAAAGCGCCCAGATCGATCAGTTCCTGGAAAGCCTTCATGCCATCCAGCCAGTCGTCGGTCTTGAAGGTAGCGCCCTCGGTCTTGTAGTAGCAGGCGCGGCAGGCAGCGTCGCCCGCGAAGCGCAGCGCGATGATGTCGGTGTACATATTGGTGGGCCACTGGTCGCCGCCGCCCACGGTCATGGGAGTCAGGCCGGCATCTTTGAAGGTCTTCACGGCGGCAATCAGTTCATCCCAGGTTTCGGGAATCTTCACGCCGTACTTTTCAAACAGCTCAGTATTGCAGTACAGGCAGGAGCAGGCCTTGGTGTAGGGCAGCTGATAGATTTTGCCGTCGAAGGTCATGTCGGTCAGGGTGCCGCCTTCGATGCGGGCCATGATGTCGTCGGTCAGGTAATCGTTCAGGGCCAGGATGTCGCCCGTGCCCACCAGGTTCCACAGCACGCCGCCGGCGTTCCAGTAGAACACATCGGGCAGGCTGTCGGACAGGGCCAGGGTTTCACCGGCGTCCTTCCACTGGTTGGCCTCGTACCATTCCACGTCCAGTTTGATCCAGGGATAGGCTTCCTTGAATTCTTCCAGGGTTTTCAGGAACGGGGCGCGGTTGGCTTCCGTTTCGGCGGACCAGATGGAAGCCACTTTCAGGGTCACTTCCTGATGATTTTCCGCGATGGCGGCAGTCAGGCTCATCATCATAACGACGGCCAGGAGCAATGCGAGCATCTTTTTCATGATACGGTTCTCCTTTCAAAATCTAATTTTCGATCGTACCGGCTGCGCCGATTTCTTGCATTATTATACGCTTTTGCCCGATGCAATTCAAGCCGGAGATGCGCAGAATTTGCGCTGGAGATGATTATACGTTGCTTTTTCCTTGGAAGGCGATGAAAAATTTGTCTGTCCCTCTGCTTTTTATGGCCAAATTCGTCATTTTTTGCCGCCTGGTTCGCCCAAGACCGATGCGGGGCAAGGACGGAAGGGCATGCGTCTTCCGTGATGCCAGTTGGATATTTATGACGTTCCGGCGTTTTCTTCCATTTGATTTTGGTTCAATTCAAAAGCTTGCGGGGCCTGTCAGCGCATTGAATATCTTTTCACGCGAAAGAAACGATGAGTTTAGTATTGGCATTACAATTCCAGAACAGGCAGCCCGGTGGCCAAGGCCGCGCAGCGCTTGAACTGATCTTCCGGGTTTCTGGCTGGTTCCAGGGTGATGACATAGCGGAATTCATGCCATCCGCCCAAATCCAGGGCGAAATTGGTTTCCCAGAAATTGTTCATGATCCGGCTGCGGATTTCTCCGCGGTTGAGCGTTATGCTTTGGCCGTTGCACAGTTCGACAGGCGCTTTCTGTTGTTCCCCGAAAGAAACCAGCGGGGTATCGGGACAGGCTATAAGCAAATCAAAGGTGCTGCCCCTGCGCAGGATCCCGCTTTGCAGGCACCAAAATTGCTGGCATGTGCCCGGCAGCTGATCCAGACCCGGGCGCATCACACAGCCGGTTTTATCGATCCAGGTTTCATTGTTCCCGTCTGTCTGGAAAGGAAAAACGATCTGGATTTCTTCCGGGTCCGCACAGCTTTTCTTTTTCAATCTGATCCATGCGTCCATCCGCGGCAGATGACGGTACAGTTTTAAAAGCAGAGAGCATTCTTCTGTGCTTTCCAAATCATAGGTTATCTTCAGCGAAACCGATACATCGCCTTGATCAGCGATGGAAAAATTTCTGGGTTTGGCAGCAAATGTGCGGGTGTTCACCGTTTCGCGCCGCCGCCCCATTTTCCTGCGAAATGCGTTCCGGGGGCCCACAGTGGGCGTTGCTTTGTAAAGGCAGGTAAACGCGCCGCTAAGGCCTTCGGGAGAAATCAGCTCCCGGCCCGTTCGTTTTTCAATTATCGAAGCGACGCCCCTCACCCCGTCCGTGCGAAGGCGCAGAAAATCCGTTTCTATATATTCCGGCAAGGCAAGATCGGAAATGCCCGCCTGATCTATGACGCCGTCGGCGCACATTCCTGCCGTATGCGGCGGCATGCTTTGATTGGAAGGCGCGTAAACGATCTGCAGCTCCCTGCTTTCTCCCGGGCATAAACAAAGAAATGTTTCCGCCAGCCTGCCCCGCGGTCCAAAGCCTGTCTGGGTTGGCAAAAGCCTGCCGGTGGATAGATCCTTCAATGCCAGCGGCTGCGTTTTCTGGATACAGCCATGGATGGATTCCCAGCCCAAAAGAGGCGCGGAAACAGGCGCTGTGACCGGGAAGGGATAGGGATTGAAGACCCGAAAGCATTGATCCCGATCCGGATAGATGGTTCGGTTCCCCATTTTTTCCAGGATGCCATCCAGCAGTTCTCCCGCGCTGGTATTGGCGTTTACCGCGTACGCCTCCTTTTTCATCTGCATTTCTGAGGTCAATGAACTGGATGGATCGGAAACGGAAGCGGAATGGCCCCAGGTATGCTCCGCGTAGAGCATCATTTCGCTCCCTGACCGCCGATAAAGCTCCCGGTCCATCAGCTTTTGTTCAGGGTCCAAAAGCGCTGCCAAATTGCGCTTTCGCTGGGCTTCCCGGTACAGTTTCACGCTGCGCGGCGTTGATCCCACGCCATCGGCCCACCAGTCGGTCCAGTCTCCGCTGTATTCGGGAATAGGAAGCCCCGCCTTTTCCAATTTTTCAAAGAACGCGTCCAGCGTAGTCATTTCCAACGTGATTTGTCCGTCAAATCGCTCATTCAGCTTTTTGACCCGCTCCGCAATGCGGCCGTTTGGAGGAGCGTTGTCCGAAAGGATCCCGCTGACGAATACGGGCACAAAATCAAGCGGCCAGCCGTGATCCTCCAGGCCCGAAAGGTAACGGGTGATCCGGGTTTGGGCCAGATCCATTTCTTCCCGCTCCGTGGTTTCCGCGTCAGTGGATAAGATTTTTCCCTTTTCAATGGCATCCAAAATATCATCGTTCAGCATAAAGGATGAAACGCCGTTTGGGCACAATCCCAGTACATGTCCCCAATGATAATGCTCGCCCACAAAGGTCAGCACGCTTCCGCCCTTCGGTCCCCGCCACCGGAAAAATGCCGGATTTTCATGCAGGGGATACATCCCGTGATGGGTATGCAGCGCGCTGTAAAAATACTTTACGCCGGCGTTCGCCAGGGCGTCCGGCAATCCGGCGGAATAACCGTTCACGTCCGCCGTCATGGCGCTTTGCATAGGCGCGTCTATGCTTTCCGCCCAAACGCGGGCCTTGTTCAAATGCTCCTCAAGCGCTCGTTCGTCTACCAAATCCGTCAGGTTCAGATAGCTTGCGCTCAGGCCGATCCTGCCCTCCCGAATGTATCGGATCAGATCGGCCTGTTCCGCTTCATCCGCGAAACGCAAAAAGTTCTCGATTTGCCACCAGTTTTCGCATTGCCAGCGGAAAAGGCGCTGTTCCTCAGCTTCCCCCCGGTCGATCCTGCGCAGGATAAAGAGCGCCTGACGCAGAAAATCCGCGTGCTGACGGCAGATCAGTTCCTGCCGGGCCGTATATCCGATATCCGTATGGGAATGATGAAGCACATCGATATGCCACTTTTTCCGCAGCGTTTTCATGGAGTGATCCTTCCTTTCGCGTTCATGACGCGTTGATTTGAAACAGGGGCTGCCGCAAAACTCGGCAGCCCCATGCGAAAAAACGTGAAATCAGTTCTGGGCCTGATACCAGGCGTTGGCTTCGTCGGTCAGCGTCTGGCCGCCGGCGCTGAGCCAGCTCTGCACGTATTCATCCCAGGTATCCAGGGATTTTTCACCGCGGATCATAGCCACCCAAGCTTCGTCGCGGATGGTGTTCAGTTCCGCGGAGAGATCGGCGCTGGGCAGGGTTTCGGTCACGGCGTTCTGGATGTAGCTGTTGTACTGATCCTTCTTGAACCAGTTCAGGCGGTTGGCGATGGAAGGATCCTTGTAGAAGGCCAGGTCATAGGCCAGGGTGGAGAAAGCGCGGTCAGCCCCGTACAGGCTGCGGCAGCCCCAAACGCCCACGGCGTTCAGTTCTTCGTTGCCCATCAGGCGCTTGATGGTGCCGTTCTCCAGCTTTTCATAGTGAGTGCCTTCAATACCGGCGAAGGCGGTCATGTACAGTTCGTCGTCCGTGGCGAAGGCGTTCAGGATCTTGAAGATCAGGGCCAGCTTTTCATCGGACATATCGGCATTGTACACAGCGCTTTCGCTCACGGCCACAGGCGTGCCCACCTGCCAGCCGTAATCGCCGCTGGGACCAGCCGGCCAGGGGCCGTAAACGAAGGTGGAATCCGGGCCGTTCACAGCCCAATATTCCGTAGCGCAGCGGCCGCCATCGTCGCCCAACACTTCCTTGAGGCGATAATGGTCGATGGAAGCGTTGGCGCTCACGCCGTACAGGCCGTTCACCATGCCGTGGGAAATGGCCCAGTAGCTGCCTTCCACGGATTCCTTGCCGGCCACGAATTCAGGATCGATCAGGCCGTCGGCATACATGGCGGCCAGGGTGGCGATCACTTCTTTGGCTTCGGGGGCCACGTCGCTGTTCACCAGCGCGCCGTCCCGGACTACCCAGTAGGAATCGCTGCCGGTGAAGCCGGTGGCCAGGCCATAGGAGCCGAACAGCGCCTTCATGGCGGTGATGGAGCAGCCGTAGGTATCGTTTTGGCCGTTGCCGTCCGGGTCTTCCTTGGCAAAGCGGCCCATCAGGGCGACGAAGTCTTCCACGGTCTTGGGCAGCGTTTCTTCCGTTACGCCCAGCTTATCCAGCCAGTCGCCGCGATAGATCAGCGTCTTATAGGGCATGGAGCCGTCGGGCTTGAAGGAAGGAATGACCACCATTTCGCCGTCCTTCATGGACGCCTTCTGCCAGGCTTCCACGTCTCCGGCAAGATCGCCGTAGGCAGCGCCGTTCATGACGAAGTCATACACGGCAGGAGCGTTCTCCTTGAAGAAATCCACGCTCCAGCTCTTGATGACGCCCTGATCCCAATAGCTGTTCAGCGTATTGGTGCTCTGGGCCAGGAACACATCGGGAGCCGTTCCGCCGGCTAAGCGGGTGTTCAGGATTTCGGAATAGTTGGCCTGTTCAATGTAGACCACTTCGATATCCACATTGATGCCGTGCTTTTCCTTCAATTGCTGTTCCACCAGCGGGGTAATGACGTCCTTCTCGTTGTCGATGGGGCCGAACATGTAGCTTGCCACAGAGATCTTGACAGGCTCATCCTCAGCCATTGCCGGTACCAGCGCCATGACCATGATCAAGGCCAGCGCCAGAGCAAGAATACGGGAACCTTTCATGTTGTCTGCCTCCTTTTTTTATTATTTGAAGGAATATCATCCCTTCAAAGAACCGATCATGATCCCCTTCACAAAGAACTTCTGCACAAAGGGGTATGCGCAGAGAATAGGCAGGGTGGTAACGAAGATGCAGGCTGCCTTCAGCCCCTCCGAGGAAACCACCGATTCCATTTCCGCTGCGTTGGCGGCGGCGCTGGTATCCAGGATTTCCTTGGAGCCGGTGATGATGATGCGGCGCAGGACGATCTGCAAAGTGAACTTGGTATCATCCGAAATATAGATCAGCACGTCGAACCAGCTGTTCCAGTGCCCCACCACCAGCCACAGCGCTACCGTGGCCAGAATGGGCTTGGACAGGGGAAGCACGATCTGCATGAAGATACGGAACCGGCCCGCCCCGTCGATCAGACAGCTTTCCTCAATCTCTTCGGGCAGGGATTGGAAATAATTGCGCATGATCACCATGTTGTAGGCGCTGATGAAGCCCGGCAGGATCATGGCGGCATAGGTATCCAGCAGCCCCAGGTTTTTTACCACCAGATAGGTGGGAATCAATCCGCCGGAAAAGAACATGGTGAACACGATAAAGAAGGTCCAGAACGTGCGGTGCGGGAAGAACTTTTTGCTTAAAACGTAAGCGCCCATGGATGTAAAGAAAAGCTGCAGCACAGTGCCCGCCACGGTGCGGATCAGGGTGTTTTTGTAGCCCAGCCAGATATATCGGTTATCGATCACCCGGGCATAATTATCCAGCGTGGCGTCCTTGGGATACAGGAGCAATCCGCCCTTGGTGGCAATATAGCTGGGGGAGAGGCTCAGATTGAGCAGATGCCAGAAAGCCACCACGATGGAAGCGCTCAGCAGGGTCAGCAGGAGATATATGATTGCCCTGCCCACTGTCATTTTTTTCTGGTTCACTTTCCGCGCCTCCTTACCAGATGCCTTCGCCGCTGATGCGGCGGGCGATCAGGTTGGTGCCCACCACCAGCACGAAGGCGATCACGTTTTTAAAGAGGCCCACCGCGGTAGCCAGGGAATACTTCATATCCCCGATGCCATAACGGTACACATAGGTGTCGATGATGTCTCCCGTTTGGTACACGGCGCTGTTATACAGATTGAACACCTGATCAAAGCCCGCGTCCATGATGGAGCCGATGTTCAAAATCAGCATGACCACGATGGTGCTCACCAGAGAGGGGAGGGTGATGTACCGCGTGCACTGCCAGCGGGAAGCGCCGTCCACGGTGGCGGCTTCATAGAGAGCGGGATCGATGCCGGAAATGGTGGCCAGATACAAAATGGAGGACCAGCCTACGTTTTTCCAGATGTCCGTTACGATCAGCGTGCCCCGGAAATACTGATTGCTGCCCAGAAAATAGATGGAATCTTTCATGCCGAACACTTGTTTGAGCACGGCGTTCACCGCGCCATTGTTGGGCGAAAGAAGCTGCTGGAACATACCGGCCAGCACCACCCAGCTGAGGAAATGGGGCAGATAGGTGATGGTCTGCACCGTCTTTTTGAAACGGATATGGGTGACCTCGTTCAGCATAAGGGCCAAAAGGATGGGCGCGGGGAACCCAAACAGCAATTTCAGCCCGCTGATCACCAGCGTGTTTTTGACGGACCGGGCAAAGGTAGGCGTGGCGAATGCCTTGGTAAAGTTGTCCAATCCACACCAGGCGCTGCCGAAAATTCCCTGCTTGATCTTGTAGTTTTTAAACGCGATCACGATCCCGCCCATGGGAATGTACTTGAATACAATGAAATAAACGATCACAGGCAGGAACATCAATGTGAGGGCCAGATGCTTTTTATAGCCGGTAAAACTCCGCAGCCAACGGCCAAACGCATTTTCATGATGTGAAACGCCTGCACGGATTTGCGTCATGTTCGCGCCACCCCCTGCCTGTTTGTATATCCCATATGTTCTGCGTTCATTGTACCAGCACTTTCCGCCGGGGAAAAGTGCCGCAGCAAATACATAATGTGCAAAAACTAACCATGATCAAGCATATATATGCAGTCCTCCCGCGTTTCTTTTCCGATCCGGCACGGAAAAAAGCGTCTCTTTTCAGGAAGAAATAGCCATGAGCAAAACATCTTTTTCTTGTGCATCATACCCTGTATACAGCAGTTATCAATTGTTTCATGAAGTATACTCAAACTTCCCATACCCCAAATCCGGTGCAGCCCCAGATTACTGCAAGCAATA
>JAUNMW010000050.1 GCA_030537395.1 Clostridia bacterium | reverse complement strand
AGGCGGGAGAAGGGGTCCAGATCATATTGACTTTTGATCTTTTGCCCGCTGGTGCCCCAGTAAACGATGGGCTGATCCTCTTTCCGCAGAAATTCTTCCAACGATAGGATGGCCCCCTCAAAGCCGAGGAAATAGGGATTGTCCGGTTCTTTCTCCAGCATGGCCTGCCGAAGATTCACCAGCGCTTCGGCCTCCTGCACTCGCAAAGGGCAGCGGGATAGATACAGCACGTCAATATCGCTCCATCCTGGCTGAAAATCGTTCAGCACCGCAGAACCGTACAAGTAACCGCTGAGAAAGCGTTCGCCCAGGATTTCCTGAACAGCGCCTGTCATGCGGAAAATGGATTGCTCCAGCATGGTTTTTTCCTGATCCTCCTCCATGAAGCACATTCAACGTTCCGTCTGGTTTGTTTTACCTTTTTGATTGATAACGCCCGCGATATCTTTTGCGTTTTCTGGAGCGAAGATAAATGAACCGCTGTTTGAACCGGGGAACGGCTGCCAGCATGAAAACGCATGCGATTAGGATAAAGAGGAATCCGGTCATGACTGATAATTCATGGTTCTTTTGAATGGCTTTTGCCGTCGCATCGGGCGTCATATAAACAGCATGAGCTGTTCGCAGGCCGCAGAGCCATTTGGTGTTCTTCGCCCACGGCCAGGAAGAATGCTGATATTCCGCCCATACTGTTTCTTCCGGCCGCACTTCAGAAAGAAACGCACTGTCAAAGGCGGGTAAACGAACAGAATCCATCCGAAATTCTTCATCATTGATATAAAAATACCGGGTAGAAGACTTTCCATGCGTTTTGATTTCGTATCCACGGAAGGAACCGGTATAAGAGAATGTTTCTATTTCAGCTGCGTGATTCAGCCCCCAAACGCCGTAAAGAAGAAGGAAAAGGCCAAGCCCGAACGTCAGGAGGAAAATCACAAGATTGCCAAAAGCTTTCGGACTGATTCTGCTCATAGACATATTCCTTTGAAAAAGCCCGCAGCAATGCGCTGCGGGTCGTGATTATTTCGCTTTCTGCCCGATCTTGTTTTCCGTGCCGTTTTTCAACCGCTGCAAATTGGCGCGGTGCCGGTAAATCCCCAGCAGCAGCAATGCGAAGGCCCACACGGCCACGGGCCAGAAGGGCTGAGTAAAAGCCAGAATGAGGAAAAACACGGTGAGCATGGTCAGGCTGCCCACGGAAATATAGCGCCAGATGAAAATGACCAGCAGGCACAGCGCGGCGGCGATGACACCGGGGATGGGGAAGAGGGTCATGACCGCGGCGGAGCAGGCGATGCCCTTGCCGCCCTGGAAGCTGAAGAACACAGGCCAATTGTGGCCCAGCACCACGAACAATCCGGCGATCAGGCCCCCGTTCAGGCCCCCGATCCATTTGCCCACCATCACGGCGATGAAGGCTTTCAGGAAATCGCCCAAAAAGGTGATAGCCCCGCCCTTGATGCCCAGCACCCGCAGGGCGTTGCTGGCCCCGGTGTTGTGGCTGCCTTCCTCCCGCAGATTATGGCCTGCTTTTCGGGAAACCAGAATGCCGGTGGAAATGCTGCCCAAAAGATACGCGATCACGGCGCAGAGAATGTATTTGAGGATCATGGCCGGGCGTCCTCCTTCTTTTTCTCCCGCAGCACAAAGCGGATGGGGGTGCCCTCAAAGCCGAAGGCTTTGCGCAGGCAGTTTTCCAGATACCGCTGATAGGAAAAATGCATTAAATCTTCCGAATTGATGAACAGGGCGAAGGTGGGCGGGCAAACGGCGGGCTGGGTGGCGTAATAAATTTTCAGCTTCCTGCCGCCCATCATGGGGGGCTGGAGGGCGATTTGAGCGTCGCCCAGCACGTCGTTGAGCGCGCCGGTGCCCACCCGACGGCTGGCCTGTTCCCATACCTTATTCACCTCGGGCAGCACGTTTGCAGCCCGCTGGCCGGTCAGGGCGGAAATAAACAGCACCGGAGCGTAATCCATGAATTTTAGATCCTCGATGACCTGCTTCTTGAACTTTTCCAGGGTGCCCGTTTCCTTGTCCAGGGCGTCCCATTTGTTCACGATCACCACGGCGGCCTTGCCTTCCTCATGGATCATGCCGGCAATGCGGGCGTCCTGCTCGGTCACGCCCTCCTGGGCGTCAATGAGCAGCAGGGCCACGTCGCACCGGCGGATGGCGGCGATGGAGCGCAGCACGCTGTACCGCTCCAGGGATTCATCCTCGATGGCCCGCTTGCGGCGGATGCCGGCGGTGTCGATGATGTTGTACTCCGTGCCGTCGGGTCCTGTAAACTGGGTGTCGATGGCGTCCCGGGTGGTGCCGGGAATATCGGAAACCATGGTGCGCTCCTGGCCCAGCAGCCGGTTGGTGAGCGAAGATTTGCCCACGTTGGGGCGGCCCACCACGGCCAGCTGGATCACATGCGTTTCTTCCTCGGTTTCCGCTTCGTTCTGGGGCGGCAGATGCTTTACGATCTCGTCCAGCAGATCGCCCAAGCCCAGCATGTTGGTGCTGGAAATGCCCACGGGATCGCCCAACCCCAGGGCGTAGAATTCGTACAGCACGTCGTTGAGCCCGCCATGATCCAGCTTGTTCACGGCCAGGATCACGGGCTTGTGGGTTTTGCGCAGCATGGTGGCCACTTCTTCATCGTCGGGGGTCATGCCGGAGCGGGCGTCCGTGAAAAAGCAGATCACGTCCGCCATGTCCATGGCGATTTCCGCCTGACGGCGCATTTGAGAAAGGAGCACGTCCTCGCTGCGGGGATCGATGCCGCCGGTATCGATCAGGGTGAATTTCCGGCCCGTCCATTCCACGTCGGCATAGATGCGGTCCCGGGTGACGCCGGGAATATCCTCCACGATGGCGATGCGGTGGCCGGAGATTTTATTGAAAAACGTGGATTTCCCCACGTTGGGCCGCCCAACGATGGCGACCAAAGGCTTAGAAGAAGGCACTTTGACCAACCTCCTTTTGAAGATATTCAGTCAAATATACTTGGCTTTGGCGAGAGAAGAGTGATCAGAGTACAGATATAGTTAGTACAATGAATTTGAGTCCCAGTTGCATCCACATTTTAATCTGCACTCTGTACTCTGAACTCCGAACTCTCTCCTAACAGCGCCCGGAACAAATCGGCCCCCGTATTGGGCACCACGGTCACTTTGGGCTTTAAGGCGCTTCGCACCTGCTCCAGGGATATGTTGTCCAGAAACAGGTCCCCCTCCGCCCGCAGGGTGTTGCCGCAGAGCAGGATTTCATCCTCGTCGGCGTCCTTCAATTGATCGATCAGGTCGCCTCCGGTGATCAGGCCGGTAACGGTGATGGTTTCCCCGAAAAAGGTGTTGCGGATGGGCTGGATGGCCGCCTGGACCCCTTGAGGACCGTAGGTGTCCACCCATTGCCGCATCACCGGCGCGATGGAGCTGCCGCAGGGGATGCGCACCCGGCGCGGCACGGCAGGCAGGGTGTTTTCGGCAGCGGCGGTTTTGAGCCCATCTTCAAATTTCCGCAGCAGGCCCACGCCGTTTTCCAATTGGGGATAGCCCTCATATTCCGCTTCCGTGGGCAGGGGTTCCCCGGAAATGAGCACCATTTCATCGGAGGGGAACACAAACCGGGTGCCGATTTCTTTCAGCAGCCGATTTTGGAAATCATAAGCGATATCCATCACCGCCTTGGCCGTTTCCCGGGTAAAGGGGTCCACGTGGGCCAGGCCGTCCCGGAATTTGGTCAGGCCCACCGGCACCAGGGCGGCGGACTGGGCGGCGGGGTACAGAGCGGACAAATCGGAAAGCGTCTTTTTCAGCACGTCCCCGTCGTTATAGCCGGGGCACAGCACGATCTGGCAGTGAAAATGCAGCCCCGCGTCGGCCAGGGCGCGCAGCCGATCCATGATGAAGCGGGCGTTGGGATTTTTCATCATCTTCACCCGCACTTCCGGCGTGGTAGCGTGGATGGAAATATACAGGGGGCTGGCTTTCCTTCGCAGGATACGGTCAAATTCCTTCTCATCCACGTTGGTGAGGGTGATATAGTTGCCCATCATCAGGGATAAGCGCCAGTCATCGTCCTTCACGTACAGGGTATCCCGCATGCCGGGAGGCATCTGGTCGATAAAGCAGAAAATGCACTTGTTTTTGCAGGGGTAGGGCCTGCAGGCCATGGTATCCGCCAATTGCAGGCCCAGGGAGGCTTCCCGGGCTTTGATGATGCGCACGGTTTCCTCCGTGCCGTCAGGGCGGCGGATCAGCACATCCAGCTTCTGCCGATTGGTCAGAGCTTGGTAATCGATTTCGTCCAGGATGGGTTCCCCGTTGATGGCAATCAGGCTGTCGCCCGCCCGGATGCCCCGGCGGTAAGCCACCCCATGGGGCTGTACCGCCTCAATTACATGCGCCAAAGGAAATCCCCCTCCCTTCCAATCAAGAACACTTCATTATCCTTCATATGGCCCGAATTGTCAAGCATTCAGCGCGAACCGTTCCCATTTTTCCGTTTTTCCCAGGCGCACGGCGTGGTCATAGCCCAATGAACGAAGCAGCTCCTCCGCATCGTCATAGCAGGCATCCAGCAGGCGCATATCATGGCAGTCGGAGGTGACGGTCACTTCGCCGCCCCAAGCCTTCCATTCTTTTAACAGGAAGGCGTCCGGATAGGGGGTGGGAAGGTATCCCCGGGCCATGCCGCCGGTGTTCACTTCCAGCAGGGCCCCAGTGTCCGCCATAGGCCGCAGGGCGTCCAAAGCCAGGCGGCGGTAGGCGGCGCTTGCTTCATCATATAAATGCAGCCGGGAATTATTGATGCGCACCAGATCAAAATGGCCGATGATATCCGGCTTTTGATTCGCAACGTAATCCCGGAGCAGGGAAAAGTATCTTTCCGCCAGAACCAGGCCGCTGCCGCCGCAATGCTCATTTACATAGGAAAGAAATTGATCGGCATGCCCATCAATGGCCACAAAGCCATCCTCCCATTTCAGATAATGGACGGAGGCGATGTAATAATCGTAGTCATCGGGGGAAATGCAGGCGTAATAATCTCGCTCCGTCCCCAGATAGATGTTCATTCTTCCGGCATATTCCGCTTTCAGGGCGCGAATCTGGGCTTTATAGGCGGGTTCTTTTTCCGGCTGCATGCAGTAGGAAAGATCAAACTGCTGGGGCGCGTGGGAGGAAAAGCCCAGGGACACAAACCCTTTTTCAAAAGCCGCCTTCGCCATGTCCGGCGCGGGGGTTTTGCCGTCGCAGAAGGTGGTGTGCACGTGGGCGGAGGAAAGCGTAAGGCTCATTTCATCGCCTCCTGAATGATCCGAATGGCTTGTTCTTCGCAGACGGCGTTGCAGGCCAGCATGCCGCAGGGGCCGTCAAAACAGGGCCGGTCATGCTGGAGGGACAGATACCTTCCGCCCGCTTCCGTTACCAGCAGGGCACCCGCCGCCACATCCCAGGGGCGAAGCCGCAATTCAAAGAATATATCCGCTCGCCCGCAGGCAATGTCGCACAGGTCCAGCGTGGCGGCGCCGGATCGCCGCAAATCACCCGCCTGCACCAGGAACTGCCCGGCGGCGTACATGCTGCGCTGCACCAGGTCCTGATCGTAAGGGGACGTGCCGAACAGCACCAGGCCGTTTTCAAAGGGGGTGCGGGACACGGAAATGGGACGCCCGTTCACGAAAGCGCCTTTGCCCAATTCCGCGGTGAACATTTCATCGGAATAGGGGATATAAATCACGCCCAATACGGGCATTTTGTTTTTCAGCAAAGCGATGGAAACGGCGGAAGCGTTCCGGTGCCGCATGAAATTCATGGTGCCGTCGATGGGGTCCACCACGAAGGTGGCGTCATCGGTGAGCGGTTCGTTTTCCTGCTCCTCGGCAAAGAAACGGGCCCCCGGCAAAAGCGAAAGCAGTTCCTTTTGCAAATACCGCTGCACGGCCACATCCGCATCGGTGACAAAATTATAATGTCCTTCTTTTTGGTGAATGGCCGCGTCCCGGGCTTCCAGCATCATTTCTCCGGCACGGCGGGCAATGGAAACAATTTGGGAAAGCATTTTGTTCTTATCTCCGTTCATCAGCATGGAAAGCCCGGATATCCCTTGCTTTCCTGAACATTTTATCATGAATTGCCGTCTTTTTCAATGATTCTGTGCCAGCAGGCAAAACAGGCCGAACGGACAATAAAAAAATGGGGAGAAGAAGGACGAGGGGGTGTCCTTCTTCTCCTTCGGCGCGGCGTAAGCTTGCGCCGAATTTGACCATGCCTATCATAACATACCATAATCTGGAAATCAAGTGCTGTTTTAGAGATTTATTTACTTTTTTTAGAAAAAAATTAAGATGATCATTGTTTTTACAATTTATTCATAAGTTTTGAAGATTCGGCGCGAAGGATACCGCAAAACCGTAAATCTTTCAGGAAGATGTGGAAAATATGAAAATATTGTTGTATAATAGCGAAGTATACAGCGCACGGCGCAGCCTGATGCTGAAAAACGCTGAAAATACGTCCTTGTGAAAGGGGGGCCGGACTATGCACCCTATGGAAACATATCATCCCACGTCCCGCCGGGAGCATAGGCGGCGGGCCCGATGGCGCATATGGAACCGGATCGTGCTGGGGATCGGCTACATTTCCATCGCCTATCATTTGGTGCGGGGCGTGATTTACCTGTTGGTGCTGGCGCAGGATTGGGTGGGAAAATGAAAGAAAAGAAGCGCAGGCGAGGAAGCAGGCTGCTCAGAAGGATCGTTCTCATATTCACGCTGGCGGCGGCGATCATTTTGGCGGATGTTTTTTCTCCTTACATCAAAAAGTGGGTATCCGTTTTTCTTCCCCATATCAATTATGAAACCGCGGCGGTGCAATTGACCCATGAAATGGAGAAAGCGGGGGAATTGATAGCCGTCCGGCATACGGATACCGGCATCATGTCCGGCGATTTGAAGGCCCTGTTTTTAGGAACGGTCGGAAATGTGACCGCGCCGTATCTGTATGAAATCGGTTTGGGCATAAAACTGGCGGATGTGAAGCTGACCCCCGGGGAAAACGAGCTCAAGGTCACGGTGCCCGCCGCCCAAATGCTGTACGACAGCATTCAGGCGACGGGGGAGCCGGAAAGCAGGGATTTCTGGCGGCTGACCGGCGAGCAGCAGTACCAGAAAATGCAGGATGCCCAGCAGGAAGCTTGCCGTAACAAGTATTTATCCGATCCCGCCGCCATGCAGCAGGCCTGGGAAGCGGTGTGCGAGCAATTGGAAACCTTGTTCCGGCAATGGACGGGGAAAAATCTGCAGCTGCGTTTTTTGCGGGAAGGGGAATAAAAAATTCAATTTTGGCATTGACAGGCGGATGCAAATGTGATAATATATCCAAGGCTTAAAAAAGAGCCTGTGCCAAAGACAGCAGGTGCGCGTTCAGCGCGTAAAGGGCGATGCCCGCCGGCCGAGGCGCAATGGAAAGTATTTTTATGTATGCTCTCCCTTGCGTTGGCGCAAGGGTTTTCTTTTACTCCAAGCCATTGAGGAGGTGTAACTGAAACAATGAGCAAGAATCGCGACTTGAAGGTGGAAAAGGTAGCGCAGATCGTGGAGAGGCTGAAGAATGCCGAATCCGTGACCATCGTGAGCTACACCGGCTTGACCGTGGAACAGGATACCAACCTGCGCCGCCAGTGCCGTGAAAACGAAGTGGACTACTGCGTTCTCAAAAACCGTCTGTTCAAGCTGGCTGTGGAGCAGCTGGGCATTACCGGCCTGGACGATCTGCTGAACGGCCCCAACGCTTTCGTGTTCAGCAAGAAGGACCCCGTGTCCGGCCCCAAGGCTGTGGCGCAGTTCATCGAAAAGAACAAGCTGGAAGCGCTGAAGATCACCGGCGGTATCTTTGAAAACAAGGCTGCGGACGAAAAGACCATGGTCAAGCTGTCCAAGATGCCCGGCAAGGACGAACTCATGGCGACCCTGGTTGGCTGCCTGATGAGTCCCGTGTCCTCTCTGGTGGCCGTTCTGGGCGAAATCGCCGAAAAGAAGGAAGCCGCCTAATCTCAAAATTGGCAGCGTAAACGCTGCGTAATTCCTAAACAACCGCAAAATAAAATGGAGGAAAATAAAATGTCCGTTCAGGAAATCATTGAAGCCATTGAGAAAATGTCTCTGATGGAAGTTAACGAATTGGTTGAAGCTCTGAAAGAAAAGTTCGGTGTGACCGGCGCTATCGCCGTGGCCGGTGGCGCTCCCGCCGCTGGTGCTGCTGCTCCTGCTGAAGAACAGACTGAATTCGACGCCATCCTGGTGGATGCCGGCTCCGAAAAGATCAAGGTTATCAAGGCTGTGCGCGAAGTCGTGTCTGGCCTGGGCCTGAAGGAAGCCAAGGATTTCGTGGAAAACCTGCCCAAGGCTCTGAAGGAAGGCGTTTCCAAGGAAGAAGCCGAAAAGGTCAAGGCTGCTTTCGCGGAAGTTGGCGCCAAGGTGGAAATCAAGTAATTTCCTTAAGCCATACAAAAAACTGTCGAGCGTTTGCCCGGCAGTTTTTTGTATGCCTTTTATAGTTTTTGCGCAATTTCAAGGGCGATTTGAAAATTATCCAGGTGGTGATTGGCATGGCCCAGGTCGGCGATGTCCCACTGGGGCTGATCCAGCATATCGCCGGTCATGAGAAAATAATATAGGTTCAGCTTGTGAAAATCGCATACCGCCTGGAGGCCCGCCGCTTCCATGTCTACGGCCAGGCAGCCTTCGGCCTTGCGCCGCTCCATGTGAACGCGCAGCTCCCGGTAAAATGCATCGGTGGTCCATACCCTGCCCAGCACATAGGGGAGTCCCAGCTTTTCAAAAACCTGAGCCGTTTTTTCTGTATTGGGCATGGGAATGTAATCGGCGGGCGGGGCGTAATGGTAGCTCATGCCCTCGTCCCGATAGGCTGCGGTGGGGAGGATATATTTACCTTGGGCCTTTTCCCGGTTCAGGCATCCGCAGGAGCCGAATACGATAAAATTGGTGGCCCCCAAAAGCCAATTGGCCTCGATCATATCGCTGCCCGCCATGGCAGAGCCGGTGTGGGACTGATAAACGCCGATGCACCTATCGCTGTGGGAAAGCACATACAGCGGCGTTATGCTCCCGCAAGTGCGGATGCGGCCTGCCGGTTCGCAATGATACTCGTCCAGTACCGAATCCATAATCACATCGGAAAAGGTGACGATGCAGGTATCAACGATGTGCTGCTGGGGCCCCATGATGGCTTCACAGGTGATGATGGGATCGGATGCCGTGCTGAAAGAATCAGTAATCATCAAAATCACCTTTCATCCGAAAAAACATTGCTATGAAATAAAAAAGGAATGATTTTCGGGGAGAACGCGAGAGGGGGGCTTTTGACGCAAAAGCCTCCCTCTCGCATAAATCAATATATTCGTTCTTAGAAATCCGCGCTGCCGGTGGTGCGGGGGAAGGGCAGTACGTCGCGGATGTTGGAAACGCTGGTCAAGTACATGATCAAGCGCTCGAAGCCCAAGCCGAAGCCGGCGTGGGGGGTGGTGCCGAACTTGCGCAGCTCCAGATACCACCAGTAGGAATCCATATCCAGGCCCAGCTCGTTGATGCGGGCTTCCAGCACGTCCAGACGTTCCTCACGCTGGCTGCCGCCGATCAATTCGCCGATGCCGGGCACCAGGATGTCCACGGCCGCCACGGTTTTTCCGTCGTCGTTCTGGCGCATGTAGAAGGCCTTGATTTCCTTGGGATAGTTGTACACGCACACGGGGCAGCCGAAATGTTCTTCGGCCAGATAGCGTTCATGCTCGGTCTGGATATCCATGCCCCAATGCACGGGATATTCAAACTGCTTGTCCGCCTTTTGCAGAATGTCGATGGCGTCGGTGTAGCTGCACCGGGCGAATTTGCTGCTCACCACGTTCTGCAGCCGTTCGATCAGCTTGTGATCCTTGTCCACGAAGTTGTTCAGGAATTCCATTTCCTCGGGGGCTTTGGCCAGCACGTCGGCGATGACGTACTTGAGCATGTCCTCAGCCAATTCCATATCGTCTTCCAGATCGGCAAAGGCGATTTCCGGCTCGATCATCCAGAATTCCGCGGCGTGGCGGGGGGTATAGGATTTTTCCGCCCGGAAAGTGGGGCCGAAGGTGTACACGTTGCGGAAGGCCTGAGCGAAGCATTCCACGTTCAGCTGGCCGGACACGGTCAAGTTGGCGGCCTTGCCGAAGAAATCTTCCTTGTTGTTCACGCGGCCCTGCTCGTCCTTGGGCACGTTGTTCAGATCCAGCGTGGTCACCCGGAACATTTCGCCCGCGCCTTCGGCGTCGGAGGTGGTGATCAGGGGGGTGTGCACATACACGAAGCTGCGGCTGGCAAAGAAAGCGTGAATGCTCTGGGCGGCCAGGGACCGGATGCGGAACACGGCGCTGAACAGGTTGGTACGGGGGCGCAGATGGGCCTGGGTGCGCAGGTATTCCACGGTATGGCGCTTCTTTTGGAGGGGATAGCTGGGATCGGACAAGCCCACGATTTCCACCTTCTGCGCCTTGATTTCAAAGGGCTGCTTGGCTTCGGGGGTCAGGGCCAGGATACCGGTGACTTCGATGGCGCTGCCCAGAGTGGTTTTCACCACTTCTTTGAAATTGTCCAGGTTCTCTTCGCAAACGATCTGCACGTTCTTAAAGAAGGTGCCGTCGTTGAGTTCAATGAAGGCAAATACCTTGCTGTCGCGCAGGGTGCGCACCCAGCCGGACACGGTGACCACAGCCTGATCCGCGGGGGTTTCCCGGAACAACTGGCGAACGGAATATTTCATGGTGGGTTCCTCCTTAATAGAATCGGTTTTGATGAAAAGTGTATTGTTCAGTTGCGCATCAAAAGCAGCTTCAATCGGAGGTTCAATCCGTAGGGGCGGATATCATCCGCCCGCAGCATTCGGCGATATGGATGCCGCTTCAAGGGCTTCTTGCAGTCCATTCTTTCGGGCGGATGATATCCGCCCCTACGGTTGATAATCCAAATGGATGAGCTTTCATGAGTGACTGAACAGGTATGAAAAACAAAAAATGGGCAATCAACAGGAAATACGTGAGCTTTCAGAATCAGATCACAGGAAACAATATATATCTGAACTCTGTACTCTGAACTCTGTTCACTCGTCTTCCGGGCTTATCGCCCCAGCATGGCGGCGCCGATGACGCCGGCCTCGTTGCCGAGCCTGGCCAGCTCCAGGCGGGGGAGGGCCAGCTTTTCAAACATCTGGCAGGGAGGGATCAGGGGCCGGACGGAATCCAGCAGGAAATCGCCCGCGTGACTGATGCCGCCGCCCAGCACGATCATTTCCGGATCGAAAAACCAGGTGATGTTGCTGATGGTGAGGGCCAGATACCGGGCAAAGGTATTGAATACCCGGAGGGCGGACGCATCACCTTCTTTCGCGGCGTCAATGACCATTTTGGCGTTGACTTTGTCGATATTGCCGCCGGCTTTCTGCAAAATAGCGGTATCAACATAATTGCAGCATTCCTGCTTGGCGGTGCGGATCAGAGCGGTGGCGGAGCAGTAGCGCTCCACGCAGCCGTTGCGCCCGCAGGTGCAGGGTACGCCGTCGGGCACCAGGCACATGTGGCCGATTTCCCCGGCCCGGCCATGACCGCCGGACCAGAGCTTGCCGTTTACGATGATGCCGCCGCCCACGCCGGTGCCCAGGGTGATAAACACGCTGCTTTTGCAGCCCACGCTGACCCCGGCCACGCTTTCGGCCAGGGCGGCACAGTTGGCGTCATTATCGATCAGAACGGGTTTGTGGATGTATTTCTGCATTTCAGCCCGCAGAGGCACGTTGACCCAGCCCAAATTGGTGCAGTTGAACACCATGCCCTGATCGTCCGCCACGCCGGGAATGCCGATCCCGATGGCTTTGACCTCGTCTTCCGTGACGTGAGCCTTGCGGATCACTTTCTGAACCAGCTCAGCCATATCCTTGATAATGGCCTGATAGGGCCTGGAGGCCAGGGTTTTGCATCCGGCCTCCGCCAGAATGGAGCCCGCTTCGCTGACAGCGCCGACGGCAATGTTGGTGCCGCCCAGATCGATGCCTACATAAACCATAATGGGGTCCTCCGATTGTTAGGGGGATGGGGATAAGAGAAAGATTGAATAAGCAGGAGCGGAGAGCTAAGAACTGAGAGTTGAGATTTATATTGCCCTCAAGCGTTAAAAAGCTCAATAATCGGGTTTTAATATGCAGACTATATAAATCCGAACTCCTCCGCTTTGCGTTCGTTAGGGCTTATTCCCCCAATACTATTCTCCAATCCCGCGTGTTATCCTCTTGCTGCGTTCATCATCATTTCATTCAGGCGGCGGTCCAATTCCTGGGCGGCGGAATAGCCCATTTGCTTCAGGGAATAATTCCGGGCGGCCACCTCGATGACCACGGCCACGTTTCGGCCGGGGCGCACGGGCAGCACCAATTGGGGTACACGCACATCCATGATGGTGGTGAAATCCTCGGAAAGGCCCAGCCGGTCGTAGGCTTTCTTTTCTTTCCAGGCCTCCAGGTGGATCACCAGATCGATGGTTTTGCTGGTGAGCACGGCGCTGATGCCGTACATGGCTTTGATATCGATGATGCCGATGCCGCGGATCTCCATAAAATGGCGCACGGTTTCCGGCGATTCGCCGATGAGCCGATTTTCCGTGATGCGGCACACATCCACCACGTCGTCGGCCACCAATTGATGGCCGCGGCGCACCAGCTCCAGGGCCGCTTCGCTTTTGCCCACGCCGCTTTCGCCGGTGATCAGCACGCCCATGCCGTATACGTCCACCAGCACGCCGTGCAGGGTGGCCCGGGGGGCCAGACACCGGTTCAGATAATTCATAGCCTGGGCCACGAAGCGGGTGGTCACCATTTCGGTGCGCAGCAGCGCCACATCGTGGGCGGCGGCCAATTCCCGCATATCCTCGGAGGGCATCATGCCGCGGCAGATGATCAGGCAGGGTATTTTATAGGAAAAAAACGCTTCCATCCGCTCCTTGCGCACTTCTTCGGACAAGGATTCCAGATAGCTCATTTCCGTCAGACCCACCACCTGGGGCCAGTCATGGGGAAAATGATCATAAAAACCGACAAACTGCAAGCCCGGCCGGTTCAGCTCGGCAGAATGAATATCCCATTCTTCCCTGGTTGTGGGGCTTAATACCTGCAGGGACAATTCTTTAATGAAATCCTGCGCCTTGATCATGAAATGCCTCCCAACGCCTGAAGGGTTCAGGCCGATTCATACCCCGCTATTATAGCTTTTTCCCGCTGCTTTTGCAAGGCGGGCCAACAGAAAATTACCGCACCGGAGCAGGCACGAATTCCTGCACCGCGCCAACGCCCTCCACATAGGGATTCAGCAGCAAACGGCGGTAAGGCGTATCATCCTGAATGGCCTTCATTACCTTCTCCGCGTCATTGCCGGTAACGGGGATGGGCTGATAATTGTTCACCTCCGTGCCCGTGCCGGTGACGAAGCAGGGGATCAGGTTCAGCTGGTGCCCCAGATACCGGTTGTTTTCATCAAAGGAGAAGGTGAATTGGGCTATGAAGGCGTTCAGGTTCATGTTGCCGTAATTGGGGCTGCGCTTCCGGGAAATGATGATGCTGGAATTGCCGCCGAAGGCAAAGTTGCCCAGGCTCCAGAGCGTGCAGAAACCGTCCTGCTCCCGGATGCCCTGAATGCTGTGGGGATGATTGCCGATCACCACGTCGGCCCCGTAGCGGATGAAGGCGTCGGCCATTTTTTCCTGGTTCATGTCGTGGCGGGTATCATATTCCACGCCCACATGAATGCAGGCAATGATCAAATTGCAGCCTGCCGCCTTTAGGGCTTCGATGGAGTCCTTGGCGCCGGTTTTGATGGCGGTGACCCAATCGGAATAATAAATGGAATAAAAGCCGATCCTGACCCCGTCTTTTTCGTAGATATAGGTGCCGTTGCAGTATTCCGTGGTGCCGAACCAGCCGATGCCCGCCGCGTCCAGCGTGTCGATGGTGCTTTGCATGCCGGCGGTGCCGTAATCCAAAATGTGGTTATTGCCGATGGAGCAGGCTTCGATGCTGGAGGAAGTGAGGATATTCACATAATCCGTGGGGCCCCGGAAATGATAAGTTTTATCCGGGGCGATGTTGGCATCCTGATCGTAAAGAGTGCCCTCTAAATTGATGACCGTCAGATCATCCCGTTCAAAAATATCCTTCACTTTTTCAAAGGGGTATCCATAGCCGTACTGTTCAATGTAGCTTTCAAAGCCGCTGCTCCGGCCCCGTTCCATGGGATCGCAGCCCAGGGTGCAGTCACCGGTGAAGGTGATCACCACCTGCTTGGGGGCCTGGTAGATAGCCGTTTCGGCAAAGCCCGGAATAACGGCGGTCAGAAGCAGGGTCATCATGAGGAAAAAGGCAATGCGGCGCATGGAAATCTCCTTTCAATGGGCAAAAATATACCTATATAATATAGCGCAAGGGAACGCTTTCTGTCAATCCTTGGAGAAGGGGAAAGCAAAATGTTACGAAGCGCTTTCGATTTGCCGACGATCCCGACAAACTAAAAATGGTAAAGCCAAAAGAGAGAACAGAGTTCAGAGCGCAGAGCACAGATTGAATAGTCTATGTTATCTCCGCTTTTCGGTTTGATCATTATAAATCTGAACTCTATACTCTTTTTAGACGTTTTCAGTTTTAGGGAAACGGAAAAATGTGAACTTTGTAAATTTTACACTTCAAATTGTTACAATTACATTGCAATTTTGGAGAAAATTGATTACAATAGGAGGGAATAGCGGCGAAAGGAGAGAAGACACGTGAACGGAATACTGGAGAACCTCGCTGCAAACCTGACGGATTTATTGATTTATATCGCCATTGCGCTGGTAGCGCTGATTGGCGTATTCAAGTGCGTTCTTCCTGTCAGCCGTGTGGCCCGCAGGCTTCGCCGGGGCATTCATTTGCTGGAAACGGCCACGGGGGAGGGGCGGCCCGTATGGCAGGATGTGCTGTTTTTGGGCAAGGAGATCCAGGGCCCCTGGCGGCGCTTCCTGGTAAACGCGGAACAGCTGGACGCCCGGGGGCTCAACTGCAACGTGGAGGATTACATCAACGATGAAACGGTGATCGATTCCGTGGGCCATGTGCAATTGGCGGACGTGGTTCCCAGCCTGCTGACCAGCCTGGGCATCCTGGGCACGTTCATCGGCCTGATGCGCGGCCTGGGGGGCCTGGACGTGAGCGACGCGGCCAAAACCATGGAAAGCATCCCGCAGATGATCGGCGGCATGACGTTTGCGTTCATGACCTCCATCGCCGGTATTTCCTGCTCCCTGATTTTTAACATGCTCAACCGCATGGCTTACGGCAGCGCCACCAGCGCCATCGACGATTTTACCGACGCTTTCGCCGACCTGGTGATGCAGAAGCCCCTGGAGGACAACGTGCAGATGATCTGCCAGCAGGAGGATCGTTCCGCCCTGCTGCGCCGTCTGTCCACCGATATGGGGAACAAGGTCAGCGACGGCATTCTGTCCTCCGTCGAAAAATCCCTGACCCCCGTGGCGCAGAGCATGAACCAGTTTATTCTGGGCCAGACCCAGGCGCAGATCGACGGCGTGGCGAACATCGCCAACCAGTTCATTGCCCAAATGCACCGGATGCTGGGCAATCAGTTCATCCAATTGGGCCAGACCTTATCTGAAGTGAACCGGGCGCAGACAGTGTCCTTTGAATCCATGGAGCGCACTATGGCCGCCGCGGACCAGATCCTGTCCGGCATGAACCAGGTGCAGGACGTGAACCAGCGAATGATGGAGCGCTTTGAAAGCTATGTTCGCACCCTGGACCAGGCCCAGGAATCCAGCGGCGAATTCTTGACCCACGGTTCCCAAGTGCTGTCCGGCATGATCACCGCCTCCCAGGAACAGGCAGATTTTATGAACAGCTTAAAGGACGCCCAGCGGGATATGCAGTCCTCCATGCGGGATTACGCCGATTGGAGCAGCCGGGTGCTCACCGCCGTGCAGCAGCAGGCGGACGGAGCCATGAACGTGACCGGCGATATGACCGCCAAGATGGACGAAAGCAGCCGCCGCCTGGCGGATACCTACGCTTCCTTCGTGGAGGACCTGTCCGGCGGGTTCAGCCGGGCCCTGGCCATGTTTGACGAAAACATGCACAGCGTGCTGGGCGCGCTGAATGAAAAGTTAGAGGAAATCAGCCGGGCGGCGGAAACCACGCCGGGCCAGAGCGCAAGATTGCAGAAGGAAACGGAGGGCTGCATTACCGCCATTTCCAAGCTGCAGCGGGCCTTGGCGGGTATGACGGCGGCCCTGGAAACCAAGCAGGCCAACCAGGCGGAGGGCGCGTAACATGACGGGACGCAGAAGAAGCGGGCGCGGCCGCCCCTCCGGCGATAACGGCGCCCACTGGATTTCCTATTCGGATATGATGGCCTCCCTGCTGCTGGTGTTCGTGCTGGCGGTGGTGTACAGCGTGTACCAGTATTACAGCATGCTGGAATTAAAAACCAAGCAGCTGAACGAGCAGCAATTGGAGCTGGACCGGGCCACCATCACCCTGGTGCAGCGGGAAGAGGAACTGGAAGCCGCCAATGTGACCCTGATGGGCAAGCAGGAGGAATTGGCCGCCATCCAGATTCAATTGGATCAGCAGGAAAATGATCTCCACGCCGCCCAGGACGCCCTGAAAACCAAGGAAGAAGAGCAGGCGCTTTTGCAATTGCAGCTGGCCACCCAGGCGGACGCCCTGGCCTGGGTTGTACATCTGAGCACC
>JAUNMW010000049.1 GCA_030537395.1 Clostridia bacterium | reverse complement strand
GATTTCGCCTATTTTCATTGTGCCCGAAAGCTTGCTATATTTCGTCCCCAGCGCAGCACGCGGAGCTTCTTGGGTTATACCCACCAAGTAGCTTCGCGAGGAGTGGGTCCAGGGCCTCAGGCCCTGGCGCAGAGTTTGAGGCCGCGCAGGCCTCAATGTTCCCCTTATTGCTGGACTTTAGCTTGAATTTTGCCCTTGAAAACAATCCTGTTAACAGGATAAAACCTTAAGCTTAAGCATGCGGGCTCGATTACACGCTCAGTTTCCGTTCCATGATCAAGGCGGTGACCACGTACATGACGGCGGCAAAAATCAAGTCGATCAAACCATACGTAAGCATTGTGGTTATGGCGTTGGCCATCCCGGCGGTGATCTGCCGCGTCACCCAGCCTGACAGCCAGGACAGGGCCAGGAAGAACAGGAAGCTCAGCAGGCCGTTGAACCGCTTGCCGTTCAGCAGAGCGGCGCTGATAACGACTGCCAGATACGCGGTGGTCACTGTGCTGATCCAGAGCGCCACCAGTTCAAAGGTAAACGAAGCCATAGTCGGCAAATCGATCGTCAAGGGCTGACCGTTGATAGTGAAATGCCGCAAAAAGTCCTGGATCATTTCCCAAAGCTGGCTCAACTCGCCGTTTTTGGCGAACAGCAGCGTAATATCCAGCGCACCCAGAGCGAAGAAGAAAGCACCGGTGACCAGGATGGAAAGGCCGCATTCCAGCACCTTCGCGCCCAAAATGGCATAGCTGCTATGGGGGGTCATGAACAGCATGTAGCTCTGTCGGGTGTTCATATCCCGATGCAAGGTCAGTACGCTTTCCAGGCCGATCACCAGGATGCCGCCGATGGCTAAAAAGGTGAGCAGCAGGATTGACAAGTACAGAGGATCTTCCTTATCCGCGTACAGCCCGAACAGGAACAGCGCTTCCAGCGCGGCGGTGATGCCCAGCAGGATCACTTTGGTGATCCAGGTTTTCCGGAATTCATATTTCATCAATTTCAGCATTGTATATCACCCCTCTGTATGGCCGTAAATTTGCCGGTACCGGTCCGCCATGGAAACGCCCTGGGTTTCCCGCAGGGTTTCCAGATCCACGTTTTCCACCAATTTGCCTTCGTGAATGAACACCGCCCTATCGGCGATGGCTTCCATTTCCTCCACCAAATGGCTGGAGAGCAGCATCAGCTTGTCTTCCGTGGCGTATTCCAGGATACTGGCGCGGATTTCGTCCCTGGCCAGCAGGTCGATGCCGTTAAAGGGCTCGTCCAGCATGTACGCCTGGGCGTCCCGGGCCATGGTAACGGCGATTTTCAGCTTCGCCATCATGCCGGAGGACAGGGCCTTGGTTTTCATCTCCTCTGTCAGCTCCATTTTCTGCAGCAGCGCCTGATAGCGTTCCCGGGAGAAATCCTCAAAGAAATCGGCGTAATAATCCCCCACGTCCTTGACGCTCATCCAGGCGTAAAAGTAGGGTTCTGTGGACATATAGGCCACATGCTTCCGGCTTTCGATGCTCACAGGCTCCCCCTGAAAGAACACCTGGCCGGAGGTGGGCTTGATCAGGCCCGCGGCCATTTTCATCCAGGTGGTTTTGCCGCTGCCGTTGGGGCCCAGCATGGCGTAAACATGGCCCTTTTCCAGCTTCAGGTTCACATGGTCCACTGCCGTTTTGGCGCCGAACTGTTTGGTTAATTCTTTGCTTTCCAGCATCGCGTTTTAATCCTCCTCTTGTATGATGCGCAGAGCATCCTCACGGGAGATGCCCAGCGCATCGATTTTTTGCAGGAATTGCTCTACAGCCTGCCGGGCCAGTTCTTTTCGCAGGGCGGCAACCCGGGCTTTGTCCTCGGTTACATAGGTGCCCATCCCGCGCCGGGTTTCGCACAGGCCCGCCTTTTCCAGCTCCTGATACACCCGGGCCGCCGTGTTGGGATTGATGCCGTAGGAAACGGCCAGCTCCCGGCCCCCCGGCAGCTTTTCTCCCGGCTGCCTGTCCCCGGTGACGATGGAAGTTTCAATTTCTCCCATCACCTGCAGCCAGATGGGGCGCAAGGGATCAAACTGCATGGACATGCTCCTTTCTTTAATGAATTAGTGCACTATTGATATAATACACTATGACAAACGAAAATGCAATACCTTTTTCAAAATTTTTTTGCGGTCCATAAGCTTCCTGGTTCATTGAAAACAATCTGCCAATGGATGGCGTATCTTTCCCGCTGCTTTTGATCTGCCGGGATGGATGCCGGGAACAGGCCGGCTGCAAGGCGGAACCGGCGAAAACGGCGAAGCGACGGGGCTTTCGCGCACAAAAAAAGAAGACAGCACCAGGTCTTGATGCTGTCTTCCGGAATTATGGAAGCTTGGATTCACCGCGGGAGGCCGAAAGCTTCGGCTTTTTGCGGCGGCAAATTCTTAGAAGCTCAGGCCGAAGCCGGACACATAGTAGTTGCCGTCGGCGTCCTGATAGGCGTAGCTGCCGCCTTTAACGTTGGCCAGGATGGCGGGATCGATGTACTGATCCTTGTCATAGCCGGGCACGTCGTTGGGGGAAGCGCAGAGCTCGGCCTCGGTGCCGTCTTCCAGGGTTTCATAATGGAGGGCGATCACGTCGTCAGAAGAAACCAGGGTCATGGACAGCTTGCCGGTGGGGTTGAACTTGCCGGTGATCACATCCAGCTGAGCGTTGTAAGCATTGTTGATGCTGGCGCCGGAGGTGGTGTAGTTCACGGTGATGGCGTCGCAGTAGGGCTCCAGGTTGGTCAGGATCCAGGGAGCGTTGCAAACGACAGTGGCGATCACCTTGCCGCCGTTGGCGTGAACCGCTTCGGCGATGCCGGGGATTTCGTCCACATCTTCCAGGGTGGTCACGGCGATCTTGTCGCCGGTCTTGGCCTGAGAGGCGTTGGCCTTGTCGCGCTCGTCCACTTCAAATTCTTCCACCAGGCTCAGAATGCCTTCGGCATCGGTCGCGCCCTGGGAAACGGTCTTGTTGGGAGCCACATACAGGTAAGCGTAATCCGCCTTGTCGGCCTTCTTTACGATTTCAAAGCCCCGTTCTTCAAACAGGCCCTTCAGCGCTTCCACCACGTCGTCATTGGCGCCCTTGCCAGTGAAGGAGGCGATGTAAACCTTCTTGCCGGTTTCCTGGATGGGCAGAGTGTTTTCACTGTTCTTCAGCAGCACGACAGCCTTCTGATGCAGGGAATAGGCCTGGTCATGAGCGGTTTCAATGTCGGTAGCGCGCACGGTGTCGGCCTTTTCATAATCCAGATAGGGGTTGTCGAAGCGGCCCTGCAGGATGTAGGAGGTAGCGCGGTTGATGTTGGCGCGGTCCAGATCGGCCTTGTCCAGCACGCCGGTCTGCACGGCTTCGATGATGTAGTCGGTGCGCAGGCCGGAACCGATGGCGTCAGAACCGGCGCGGATCAGCTGGGCGTAGCGTTCCATTTCGCTCATATCTTCCACACCGTAGGTCTGGCCGGTGGCGATACCGGAGTCGGTGTTCACATAACCGTCAAAGCCCATGATGTCGCGCAGCAGGGTGGTGATGATTTCGGGGTTGAAGGCGGAGCCCAGCTGCATGGCTTCAAATTCATAGCCGCGGTAGGTCTGCTTGGCGCTGCGGGCGTCCTTGGTGTCGCGGGAGTAGCAGGGCATGATGGAGCCGCACTTGGCATCCACGGCAGCCTGGAAGGCAACCAGCTGATACTTTTCCAGAGAGCCAGCAGTGGGATACAGACGCCACTGGCCGGTGTAGCCATGGGATTCAAAGCCGTTTTCAGCAGCGCCGTCGCCGGGGAAGTGCTTCACGCTCAGCGCTACCGCGCCTTCCTTCATGCCGTCGTTGCCGCGCTGATAGCCTTCCACCAGAGCGGTGATGATGCCGGCGGTCACTTCGGGCCGTTCGCCGTAGGTGCCGTCGTCACGGGGCCAGCGGGGATCGGAGGCCAGGTCGATCTGGGGGCCGTACATGGCGTTGATACCCTGGGCAACCCACATTTCACGGTCGATTTCAGCGTATTCGCGGATGGCGTCATAGTTGCCATCGCCCTGCACCGCGGCAGCCATGCCCAGAGAATCCGGGAAGCCGGCGGAGATGGGGTTGGAAATCAGGGTGGCGGGGATGGTGGGGATGCCGCGGAGGGCGGCGTCCGCTTCGGACATTTCCGTGATCACGTTGTTCAGCAGCGCCACGGTGGAGGCTTCATAGTTCAAACCGCCGCGATATACGGCCTGCTTGATCTTCTGATTGTCGATGATCCAGGAATCCAGGCTGCCGAAGCCATTGGCGAAAGCGCCCTGGCTCTGTTCCCCTTCAGGGATCATGTTCACGATGGAGGCGGGGTTGATGGTGCCGTCTTCATTTTTGGCTTCCGCCAGGGTTTTAACGGCAGGGTTGGTCGCCAGAGCGTTGATGACGAAGCCGGCCTGATCCTCCAGGGGCAGCTGGGCCACCAGCGCGGCGGCGCGGGTCTTGGCGTCCTCGCGCCAGTCTTCAAAGACGTCCAGTTCCTTGTTGTTGTTCATGTCTTTGAAGTACAATCCGTCCTTCACGATCACGCCAACGGTGGTCACGCCGATGGTGGGGCCATTTTCGTTTTCATAATAAACGGGCTCCATATAGGTGACCTTGGGATCGATTTCATTGGGATCGTAGGGAGCGGGAATGTAGCTGTCCTCGGCAAAGGCCACGGGCAGCAGGCTCATTACGAGCGCCAGAGCGGCAAGGATGCTGACGATTCTCTTCATGTTCCATTCTCCTTTTCTTCGTCGTTTGGTTCCGAGCCGGCAAAACGGTTCGGCCCTTTTAGGATGGCTTTATCATACCATACCCGAAGCAAAAGAAAAAGGGATTTGGCATGAATCCCCTCCTATTGACCGTAAAGCACATTCCCGACCATTCACGACAAAAAAAGAGCGTGAATGGACGAACCTCCATTCCCGCTGCTGTTTTTTTCAGGCTGCGCGGCGCGGGTCCATGACCACGCTCAGCTTGAACACCCCGTTTTCCGCCCGGACGGACATCATGCCCCCGTGCTTTTCGGCGATGCGCTGAATGGAACGCAGGCCGAAGCCGTGGCCGGAGCCCGTTTTGGTGGTGTGGGGCAATTCATCCTCCCCCAGGATCATGCTG
The DNA here is from genome assembly GCA_030537395.1 of Clostridia bacterium. GTDB lineage: Bacteria > Bacillota > Clostridia > Christensenellales > Aristaeellaceae > RUG563. The sequence goes on along the minus strand of JAUNMW010000049.1, from coordinate 11,756 downwards.
CCGGCATAGGTGTTTTCCACCTGGAGTACCACCAGACCGCCCCGGGTATTGCTTTTCAGGGTGATCATGCGCAGGGTCGGGTCCTCAATCTTGGTAACGGCCTCCAGGGCGTTGTCCAGGGCGTTGCCAAACAGGGAGTAGATTTCCCGCTCCGTCAGGAAATTGAAAAGCGATCCATCGATCATATAGGAAAATTTCACGTGGGCGGAATAGCACAGGATGTTTTTCTCCGTCAGCACAATATCCACCGTCTGGTTGCCGCATTCGATCACGGTGGCGTATTCGTTGATGGAATCCTCCAATTCGTTCAGGTATTCATCGAATTTGGCCTTGCCCGCCTCGGAACGGATGGCGGCGATCTGGTGCTTCAAATCATGGCACTTGGTTTGCAGCGACACGATGCCGTCGTGGCTCATTTCATAGTACCGCATTTTGTTGCTGATAAAATCGTGCATGGTGCGGTTTTCGTGGCGGAAGCTGTCGATGGCGGCGATCATGAGCAGGGCGGCGTAGTTGAGCACGGTATACAGCAGGGCGCACAGATAGTACAGGAACAGGGCGCTGTATTCGGCCGTGAACACGTGGCCGCAGTATTCCAGCACCATTTGAACCGCCAGAAAAACCGCCGAAAGAATGATCATGACCCGGACGGGGGCGTGATACGGCGGTTCCTTCACCAGCTTGCGGTACAAAAAGCAAAGCGCCAGGCAGATGCTTCCGTAGACCAGATAAGAAACCAGCGAGCCGGCCACGCTGTACTGCCCCCAGAGCGCCTTCATCCGATTGACCAGCATGATGCTGCTGCCGGTTTTGAAGGTGTTCCAGGCGATCTTGAAAATGGTCAGCGCCAGCAGGCTGTTGTAAATGAGCACCGCTTGCCTGACACGGTAACAAAACAGGCTGGCCCCTACAAACAGCAAATGCAGCGCCAGCAATTGCAGGCTGTAGCCCAGGGCTTGGATATGGATATTAGGGGCCCATACGTCGGCCAGAGAACGAATGACCCAGCTGACTGCGGCCATGACCGCGAAGGACGCGGCAGCCCGCAGGGGAAACAGGGGCTGCTTTTCTCCGGAATTGAGCAGCAGCATCAGCACAAAAAAGACCACCGCGGCGGAAATCCTGTGGTCAATGGATTCAATCCAGGCAAAATTGCTGATCATAAGCGATCTCCCAATTGAGGCAATTCTTATTAAACACGCGTCGGGCGGAAAAGAAGGAAGCGCTTGGAGATTCGAGTGAAGAGTTGAGAGTTGAGATTGATATGGTTTTTACAAGGAGGAACCGATTGACGGGCTTACCAAAATCATGAGGGCTGTATCGATCTTAACTCTTAACTCTCCACTCTTTCTTCCGGTTTTCAAGTTTTTTCATCATTTGGTTTGAAGCGTTCCGGCCGCGTCACAGGCTGTCTCCCAAAAAGCTGGAAAACCGCTTCATCAGTTCCTTGCGGTGGGATTTGGAAACGGAAATCCGGGTGTCGCCGATCAGCAGGTATTCCGCCGTCACATTGGAAACGTGGCGCAGATTGACGATAAAGGACCGATTGCACATCACGAACCGCTCCGGGTCCAGCTTTTCGCTCACGTCGCTGAGCCGGCCGCGCACGGTGTACTCCCCCCGGGTGGTGTGGTATACCAGGTTGTGATCGAATACCTCCACATAGGCGATATCATTGGCGGACAGGCTGATGGTGCCCTCCTGGGTTTTCAGGGAAAACATGGACCGCGCGCCGCCATCGATCCGCTTCATGGCTTTATCCATGACATAAACGATGGACGCCATGGAGGCGGGCTTGATGATGAAATCCAGCGCGTCCACCTCGTATCCCTTGATGGCGAACTGCGCCATGTTGGTGACGAAAATCAGCACGGATTCATGATTGATTTTCCGCATGATCCGCGCGGTTTCCAGGCCGTCCAGCTTATTCATTTGAATATCCAGAAAAACAATATCATGGGTTTCGGCGGCGCGGATAAAATCCAGTCCGTCGCTGTAAACCCGCACCAGCGCGGCATGATCGTTTTTTCGGCAGTATTCTTCCACGTGTCCTTTCAGCAGAGCAGCGTCCTTCGGGTCATCGTCCACAACGGCAATTAAAAGCATACAGACCCCCCTGCCATAAAAGCTTTTTTTCACACAGAATTATATCATAATTCGGTTTTTTTGACAATGGCGGGGATGAAAGATGAAAAAAGAGTGAAAAAAGTGCCGACGGATGTGAAAATCCGTCGGCACAGGGATGAAAACGGGGGAAAGGTTACGCTTTTTTGCCCTTCTTTTTGCCGTACATATCCAGCAGAAGCAGGGCCAGGGCCAGGGCGCTCAGGCCCAGGAAGGACCACTGCGCCACGTTCAGCGCGGTCTGCCACCAGGGGGTGATGGACACCACCTTGGTGTATTCGCTGATGCCGTCCATGCCGCGGGAATGCAGCACGGTGTACATGACCCGCTTGGAGGATTCGCGCATGGCCTGGGCCACGGCGGCGTTGGCCTTCGCGCCATTGGGCGCGTAAGCGCTCAGGCTGGCCAAGTCCAGTTCGCCGTCGGGGATATCGTTGCCAGCCACGATTTCATGCACGGGCACCATGTAGGAAGCATCGTACATATCGCTGACAGCGAAGCCCTTCATGCCGGCTTCTCCGCGCAGCCAGTTGATCAGCAGCTCGGGGTACGCGCCGCACCAGTTCACGCCCAGGCGGTTATAGCCGGTCATGACGCACTGAGCGCCCGCGTTCACGATGGGCAGCTCGAAGGCGCGCAGGTAAATTTCGCGCAGGGCCTGCTCGGTCACCCAGGTGCCGATGCCGGCGCGGTTGTTTTCCTGATCGTTCATGACGAAGTGCTTGTTGTACACGTACACGCCCTTGCTCTGAATGCCCTTGGTTTCGGCGGTGTCGATCAGGCCAGTGAGCATGCCGTCCTCGGAGTAGTATTCAAATACGCGGCCCGCATAGGGGGAGCGGTGAATGTTCAGGCCCGTGCCGTACAATCCGGCATAGCCCGCCCACATGGCGTCCTCGCCGATGAGCTCGCCCACTTCTTCGGCCAGCTTGTCGTTGAAGGTGGCGGCGATGATGCCGTTGCAGGGATAGCAGGTGCCCTTCAGCTCTTTATTGGGATCATTGTTGACACTGGCGTAGCCGTTGGCGCCGATGGAATACTTCTGGGTCACGCCGGAAGGGCCGTTGTGGTCGATGGTGGCGGGTTTGCCCACGCTGCTCACGCCCACGGTTTCGCGAAGGCCCGTCAGCGTAACGGCGGCCATTTCGTCATAGGTCAATTGATCCATGAAGGTGTCCCAGGCGGGATCGTTATAATCGTAATCCATCATGTTGACCAGCTGCAGATTGGCGTTCTTGCCCATGGTGGGGAATTCCGCGCCGGCAGCGTCGGGCAGGTCCGCGTCATCCAGCACCACGTCGGCGGCCATCTGATCGGTCATGGTCAGCTTCACCACGCCGGGAGTCACGGTGCCTTCCCAATTGCTGCGGGAATAGTACACGATTTCGTTATCGCCCTTGCCCTCGTAGCGGTTCATATCCGCGTCGGCAAACAGGGGGGCCACGTCCGCTTTGGTGCCGTAGGCTTTGGCGTAGGTATCTTTGTCAAAGGCTTGGTCGAAGGAATACACCAGCGCCGTATCGCCGTTGGTTCCAAAGCCCTTGGCGGCCAGGATGTTATCGGCGGCCTGATGGGCGTTTTCGGCGGCGGTGAGGTAATAGGTGCCTTCATCCAGAATGAACGCGCCGGTGCCGAAGGCGTCGTAGGAGGTCAGGTAGTATTCGGGCACGGTCACGGTCAGGGTTTCGCTGTCGCCGGGGTTCAGCAGCTTGGTCTTGTTGTAGCCAACCAGCTCCACGGCGGCCTTTTCGATCTGGTTCTGCTTATCGTATTCGGTGTAGGGCTTCTGGGCGTAGATCTGCACGGTCTTTTTGCCCGCGGCATCGCCCGTATTGGTCACGGTGACGGATACGGTATAGGCGGCATCCTGGCCCGCGCCGCTCTTTTCCGCTTTCACGTCGGAGAAGGCAAAATCGGAATAGCTCAGGCCGTAGCCGAAGGGGAAGGAAACCACGCTGCCGTAGTTGAAATTGCCGGCGTTGGGGGTGCCCATCACCACGTCCTCATACCGGGTTTCGGTGTACTTGTAGCCCACGTAGATGCCTTCCTGATACACCACGTACTTGCCGTAGGCGGACAGGGCGGAGAAATTGTACTTGTCGGCATTGGCGTACACGTAGGAGCCGAAATTGTTCATCACGGGGTCCAGCTTGTTGTCCATCCACCAGGTATCGGGCAGGGAGCCGGAGGGGTTCACCTTGCCGCTGAGCACGTCGCCCACGGCGTACAAGCCGGTCTGGCCCACGCTGCCTACCCACAGGGCGGCGTCCACGCCGTAATCCTCTTCAAACAGGAAGGCGGTGCCGATGGGGTTGGCGCTGTTGATGATCACGGTGATGGAGCGGATGGCGCCGTCGTCCTTGAGCTCCTTCAATCCTTCCAGGATGGAGCGCTCATCCTCGTTCAGCGTCAGGTAATCGCCGTCCAGCGCGTCTTCCTTTTCGGCGGTCACGTCGTCGCCCTCGCCGCCCACGCGGCCCACCACGTAAATGGCGTCCTCGCCCTGGCCGATGGTGTCGTCGTGGTTCTTGTTCACTTTCTTCCAGCGCACTTCGCCGATTTCATAGGTGTTGCGCTTGGCTTCGTTTTCCACGTAATAATCCAGCAGGGGCTTATCCACTACTTCGTAGCCCGCGCCGGTCAAAACGTCGTAATAGTTGGGCGCGCCGTCCGCGTCCACCGCGCCGGAGCCGGTGCCGCCGTAAACGGGGTCCATCACCGTAACGCCCAGCAGGGACACTTTGCTGCCTTCCTTCAGAGGCAGAGCGCCGTTTTCGTTTTTCAGAAGCACGATGCCTTCGCCTTCCACCTCCCGCACCTTGGCTTCCCCGGCGGCCTTCAATTCGGCGATGGAGGAATACTTGCTGTCAAAGTACCGGGCGTAGCCCTCCTCCTGGCCCGCGGGCAGGGTGGAAATGGTTTTGCTGGTTTTGGTGCCCATGAACTGGTTGATCTGGCCGGCATTTTCCCCGGCGATGATGTTGCCGGTGAAGATCACGCAGAACAAGGCGGCGGATATGTTCAGAAAGAGTTTTTTCAACGTCCTTTTCGTTGAAGGTTTCATGGATGAAATCTCCTTTCAATGCAGAATGCGGGGCCGGGGACCATGCGGGGTCCATGCGGTCTCGCCTTCGGACAGGCGGCGGGCCGATGCTTCCAAGCGGGCCGCCCGGTCTGAAAAGGCTGTTTTCTGGCCCTTATTTTACAGGAAAAAAGGGAGAAAGAAAAGAGCTTTGGCGCGTATGCCGCTTGAAGGCCCGTGATTGAACGTTTTGGGCGATTGCGCTTTTTTTCGCGCCGTCAAGCCGCCTGCATGGCGTGAATGGCGCTGGTTTTGACGCGAACGGACCGTGAGCGCCTTTCAGTCGGAAGTTGGCGCGGAAAAAAAGGTTGCGGCTGCTTCGTATTTGTGTCATAATAACAGCAACATGGGAGGGCACCCACGTTCGATCCGGCCGACGGAATGCGGTCCGCCGCCGGAAAGGATGCTTCAGCCCGCACCAGGCCGATGCAACACGCGGTCTGGCGGCTTTCCGTACGTAATCAAATATTCCTCCAATCATCGATCATCATTTCCGTGAAAGGAAAGGAGTCCTTCAAATGAGCAATACTTCCTCGAAGAAATCCTTCGGGTTTTTCATTCTTGTGCTGGCGGCCGTTCTGGCCCTGGCGGCGGGCGTCTATTTCGTGGTCATCCACGGCACCTTCGGCCTGGACAGCACCCATAACGGCGCTTGCTATGATCCCCTTGTGACCGGCCTGCTCATTGGCGGCGCCTTGATCGCCTGCGGGCTGACGGTTCTCAAAAAATACGGGCTGGCTTCCGCGGTGGCGGCCATCGCCCCCGGCGCGGCGCTTTGCGTGTTCGTTCATAAATGCTATTGGTACGTGGTGGACGTGTTTGTGGGCATTGATGAAAAACACGGCTTTGATCCCCGGTTCATTACCTTCGCCGTTCTTCTGGCCCTGGCCTTCGTGCTGGGCGAGATCGCCGTTTACGCCCGGAAAACAAAGGCGTAAGCTTCCATAGAGGGGGAATGTAGCATGAGACGGCTTGAAAAGCTGCGGCAGGGCTGGTATTTCACCGGGCCCGACAAAAAAGAAATCCCTGTAACCCTGCCCCATACCTGGAACAACGTGGACGGCCAGGACGGCGGCAACGATTACTGGCGGGGAAGCTGCGCCTACCGGACAAGCTTCAGCACGCCGGATTATGATCCCGATAACGAACGGGTGTACCTGGAGTTCCGGGGCGTGAACGCCAGCGCGGACGTGACGGTGAACGGCGAAAAGTGCATGCGCCATGACGGCGGCTATTCCACCTTCCGCAGGGACATTACGGAGCTGCTGCAGCCCGGAAAGAATGAGCTGACCGTGATCGCCGACAACAGCGTGAACGACCGGGTGTACCCCCAAAAGGCGGACTTTACCTTCTACGGCGGCATTTACCGGGATGTGAACCTGATCGTGGTGAACAAATATCACTTCGATATGGATCATTTTTCCGGCCCCGGCATCCGGATCACCGCCAAGCCCTGCGAGGGGTACAAGCGGGGCGACGTGGAAATCAACACCTGGACCAACTGCCAGGAAGGCGACGTGACGGTTCGCATCCTGGACGCAGAAGGCAAAGAAGCAGCCCGGGGCGAGGGGAAAGAGCTGAAACTGGAAATTCCCGACGTGCAGCTTTGGAACGGCCTGGAAAGCCCGTATCTGTATACCGCCGTCGCCACTCTGACGGTGGATGGCGAGGTGAAGGACGAAATTTCCTCCCGTTTCGGCGTGCGGGATTTCCACTATCATCCCAAGACCGGGTTCTATCTGAACGGCAAAAGCTATCCCCTGCGCGGCGTTTCCCGCCATCAGGACCGGAAGGGCGTGGGCAACGCGCTGACAAAGGAAATGCACAAGGAGGATATGGATCTGATCTGCGAGATCGGGGCCAATACCATCCGCCTGGCCCACTACCAGCACGATCAGTATTTCTACGATCTGTGCGATGAACGGGGCATGGTGGTGTGGGCGGAAATCCCCTACATTTCCGAGCATATGCCCAATGGCCGGGAGAACACCATCAGCCAGATGAAGGAACTGATCATTCAGAATTACAATCATCCATCCATCGTGTGCTGGGGCGTTTCCAATGAAATCACCATTTCCACCAAGGACAAAAAGGACATGCTGGATAACCACCACGTGCTCAACGACCTGGTGCACGAAATGGACAAGACCCGCTTCACCACCCTGGCTTGCTACGCCATGTGCGGCCCCTTCAATAAAGTGGCCCACATCACGGACGTGGTTTCCTGGAATCTGTACCTGGGCTGGTATGTGCCGGGCCTGTGGCTCAACGACGTATGGATGCGCTTCTTCCATATGGTGTATCCGGATCGGTGCCTGGGCTACAGCGAATACGGCTGCGAGGGCATGCCCAATCTGCATTCCGCCCATCCCCGGCGGGGGGATCACACCGAGGAATACCAGGCCAGGTATCACGAATACCTGCTCAAGTGCTTCGAGCGGAACCCCTACATGTGGGCCACCCACGTGTGGAATATGTTCGATTTTGCCGCCGACGCCCGAAATCAGGGCGGCGAGCCCGGCATGAACCACAAGGGCCTGATCACCTTTGACCGCAAAACCAAGAAGGACAGCTTTTATCTCTATAAAGCCTACTGGAGCCAGGCCCCCTTCGTACACATCTGCTCCAAGCGCTTTCAGGACCGGACGGAAAAACAGCTCACCGTGAAGGTGTATTCCAACCAGAACGAAGTGACGCTGTACTTAAACGGTGAAAAGAAGGAAACCAAGTACGGCAGCCATATTTTCACCTTCACCGTGCCGCTGAAGGACGCCGCCAAGATCCGCGTTACCAGCGGCGAATGCGGGGATTATGCCGAATTCCGGCATGTGGATAAGCCCAATCCCGCCTACAAGCTGGGCAAATCCGGCGATAACGGCGCGAACTGGACCAAGTGATTTCAGAGAACAGAGTACAGAGTGCAGAGTACAGATTGATTTTGTAAACCAAATTGCTTGATGTCAGAAATTATACACTATATCATTTGAACTCTGAACTCTGAACTCTAAAACCAACGAAAGGAGTCTTCACCATGTCGAAAGAATCCTCTCCCGCCCCTGCCGGGGTGAACCGGGCGAAAATGTATCAGCTGGCCCTGTTCCCGCTGAACAATGGGGCCACCAACGTGTATTTTGTGCTCATCCTGTCCTATGTGGCCCAGTTCGGGTCCAGCGTGCTGCAATTGGGCATGTTCGCGTCCATCATGGTCACCGTGATGCGCGTGTTTGACGCCATTACCGACCCCATCATCGGCGCGCTCATGGACCGTACCAGCACCAAGATCGGCAAGTTCCGTCCCTTCATGATCATCGGCAGCGCCATCATGGCGGTAAGCGTGATTCTGCTGTATGTGCTCACGCCCCTGATTCCCGAATCTGTAATGTGGCTGCGGTATGTGGCCTTCGTGGTCATTTACGCCATTTGGGTGATCGGCTACACCTTCCAGACCTCCGTTACTCGCGCGGGCCAGACGGTGCTCACCAACGACCCCAACCAGCGCCCCCTGTTCACCATCTTCAACACCGTGGGTTCCATGCTGGGCATGGGCGTGATGCAGTTTTTGATTCCCATGATCAAGAACAATTACAATGTGCTGGATGAAGCGGGCAAGGTGCTGGTATCCGGTTACGCCCAGCCTGAACTCTACCGCATCATCACCCCCATTGGCATTGCGGTATCCGTGGCTTTGACCATCCTGGCCATCATCGGCATTGCCGAAAAGGACCGGCCCGAATTCTACGGCCTGGGCGGCGGAGCCCAGGAAAAGGTGAAGGTTTCCGAATATGTGGAAATCATCAAGCACAACAAGCCCATGCAGCGCCTGATGGTCGCCGGCGCGGGCTGCAAGCTGGCCCTGGCCATCGCCACCAACACCACCGTACTGCTGGCCCTGTACGGCATCCTGATGGGCAATTACGACAGCCTGTATCTGCCCATGATGATCCTGGGCTATGTGTTCGCGGTGCCTTTCTTCCTGCTCTCCGTGCGCACCAGCCAGAAGCAGGGCCAGAAGGCTTCCCTTACCCGCTATGTGGCGGTGGCCCTCATCAGCTATGTGGGTGTTCTGGCGCTGCTGATCCTGTCCAACAACCAGAATCCCGCCATGATGCTGTCCTTCCCCTTCAACGGCGGCGGGGCCATCAACCTGTACACCATCCTGTTCATCCTGTTCTTCGGCATCGGCTATGGCGCATACTACGCCACGGCGGATATGCCCATCCCCATGGTGGCGGACTGCTCGGACTATGAAACCTACCGCTCCGGCAAGTATATTCCCGGCATCATGGGCACCCTGTTCTCCCTGGTGGATAAACTGGTTTCCTCCCTGGCCCAGACGCTGGTGGCTTTCCTGTTCCTGATCTTCGCCGGCCTGTCCGAATTGCCCACCGACGCCACCCCCTTCTCCGGCGGCATCAAGGTGGCGGTCATCGTCATGTTCTGCGTGATCCCCATGCTGGCCTGGGCAGCCACTCTGTGGGCCATGCACGGCTACAGCCTCACCGGCAAGAAGATGAAGGAAATCCAGGAAGTGAACAGCGCCCGCAAGCAGGGCATTGCCGAAGGCATGACCGTGGAGCAGGCTATGGCAAAGTGGCCGGGCAAAGACTAAACGCTTAACAGATCTGCTGCATTTGAAAGGGGAAATTGAAAATGAATCTTCCTTTGAACGTGGATTTTACCGGCAAAGTAGTGGTCGTTACCGGCGCGGGCGGCGTGCTGTGCGGCGATATGGCCCGGGCCTATGCTCAGGCAGGCGCCAAGGTGGCGGCACTGGATCTGAACGAAGAAGCGGTGAAAAAGCTTGCCGATGAAATGAAGGCTCAGGGCTTCATCTGCGAGGGCTACAAGGCCAATGTGCTGGACGCGGAAGCGCTTGAAGCGGTTCACCAGCAGGTGAAAAAGGATCTGGGCCCCTGCGATATCTTGGTCAACGGCGCGGGCGGCAACAATCCCCGGGCCACCACGGACAACGAATACCAGCATGAAGCCAAGGAAGGCCAGAAAACCTTCTTTGATCTGGAAGCCTCCGGCGTGGATTTCGTGTTCAAGCTGAATTTCCAGGGCACCCTGCTTCCCACCCAGGTGTTCGTCAAGGACATGGTGGAGCGCAAGCACGGCTGCATCCTGAACATTTCCTCCATGAACGCCTATATCCCGCTGACCAAAATTCCCGCTTATTCCGGGGCCAAGGCCGCCGTATCCAACTTCACCCAGTGGCTGGCCACCCATTTCGCGGGCAGCGGCATCCGGGCCAACGCCATCGCCCCCGGCTTCCTGGTGAGCAATCAGAACCGGGCCCTGCTCTTTAACCCGGACGGCACCCCCACCGCCCGTTCCGCCAAGATCCTGGGCGGCACCCCCATGGGCCGCTTTGTGGACAGCGAAGAACTGCTGGGCGGCGTGTTTTTCCTCACGGACGATAAGGCTTCCTCCGCTATCACCGGCGTGGTGCTGCCCATCGACTGCGGCTTCTCCGCTTACTCCGGCGTGTAATGCGGCAGAAGCAACAAAAGTTACAATTGGATACTTTACCGTAAATTGTTTTCTGTGTTATAATCAATTGAACATTTCAGCGGAAAAAAACGCTGAATCAATAAAAGAAAGGATGGAATTAAACCATGAAAAAGTTCCTGTCTCTGCTCCTGGCCGCCATGATGCTGATCTCCTGCGTGGCGTTTGCTGAAAACATCCTGGAAGCGGACCCCGAAGAAGTGATGACCTTTAACCGCAAAACCCCCATCACCGATTGGGAAGGCGAATGGGTGCTGGCCGCCGCTTATATCGGCGAAGATTTCGCGGATGAAAACGACATCGACACCTTCGGTCTCCTCGCCGTGCCCGAAAAGGCCGTGACCATGACCGTGAAGGCCCTGCTGGATGCCAGCGCCACCGGCTCCGACGCGGGCGTGATGGTGGACCAGGCCGCCTATATCCACACCCATGTGCATGATATCGAAGCCACCCTGCAGTTCGACGCCTCCATCACCGAAGAACCCGCTACCCTGAAGCTGCCCTGGGATGGCTGGGATGCCACCAAGGACGAGGAATGGACCGGCTGGAGCGAAGGCGCTACCTATATTTCCAAGGGCGTTGGCAAGCTGAGCAAGGTGGCCGCGGAAGACAAGAGCCTGTACTTCGGCCAGATCACCGGCGTGGAAAACGAAGCCATCTCCGATGAAAACATGAAGTACATGGGCATGAACGAAGCGGGCCAGCTGATCGTTTGCTACAGCGACGACAACATGGTCAAGAAGGACGGCGATGTGGCCTTCGCTTATATCTTCGTGCGCGCTGAATAATCATTCGTATATCTCCGTTTCCCGGCCTCGCTTCCCAGCGGCGCCGGGATTTCTTTTTTCAGACGAGACGATAAAGCGCCCTTTAAATTACTAAGTTAGTCTCGACTAAGGGGTACGCTGGGGGCTACGCGCCCCCAGACCTGCGCCAGGGGACTTCGCCCCCTGGACCCACTTCTCGCGAAGATACATGGTGGGAATAACCCAAGAAGCTTCGCGTGCTGCGCTGGGATCGGAATATAGCAAGCTTTCGG
>JAUNMW010000048.1 GCA_030537395.1 Clostridia bacterium | reverse complement strand
TGCGCTTGTCGCTGGCCCTTGCACGACAATGCCGAATTGTGGAAAAAAGCCGCCATTCCGGATGCTTTGCATCCGGTGAAAATATGCGAAATTGGGCAGGGGAAAGGCCGCCTATTGCTGCTTACTTGACTCCAGGCAGCTAAAAGCTGCCTGGAGGAAATAACGTTTGGGGAAGGCGGTTTTTCCCCCGCCCGATTTCGCATATTTTCATTGTGCCCGAAAGCTTGCTATATTTTGTCCCCAGCGCAGCACGCGAAGCTTCTTGGGCAATACCCAATAAGCATTTTCGCGAGGAGTGGGTCCAGGGACGAACCGCCGATGACCGCCTGTGGCGGAAATTTCATCGGCGGTGAGATCAGCCGAAACAAGCAATCTCCCCTGTAGCGTCGAGCGTAGCGAGACTGAGGACGCGCAATGCTTGCATTGCCGTCCGAAACCCGCGCTTTCGTTTTCCGAAAGCGTGGGGCGTTTTGGGAGTTGCGCCGATTGAGGCTGCGGACAACAGGCCCTGGCGCAGAGTTTGAGGCCGCGCAGGCCTCAACGTTCCCTTTAGTTTGGTCTGACTACGTAACTTAAGGGGCTCTTCACACAACTTCCAGCTCAATTTCTCATCGGAAACCTTGCTTCATGGGTTTTGCCGTCAGACAGAAGGTTGGCCCAGCCGTCCTGCAGCTTTTCGCCGTCCAGGGTGGGAAAGATGGTGTCCCGGGCGGCGGTGAAATGGTAATTGGCGGTGCCGAAACGGTACACCAGGGTGAATTCTTCCGCATCCGGGGCGGGACAGGGAAGCAGGCGGGCCCGATCTCCCTGCTTTTCAAAGCCCAGCAGCGCGGTGAGCACGGTCCAGTACAGCCAGGCGGCGCTGCCGGTATACCAGCTCCAGCCGCCCCGGCCCCGGTTTTCTCCTTCATACACGTCGCCGCACAGCACATAAGGCTCCGCTCGGTAAACGAGCGTTTTTTCTTTTGTGCCGGTATGGTTCAGGGGCAGGATCGCCTGGGCGATTTCCCAGGCCAGGGCATACTCTCCCACCCGGCAAAGAGCCAGGATCAGCCAGGGCACGGCGTGGGTGTACTGGCCGCCGTTTTCCCGCATGCCGGGCAGATAGCCGCCGATGTAGCCCGCGTTTTCCTCCGGCGAAAAAGGGGGATCCAGCAGCCGGACGAGACCTGCTTCCCGGTCATAGAGCCATTCCACGGTACGCAAAAGCGCGGCGCGGGCATGATCCCGGGGCGCTCCGGCCAGCACGGCAAAGCACTGGCTGATCAAATCCATGCGGGGCGGATGGGTGTCAGGGCCCCCCAGGGGCTCCCCCGAAGATCGCCAGGCCCGCAGATACCATTGGCCCGTCCAGGCGCTTTCCGCACTGTCCAGCAGCTTCCTTCGGCACGCCATATATTTTTCTTTCTGTTCCGGCGGGCACAGGGCAGCAAAATCTTTCAACGTTATAGCGTAAAAGAACCCCAGCCATACGCTTTCTCCGCCGATTCGGTTCAGGCCGTCGTTCCAGTCCCCCGATCCCATGAGAGGCAGGCCGTGGGGCCCGGTTCTCACAGAATCCAGAGCCCTGAGACAATGCAGATACAGCGATTCCCGGATGGCCGATTCCTCCGGCTGCTCATAGCGTTCATCTTCCGTTTCCGCCAAGGGCGAAGAAAGCAGATAAGGCGCTTCTTCGCTCAGGATGCTTTTATCGCCCGTTACCTTCACATACTGCGCGGTGATATAGGGCAAAAACAGCTTATCATCGCTGACGCGGGTGCGCACGCCCCGGGCGGGCGCGTGCCACCAGTGCTGCACGTCACCCTCCGGAAACTGGTGGGCGGCGCAGAGCAAAAGATGCGTCCGCACGGCCTGGGGCTCGGTGTGCAAAAGCGCCAGACAGTCCTGAAGCTGATCCCGGAAGCCGATGGCCCCGCTTGCCTGATAAGGGCCCAGGCGGGCAAGCAGCCGGGCGGCGCGCACCTGATAGGGCAGCCACGTATTCATCATCACGTTCAGCCCCGGATCGAAGGAAAACAGGGTCATGCGGGAAAGCAGGCGGCTCCAGGAAGCCCGGGTGCTCCGGGCGGCGGCTGCCGCGCCTTCCGACAGCAGCGCCGCAAAATCCCGGCGGGCTTCTTCCTCGTGGGCGGCGGCGCCCAGGGCCAGGGTAAAGCGCGCCGTTTCCCGGGGGCGGATTTCCGCATCGCAGATCAGCAGGCCCACGCTGCCCATGCCCTGGGCGGTTTGAGAAAGCGCCGGGGGCGGCAGGGAACCGATCATGCCAAAGGCCGAAGCGCCGGACAGGCTTTGGCACCGGGCCCCGTTCATGGCGGCCCAGGCAAGACCGGGCATATCCCCGTTCCGGGCAAACACGAATTCATTTACAGCCCGGCACCGGGAAGCTTCCGGCGCTTCGCCCAAAGCAAAGCGCACCAGATAATACAGCGCAATGCGCTGAGGCTTGCCGCCTCCGCGCAAGGTGACGGACCGGACGCCCATACCGCGTTCCGCGTGGGAAAACACCGCTGTTTCTGCGGAAATCTCTCCCGCCTGCACGCTGTATACAGCCATGCCCGGCTCATACTGCACGGCGCAGCGGGCCAGAGGATAAAAAACGCCGTTTTCGCATTGCAGAATGATTTCTTCGCCGGGTACGCCCCGGTATACATCCGGGCTGGGCCGGGTAATGCGACCCAGCCGGCTGTTGCCGAACCAGGACTGCAAGATGCCGCTTTCGCAGACCAATGTGCCGAAAGCGGGCCCGGCCAGCAGCTGATGCCAGGGCACAGGAGCGGAAAGCTTGACGCAGTAGCCGCCCTCCGCTGTAAAGCCGCCGAAGGAATTGTCCAAGATCAGGGACCCGGACGGGACGGGAGCGGGCAGGCGCCAGGCTCCCTCCGCCTGGTTTTTCGGCTGACTGTGCAGAAAAAGCAGCTGGCTCTTCAGGCTCCGCCCGCCCCGCAGGGTCAGGCGGGCCAGGCTGGCCATGGCCGTTTTTTCCGTTTCGCTGCCGGAGGTGATGAACACCCCGCCCGGCGCGCCAAGGGGGCTCCGATCCGGCCCGGCATTGAAAGCCGCGGTCACCTGATCCTGGCAGGGCCGCTGATATTCATTTTCCGGCGGGCAGAAAAAGGCGAGATCAAAACGGAAGCCCTGGACGCTCAGCCATGCGTGGGCCTGCAGGGCCCGGCGGATCAGCGCCGCGTCCGGTCCTTCGCTCAGATCCACCAAAAGCAAAGGCAAATCGCCGGATATACCTGCCTTCCACAGCGCGTTCCGGGGCGCGGGAAGCAGCGCGGCCTGATGGGGCTGATCGTAAAACGCCAAAGCGCCCAGCAGGTGCTGATAGAGGGGAATCGCCGCCGTGTCCAGCCGCAGGAAACGGGCCGTCATGGCGGCATGGGTGGCCGCCAGGGAAAAGGCGGCCTGAATCCGGGAGGGAGCGGGAAAAACAGCGTTGATTTTTTCTTCTGATTCCCCCGGCATCGTGTAAAAATACACCCTGGCCTTGCCTTCCGCCGGCACCCGGGTTTTCACCCGCAGGGACAGGCAGGGAGCCCCCACGTCCCCCGTGCGGAAAACGCAGTCCTCCGCCGCCAGCGAAACCTGATCCGGGGCGGCGTAGGAACCGGAACGGCCCAGAAACAGCGTCCGGTCTCCCTGCCGGCGCAAGGCAAACACGTCCCCCGCGGCTCCGTGCGCAACCAGCGGAGGCTTTTCATTTTCCTCCCGGGGCAATCGCCGGGAAAGAAGGCCGTGGGGTCCCCAGGGGGTAACGCGCACGGACAGATCCCGGAAGTTGGGATGCGCCGCGTCCGCGGCCTGGGCGCTCTGGGCGATTTCCAGAAAGGAAATGATCTCCATTTCCGTTTCCTCCGCCCCCGGGTTTTCCATTTCTATTTTCATCACCGCCATGTCCAGCAGCGGGTCCACACAGCAGCGCAGCGTGACTTGCAGGCCCTGAAAAGACGCGGAAAAATCCGCTTCTCCGGGGCGATATACAGCGGCGCCCTCCGCCATCGGTCGGAAAAAAGCGCCGGACGCGGGATCGCGCACATAGCATTGTGGGCCCGTCTGCTCTCCGGCCTGGGCCCGGAACCGGGTGATCATGGTTTCTTGATGGGCAAGATAGCCCTGCCCCTGGGCGTTCAGCAGCCAAACGGTATCCCGGCCGTGCAGGATGCAGGCATCCTCGGGCAGGCCGGTAAAGGCCCGGCGGGGCGGCCAGGACCAGACGGATTTTTCCGCCCGGGGCGGGGGCAGGGCGCTCCGCCTGCGGGCGGTTCCGGGGGCGCGCTCCAGCAGCAGATAAGCATAGGCTCTCGGCGCGGCGGGCGTCATGAACGCCCGCACCAGCGCGTTGTTTTCCAGCGCGTTGCATAAGGCGCACAAAATCATGCCCTGGTGATGGGCCATGTGGCTTTTTACGATGCAGGGGCCATGATCCTCCCGAGCGTTGGTGTAATCCGCCGCCTCAAACAGGCCGTGATGATCCCGCCAGCCCCTTTCCTCCATGCGGCGCAGGTTTTCCCCCACCGCCCGGGGAAAAAAGGGGAGCGCCAGCAGGGAGGCGTAAGGCGCGATCACCTGTCCCGCCGTTTCTCCGCTTCGGGCCAGAATGGGCAGTCCAAAAGCCCGGTACTGATAATTCAGATCGGGATCAAAGGCATAGCAGCCGCTTTCGCTGATACCGAAGGGACGGCTGGGATCATCCGCCATCTGGGCCCGAACGGCGTTTTTGCAGCCCTCGCCCAGCAGGGTGCCGGGCGTCAGGGGCAAAAGCAAATTCGGCATCAGGTATTCAAACAGGGTGCCGCCCCAGGAAAGCAGTGCGATTCCGCCTCCGGCCCGCACCGCGGTCCGGTTCAGATACCGCCAATGGCATCGTTCAATTTGTCCCGTCATGACGGCGATGAAGGAAGTCAGTCTCGCTTCGCTGGCAAGGCAGTCGTAATGGGCGGGCGTGGGCCGGTTTTGTTCCGCCTCCCAGCCGATAAAAAACAAATGCCGCTTTTTATCGTACAGGGCGGAAAAATCCATCCGGGCCGCCAGCGCGTCCAGCCGGGCGGGCAAAGCATGATATTCTTCCTCCAGCTCTTGCAGATGATTGCGGAATATTTGGGCGCAGCAAAGCAGGCACCCCGCTAAATTGCCCGAATCCACCGTGGAAACGAACCGGGGCGGCAGAGGCGCGCCCGTATTCAAATCGTACCAGTTATAAAAATGCCCTCGCCAGGCATCCAGGCGCTCCAGGGTGCTCAGCGTTTCATGGGCCCAGCGGGCCATTTCCGCGGAAGAAATGAGGCCCATTTCCCGGGCCGCGCAGCAAGAAAGCAGATACAGGCCGATATTGGTGGGCGAAGTGCGCATGGCGGGGCCCTTATCAGGCTCCGTCTGCACATTGTCCGGCGGCAGAAACAGCGTTTTTTCCGTTACGCTGTCCGCAAAGAACTGCCAGGTATCCCGGGCCAGGGACCGGGCATCCCGCTCCATGGCGGGGGTCAGCTTCCGCGGGGCGTCGGCAGAATGGTCCAGCCAGGAAATCAGCAGCGGCGCGGCCAGCCAAAGCATGCCGATCAGCGCTCCGGGCCACCAGCCCCCGGGCCGCAGGGAAAGCGCCGTCATGGCCGTGCCCACAGCCACCTGGGCCAGCACGCAGGAAAGGGGAAGGCCGGAGCCCTGTTCCGTCTGGGCCGCCGTGACCCAGGTGAGCAGCCCCCGATGGCTGACGAATTGACGGTACAGGGCCCGGCAAGCGGCGTCCAGCAAAGTGAACGCCTTTCCGGGGAGAGGCAGCAGCCGAATCAGGATTCCATGCAGAGGCCAGGGCAGGGAAATCAGCCACAGGGCGGGCATGCGAAGAAAAGCGCCGGCCAACAGCAGAATTACCTGAGCCCCGGGCAGCAGGGAGCGCCGCAGATTATCCCATATTTTGTGGCGGGACAGCATTTTCAGCCGCCGGTCCCACAGAAAGGGAAGCAGCTGCCAGTCTCCCCGGGTCCAGCGGTGCAGCCGCTTCTGCCAGCCGGAAAGAGCGGCTGGATGCCCGTCATAGCACACAATATCCTCCGCCAGGGCGCTGCCCGCGGTTTCACCCTCGATCAGGTCATGGCTCAGCAGCCGTCCGGCGGGGAACCTCCCCTCCGTTTTTTTCAGAAAGAGAACGGGATCATAAATGCCCTTGCCCACGAAGGAGCCCTGGCCGAACAGATCCTGGTACGCATCCTGCACCGCCAGGTGGTAGGGGTCTACCCCGCCCCGACCCCCGAAAAGCTTTTGAACCCGGGTGCGCACAGTGTCCGCCCCCACCTCCATCCGGGGCTGGATCACGGCGACCCGGCCCTTCTGCAGGGGATGCTCCATGGCCCCTACCAATTGGCAGGCCACGCCGGGCGGCAGAAAGGTGTCCGCGTCCAGCGTGATCACGTATTGATAGCGGCCTTTCAGCGCTTTGGGCTCTGTGGACATATACAGAAAATGATCCCTGCATTCTCCTTCCGTCAGCAAATGATTCAGTGCCTCCAGCGCGCCGCGCTTCCGCTCCCGGCCCGTGAATCGGCTTTGGCCCATATCCCATTTTCGGGCCCGGTGCAGATAGTAATATCCTCCGCCCTCCTGCCGGTTCAGCGCATCCAGGGCGGATTTTGCCGCCAGCAGGATCTCTTCATCCTCCGGCAGGCTTTCCTCCCGGCTGTCGGCAAAATCGGCCAGCAGCATAAAATCCAAAAAGGGGTCCGGGTTGGCCTTTCGCAGCACGGCCAATTGCCGCATCATACGCAGGGCCTGGGGGCGGGAGGTAAGCAGCGCGGGCACCACCGCCAGCGTGCGCCTTTTTTCATCCAGCTTTTTCAGCGCGATCCGGGGCAGCAACCGGGCGGGAAACGCTTTTCTGACGATCCTGTATGCGATTTGCCGGACGATTTGGGAAACACACAGGGCGGCGCATCCCCACAGATACCAGGGGGCCCCCAGCAGCGCGGCAAAAAAAAGGCCCGCCGCCGTGCCGCCGTACAATGCCAGCAGAAACAGGCCTTCCCGGTTCCTGAGCGCAAAGGAAGGCTTCTTCCGTTTCATCAGGTAGACGCCGATCAGGTCCGGGCGTTCCTTCAAATAATACCCAGCCTGACCCTCAACGCTCGTTTTCCCCGCTGCCAGAGCCACGGCGGCCCTGGCGGTGGAGGCTTCCGAAACGCCCAGGCGGCGGGCGATGCGGCAGGCGCATTGGCGGTAATCCTCCCGGCTTTCCGCGTCCATGCGGCTGTATACGCCATCCTCCCGCAGCGCCGCCGCTGCCGGGCTCAGCCGCTCCCCGATGCGGTCAAAAGGGATTTCCTGAAGTCTGTGCAGGGATGTGATCAGCCGACCCGCCAGCAGCCCCTCCTCCGTCCACCTTTTCTGAAGCCGCCGGATCGCTTCTTCCTCATCCTGTCCGAAGGGAGCCGTCTGCGCCCTGTTTTCCGGCGCGTCCTGAAAAGCGGCGGATTGGCGCACCCTGAAAAGCAGAGCCGGGTCCCGGGGCAGATCCTCCCGTTTCCCGGCGGCGATTTCCCCGGCCCAGGCTTCCGCCTTGCGCTGCAAATCCCTCTCCCGGCAGCAGCCCTCCAGCAGGGGCGACAGGCTTTCAAAAACGGCGCAGGAAAGCGCCGCGGGCAGGGCGTGCAATTCCCGCTGGGTGATTTCCGCGCCGTCCGGCGCCTCCCGAACGACGCGCAGGATCAGCGAAGCGGATATTTCGCCCTCTCCTCTTCGGCAGATTTCCCAGGCCCAGCGCAGCGTCCGGGGCGTACCGCCGCAGGCGGGCAGCCGGGGCGAAAACCGGGTATCCCGGATCAGGCGCTCCGCTTCATCCAGCAGAAACCGGGCATGATCCTCTATCCATATACCGGCGGGAGACAGAGCGTCCCGGGGCGTATCCGCCGCCGCCTGCGCGGCCCTGCGCACCCGGTCCCTCAAGCCCGGCCCGGGCCTTAAACGCATATATCCCGAAAACGACGACAAAAAAGCGGTTTCACGCTCCATGAAAAGCCTCCGAATACAGGTTTTTTCCCGTTTTTTCTTCAAAAGGACGGGACGATGCTATTATGTGCAAAAAACCATCATAAAAAACTGGTAAATTCGGCAGATTCATGCTATAATTGATTCAGTACAGCAGAATACCGAGAGGAGGATTCTCGTTTATGTGGTATAATCCACCGGATGCTAAAAGGAGAGAAAGCTTTCATCAGGGTCAATGCTTCGACGCGTACAATTTCCTGGGCGCACATCCCGTAGAGGAATATGGGGAAAGAAAGTGGCAGTTTTCCGTATGGGCCCCCAACGCCAAGGAAGTTTTCGTGACCGGCGAATTCTGCGGCTGGGAACAGACGGCCTATCCCATGCAGAAGCAGTTCGACGGCATCTGGGAGCTGCGCCTTCCCGCTTCCCTGTTCACTCCGGAAAGGGACCCGGATCGTTTCAACTATCCCCAGGCGGCGGAACGCCTGCGCTCCTACAAGTACGCCATTCACTGCGCGGACGATTCCTGGCACCTGCGGGCGGACCCCTACGGCTTTGAAAACGAACTGCGCCCCAACACCGCCAGCCTCCTTCGGGATCTGTCCGGCTATGTGTGGCATGATCAGAAATGGATGGAAGCGCGGGCATCCCGCAACCCCTACCGCAGCCCCATGAACATTTACGAAATGCACCTGGGCACCTGGCGGCGGGGCGAGGACGGCAGGGTGCTCAATTACGCCGAAATTTCCGATCTGCTGGTGCCTTACATGCAAAAAATGGGCTACACCCACGTGGAGCTGCTGCCGGTGATGGAGCATCCCTTCGACGGCTCCTGGGGCTACCAGGTTTCCTGCTATTACGCCCCCACCAGCCGCTACGGCACGGCGGATCAGTTCCGCGTGCTGGTGGATCGGCTGCATCAGGCGGGAATCGGCGTGATCCTGGACTGGGTGCCCGCCCACTTCCCCAAGGATGAAATCGGCCTGCGCCGCTTTGACGGCACGCCCTGCTACGAGCATCCCGATCCCCGGCGCGCCGAAATGCCCCAATGGGGCACAACCCTGTTTGACTACGGCCGGGGCGAAGTCAGCAGCTTCCTGATTTCAAACGCCATTTACTGGCTCAGGGAATACCACGCGGACGGCCTGCGCTGCGACGCGGTCAGCTGCATGCTGTATCTGGATTTCGGCAAAGGGCCGGGCCAGTGGCTGCCCAACAAGGACGGGGGCCGGGAAAACCTGGACGCCATCGCCTTCCTGCAGCGGCTGAACCAGACGGTGTACCGGGAATGCCCCGGAGCCATCACCATCGCCGAAGAATCCACCGCCTTCCCCCGGGTGACCCATCCCACCTACGAAGGAGGCCTGGGCTTCGGCTTCAAATGGAACATGGGCTGGATGAACGATATGCTGTCCTACATCGGCATGGACCCCATCTACCGCCAGTACCATCACGATAAGCTCACCTTCGCCATGATGTACGCCTTCAGCGAGAATTACATCCTGCCCTTCTCCCACGACGAGGTGGTGCACGGCAAGCATTCCATGCTGGACAAGAATCCCGGCGACTGGTGGCGCAAGTTTGCGGGCCTGCGGGCGCTGTACGGCTATTACATGGCCCATCCCGGCAAAAAGCTTTTGTTCATGGGCGGGGAATTCGGCCAGGTGATCGAATGGAAGGATACCGACCAGCTGGATTGGTTCCTGCTGATGTACGAACGGCATCCGGAAATGCAGAAATACGTGAGGGAGCTGAACCACCTGTACCGGGATCTGCCCGCGCTGCACCAGATCGACGACAGCTGGGACGGCTTCAAGTGGCTGAACGTGAACGACAATCAGCGCAGCATCGTGGCCTTCATGCGCCTGGCGGGCCGCCATACCCCCATCGTTGTGGTGACCAATTTTACCCCGGTGCCCTACGGCCAGTACCGGGTGGCTCTGCCTTTCAACTGCGAATTGACGGAGCTGCTCAATTCCGACCGGGAGGAATACGCCGGCAGCAACCAGTACAACGCCGCGCCCATCAAAGCGGAAAAGACGCCCCAGGAAGGGCTGCCTTATTCCTGCCAGATGTGCGTGCCGCCCCTGTCCACGGTCTATTTCAAGGTCAAGCGCCTGGCGGAGAAACCGAAATCGTCCAAAAAGGCGAAGGATTGACAAATTGGTCAATGATTATCCATTGAACGAATTTACAAAATCATATAGAATAATGTAGAAAGACGCAGTATATGCGTTTCGAGAAAATAACAAGCATGAGGAGGACGTGTTTCGTATGCTTCGTAAAAAACGCTGTGTCGCCATGCTGCTGGCCGGCGGGCAGGGCAGCCGTTTGGGGATCCTGACGCGGCACATGGCCAAGCCTGCCGTTCCCTATGGCGGTAAATACCGGATCATCGATTTTCCCCTGTCCAACTGCTCCAATTCCGGAATCGACGTGGTGGGCGTGCTCACCCAGTACCGGCCCCTGGAATTGAATGCCTATATCGCCAGCGGTTCTCCCTGGGATCTGGACTTGGTAAACGGCGGCGTGTTCGTGCTGCCCCCCTATCAGACCGGCTCCACCGGCGAATGGTACAAGGGCACAGCCAACGCCATTTATCAGAACCTGGGCTTCATCGAGCAGTACAATCCCGATTACGTGCTCATCCTTTCCGGCGACCATATTTATAAAATGGATTACGCCGCCATGGTGGCCCATCACGAAAGCCATGGGGCCGACGCCACCATCGCCGTGCGCCAGGTGCCCTGGGAAGAAGCCAGCCGTTTTGGCATCATGAACACCGATGAAAACGACAACATCATCGAATTCGAGGAAAAGCCCAAGAATCCCAAGTCCAACAACGCCTCCATGGGCGTGTATGTGTTCACCTGGGAAAAGCTGCGCAAGTACCTGACGGAAGACGAAAAGGACCCCAACTCCTCCAATGACTTCGGCAAGAACATTATCCCCAAGATGCTGGCCGACGGCCAGAAGATGACCGCCTATTCCTTCAACGATTACTGGAAGGACGTGGGCACCATCGAAAGCCTGTGGGAAGCCAATATGGACCTGCTGGCGGATCATCCCGAAATTGATCTGCACGACAAGAAGAACCGCATCTACGCCCGGAACCTGGGCATGATCCCCCAGTTTGTGGCGGACAACGCGCAGGTGGAAAACTGCCTGATCACCGAAGGCTGCCAGGTGTACGGCCATGTGATCCACTCCATCCTCTCCTCCGGTGCGGTGGTGGAGGAAGGCGCGCAGGTGATCGACAGCGTGATCATGCCCGGCGCGAAGATTGAAAAGGGCGCTATCGTGCGCCGCGCCATCGTGGCCGAGAACGCCGTGATTTCCGCTAACGCCACCGTGGGCGAAGGCGCGGGCCTGATTGCCGTTGTGGGCCAGGACGCTGTGGTTCCCGAAGGCGGCAAGGTAACTGCCGGCGAGCAATTCGGCGAAGAGTGATCAGGAGGATACGACCGTGAAAGACATCATGGGAATTATTTATACCGGCGATCGGGTCAATCAGATGAAAGAACTGACGGCTGACCGCGCCGTGGCCGCCGTGCCAATCTGCGGCCGGTATCGCATCATTGACTTTCCCCTGTCCGCCATGGTGGACAGCGGCATCCGCAACGTGGGCGTTATCACCCAAAAGAACTACAACAGCCTGATGGACCATCTGGGCTCCGGCCGCGAATGGGACCTGCACGGCAAGCATGCGGGATTGGTGTTCCTGCCCCCCTTCACCAACAATGACAACGTGGGCGTTTACACCGGCTTCCTGGATGCGCTGCACGCCAATCTGCATTATCTGCGCCGCAGCAAGGAACGCTATGTGGTATCCACCGATACCCATATGCTCTTCACCGCGCAGTTTGACGCCATGGTGGAAGCTCACGAGGCCTCCGGCGCCGATATCACCCTCATGTACACCCGGGATCCCGGCGCCCGCCGCAACAGCTACGGCCGCTACATCCAGGTGGAAGAGGACGGCCGGGTGTCCGCGCTGGAATCCAGCCCCACCATCCCCCATCTGCCCTATACCTATCTGGAAGCCTTCTGCATCCGCCGCGAGCTGCTGATCGAAGTGGTGGATGAAGCGGTATCCCAGGGTTATCATCACCTGACCCGCGACGTGCTGATGGAAGCCATCAACAAGCAGACCCTGAAGGTGTACGGTTACGAGAATCCCGGCCGCGCTTGGCCCATGGATTCCATCCAGAGCTATTTCAACTGCTCCATGGAACTGCTGGATCCCGAAACCCGCAAGGATATTTTCCCCGCCGACCGGCCCGTGCTCACCAAGCTGCGGGATGAAATGCCCACCCGGCATATGAGCGGCGCGAAGGTGAAGAATTCCTTGATCGCCGACGGCTGCATCATCGAAGGCACCGTGGAAAACAGCATTCTGTTCCGCGGCGTGCACATTGGCAAAGGCGCTGTGGTGCGCAACTGCATCATCATGCAGGACGGCAAGGTACAGGACGGCGCCGAGCTGCAGTACTGCATCATGGATAAGCAGGCCACCGTTTCCGAAAAGGGCCGGCTGCTTGCAACCAAGAGCTATCCCATCGTGGTGGCGAAGAACTACACCGTGTAATCATCCTTTTGCGGGATCGGCGGATTTTGTCTTCGCTTCCTGTGCCCGCGGGCGGATGAATCTTTCCATCCGCCCGCTTCATTTTATCCGGAGGTGAAAATTCGTGAATATTCTGTTTACCACCTCAGAATGCGTCCCCTTCGTTAAAACCGGCGGCCTGGCCGACGTGGTGGGCGCTCTTTCTCCCGTGCTGGCGGCCAAGGGCAACGATGTGCGGGTGATCCTGCCTTTGTACAGCGCCATTCCCGAGGAATACGTGAGCCAGATGCGCCACGAGCTGGATTTTGAAGTGGAGCTGGGCTGGCGCAAGCAGTACTGCGGCATCGAAAGCCTGGTGTACAACGGCGTAACCTATTACTTTGTGGACAATAAATATTATTTCGGCCGCAGCTATATTTACGGCATGGGCGGCGACGAGCATGAACGCTTCGGCTTCTTCTGCCGGGGCGTGCTGAACGCCCTGCCGCTGCTGGGCTTCAGGCCCGACATCATCCACGCCAACGACTGGCAGAGCGGCATGATCCCCGCCCTGCTTCGTATCCAGTATGATCCCCTGCCCTTCTATGCCGGCATCCGCACGGTGTACACCATCCATAATTTGCAGTACCAGGGCATTTTCGGCATCCGGGATGTGCAGGATATTCTGGGCCTGACGGATGAATACTTCACCGACGACAAGCTGGAATGCTTCGGCTGCGCCAACTTTATGAAGGCCGGCCTGGTGTACGCCGATGAAATCACCACCGTCAGCCCCTCCTACGCTGAGGAAATACAAACCGCGTATTACGGCGAACGCATGGACGGCCTGCTCCGCGCCAAGCGGAACCATCTGTCCGGCGTGCTCAACGGCATTGACATCGTGGAATACGATCCGGAGCACGATCCCCTGATCCCCGCCAACTATACCGTGGATGATCTGACCGGCAAGGCGGAATGCAAGAAAGCCCTTCAGGCTGAATTGGGCCTGGAGCAGCGGCCCGAAGCCGCCGTGATCGCCATCATCAGCCGCCTGAGCAATCAGAAGGGCCTGGATCTGGTGGATCGGGTGATCAGCGAAATCATGGATGAGGACGTGCAGCTGGTGGTGCTGGGCATGGGCGACGCCAAGTACGTGAACCTGTTCAGCTGGGCCGAGCAGCAGTATGCCGGCCGGGTGGCCGCCCGCTTCAAGATGGATGGGGCCCTGGCCCACCGCATTTATGCCGGCGCGGATATTTTCCTTATGCCTTCCCAGTTTGAGCCCTGCGGACTGAGCCAGATGATCTCCCTGCGCTACGGCACCCTGCCCGTTGTGCGCGAAACCGGCGGCCTGCGGGACACCGTGCTTTCCTACAACGAAGCCAACGGCGCGGGCAACGGCTTCTCCTTCTTCAATTACAATGCCCACGATATGCTCTACACCCTGCGCCGGGCCACTTGCTTCTATCGGGAGCATAAGGACATTTGGGCCACCCTGCAGCGTCGGGCCATGACGGGCGATTATTCCTGGTCCCACTCCGCGGAAATGTACATGTCCCTGTACCGGGATATGCTGTCCATTCCCGCGCCGGTGATCGCGGAAGCGCCTGCCGCCGCGCCTGCGGAAGAAGCGCCTGCCCCCGAAGCGGCCCCCGCCCCGGAAGAAAAGGAAGCGCCTGCGCCCAAGAAGCCCCGGGCCGCCAAGCCCAAGGCAGAGAAAGCGCCCAAGGCCGCGCCGGTGAAGAAAGCCGCCGCTAAGCCCAAAGCTGAGAAAACAGAAAAGCCCGCGGCTGAAAAGAAGCCCCGGACCCGGAAAACCAAATCTGCCGAATAAGGAATAGCCATTCATGAAAAAAGCACTGCTTCTTATGATCCTGGTGCTGCTGTGCCTGCCGCTCGCCTTCGCCGCCGTGGCGGAGGAAGCGCAGGATATAACCGGGCGCTGCGAATTCATCGCAGCGCCCGCTTCGCAGGGCCGGAAGGCCGATATGCAGGATCATTCGTATCTGACCTATTACACCGGAAAATATCTGGAAATCAGCACCCCGGAAAACGCACCTTGCTTCGGGCTGTATCTGTGTTTTGCGGGGCGGGAGGCCCCCTACCGGGTGGACGCCTGGCAGGATGGGGCCTGGGTCACCGTCGCCTCCGATGCCCGGCAGTACGCCAACAGCTTTCTGCCCCTGCCCGGTATCCGGCGGCTGCGCGTTGTGCCGGACAGGAACGATACCCTTTCCATTGCGGAAATCACCCTGCTGGGGGAAGGGGAAAAGCCTGAATGGGTGCAGGATTGGAAGCCCTGGCAGGGCAAGGCCGATCTTCTGGTGCTTTCCGCCCACGCGGATGATGAGCTGCTGTTTTTCGGCGGCGTGATCCCTTATTACACCGCCCAGATGCAAAAGCACGTGATCGTGTGCTATCTTACCGATCAAACCTCCTGCCGCCGCAATGAGCTGCTGGATGGATTGTGGCTGTGCGGCGTGCGGGAATATCCCCGTATGGGCGTTTTCAAGGACATCAAAAATAATTCCCTGGGCGACAGCTATGGCTTCTGGGGCGAAAAGCCCGTGGTGGAATACGTGACCGGGCTTTTGCGGGAATACCGGCCCGACGTGGTGGTCACCCACGACAAGGGCGGCGAATACGGCCACGGGGCCCACCGGGTCTGCGCCGACGCCATGATCAAAGCCATAGACCGGGCCGCGGACGGGGCCTATCTGCCCAATCTGGGCGAGCCCTGGCAGATTCAAAAGCTGTACCTGCACCTGTACAAGCAAAACACCCTGACCCTCGATTGGCGGCAGCCCCTCAGCGCTTTCGGCGGGCAAACCGCTTTCGATGTGGCCAAGGCCGCCTTTGACTGCCATGCTTCCCAGCGCAGCAACGGCCTGATCGTGCAGGACTGGGGCCCCCATGCCAACAACGTTTTCGGTCTGTACTATTCCAACGTGGGCCTCGATGATCAGGGCGACGATCTGTTTGAACACATTCCCTGAAATTCGGCGCTTATATATAACATCATGGAATGAAAACAGGATCAGGCCTGATGGTTCCGGTTGGGCCCGCGCAGGAAATCACCCTCCGCCGCGGGATGCGGCAGGGGGATCGTGACCCGCTGTCCGGCGATGGACACGGTATTCACCTGCTCGCCCGAATCCGTCAGTATGATATCTTCCACCTGGAAGGGGAAGGACCCATCGGGGCAGAGCAGCTCCAGGGTATCGCCCACATAAAAGCGGTTTTTCAGGCGCAGCACGGCCTGGCCGTCCCGCCAGCTTTCCACCCGGGCCACATACTCCATTTCCTGGGTGAACCCCGCGGCCCCGGCCATGGGCGCGGGCGGGCCGAAATAAAAGCCGGTGTTGAAGGCGCGGTGGCTGGCCTTGCGCAGCTCCCCTTCCAGCTCGGGCAGCAGAGCGCGGTAAGCATTTTCGCTTTCCCCCAACGCGTTCAGCGCCCGGCGGTAAGCCCCCACTACCGTAGCTACATAGTATTCCGTTTTCATGCGGCCTTCGATTTTAAGGCTCGCAATGCCCGCCGCCGTCAGCTCCGGCAGGTGGGCAAGCATGTTCAAATCATAAGCGGACAGCAGGTAAGTGCCCCGCCCATCCTCTTCGATGGGCCAGTACTCCTCTGGCCGCTTTTTTTCTACCAATGCGTATTCCCAGCGGCAGGGCTGGGCGCAGGCCCCCCGGTTGCCGCCCCGGCCCGTCAAATGGTCGCTGAGCATGCAGCGGCCGGAATAGCTCATGCACATAGCCCCATGTACAAAGGCTTCCAGCTCCAGATCATCGGGCAGCGTTTTCCGCAGCTCCCCGATCCGGGCCAGCGACAGCTCCCGGGCCAGCACAATGCGCTCTGCCCCCTGCGCATAATAAAATCGGGCGGCTTCGCCGTTCAGGGTGTTCGCCTGGGTGCTGATGTGCAGCTTCAGCCCCGGCACTTCCCTTCGCAGCATCAAAAACGCGCCCAAATCGCTGACCAGCGCCGCATCCACGCCCATCTCATACGCCCGGCGCGCCGTGTCCGCCAGCGCAGGCAGTTCATCCTCGTAGGGCAGAATATTCAGCGTTAAATAAAACTTTTTCTTTTCTCCATGAACCAGCCTGAGCGCTTCTTCCAACTCTTCCCATGTAAAATTTCCGGCAAACGCCCTTAATCCGAAGGCCGGCAGCGCGCCGTATACCGCGTCCGCCCCGAACCGCAGCGCCGCTTTCAGCTGCGCCATTCCTCCGGCAGGAGCCAATAATTCCGGCAATTGCATGCGAATCCCTCCCTTCCGCTTTATCATACGTCAAGCGGCATGCAAAATCAAGTGGGGATTCTGCGGGGCGGCAAATATGGAATTGTAAAAGAGTTAAGAGTTGAGATTTATATAGTGTTTGTTTTACAATCCGT
>JAUNMW010000330.1 GCA_030537395.1 Clostridia bacterium | reverse complement strand
ATAGTCGTGCGATTTGGATTCCATTTATCAAAGACATTATAAAATCTCAACTCTCAACTCTTCACTCTTAACTCTCTGATATCGACAAGGGAGGCGAGAGAATGAGCGAAATGATTGTCAAACGAATAACCCGCGAGCGGCTGATGGAGGCCAACCGGATTCTAAAGAAGTACAAGGCGGGGAAGGCGA
The DNA here is from genome assembly GCA_030537395.1 of Clostridia bacterium. Lineage (GTDB taxonomy): Bacteria > Bacillota > Clostridia > Christensenellales > Aristaeellaceae > RUG563. The sequence continues at coordinate 2,866 of JAUNMW010000330.1, read as the reverse complement.
AGCTGGAAAGCCGCCTGCTGGAGGATGAAAAGTGGTGGCGGGGGCATGCCTGGGACACCATGGCGGAGCAGGGAAACCCCAGGGACCCCAAGCGGCCCACCAAATGGCTGGTGAACGTGATTCTGGGCAAGCACGCGGACATGATGGACGCTTACCCGGAGCCGGTGATCCTGCCCCGGGAGGAAGGGGACCAGCAGGAGGCCAAGCGGCTGACCAGCATCCTGCCGGTGATCCTGGAGCAGAACCATTTCGAGGAAGTGTACGGAAAGCAGGCGTGGGAAAAGAACAAGCACGGCACGGCGGCCTACGCGGTGTACTGGGACAGCACCAAGCTGAACGGGCTGGGGGATGTGAACATCTGCGGGATCGATCTGCTGAACCTGTTCTGGGAGCCGGGAATTGAGGACATTCAGCAGAGCCGGAACGTGTTTCTGGTAAGCGCGCAGGACCGGGATCTGCTGATCAAAACCTATCCGCAATTGGCCGGAGTGAATATGCAGAGCGATTTCAGTCTTTCCAGGTACGCTTCCGAAAGCTCCGTAAGCATGGAGGATAAAGCGCTGGTTGTGGATTGGTACTACCATACCTTTGAAAATGGACAGGAGCGGCTGCATTACTGCAAGTATTGCGGGCTGGAGGTACTGTATGCCAGCGAGGATGATCCGCTTTTCCGGGAAAGGGGATGGTACGACGACGGGGAGTATCCCTTTGTGCTGGACGTGCTGTTTCCCCAGAAGGGGAGCCCGGCGGGCTGGGGGTATATCGATTTGGGACGGGACGCCCAGGAAAGCATCGATTTGCTGGATTATGCCATCAGTATGAACGCCCGGGCAGGCACGCTTCCCCGCTTTTTCAGAAAGGCGGATTCGGCCATCAATCTGGACCAGTTCCTGGACTTTACCAATCCGGTGGTGGAGGTGGAAGGGGGACTGGGTGAAGCGGATATGATGCCGATTCAGCATTATCCCCTGGATACAATCTATGTGCAGCATTTGAATAATAAAATTGAAGAATTGAAGCAGACCTGCGGCAATATGGACGTGACCAATGGGATCACCTCCGGCGTGACGGCGGCCAGCGGCATTGCGGCCCAGCAGGAGGCCGCGGGCCGCACCAGCCGGGACGGGAACAAGGGCACCTACAGGGCATACGGCAAATTGATCGAAAAGGTGATCGAGAGAATTCGCCAATTTTATGAGGTGCCCCGGGCTTTCCGCATCATGGGACAGCAATCGGCCTATGAATTCATTCAGTTTGATTCCTCGGGGCTGCAGCTGCAGCCCAATCCGCCCCTGATTGGACGGGAAATGGGCTGGCGAAAGCCGGTATTCGATATTCATGTGGCGGCTCAGAAGCAGAATGCGTACAGCAAAATGGCGCAGAATGAATTGGCACTGCAGCTGCTTCGGGCGGGGGTGTTCAATCCGCAGCTCAGCGATCAAAGCCTGCTGCTGCTGGGTATGATGGATTTCAGCCGGAAAGAGGAACTGATCCGGGATGTGGAAAAGAACGGCACCATGCGGCAATGGCTGGCCATGTGGCAGCAGATGGCGCTGGAGCTGGCCAAAAAATACGAGCCGGACACGGCGGAGCGGATGGCTCGGGGAATCCTGGGCCTGAACGGAGAGGTGGAAGCCCTGCGCCGGCGCAGCGAACAAAAGGGAGAAGCCCCGACCGGCGAAGTAGGCACCGCCAACGCGGCGCATATGTTGAGGGCCCGGGAAAACAGCCGCAATGTGAGCAGACCGGATTAAAAAGCATAGCAGAGGGGGGCTCTTATTTCCTTCGGGAATTTGATATAAAAAGAGCAAGGATTCGCCATCCCGCCGATCGTTCTATAAGTGAACGAGGGCAAAGAACGCAGACGAAAACGGCCGACATACGGCCAGGAGGAAACGATGGAAAATACGGAAATTCGGCAGCTGCCGGAGGAAAAGCTTCAGGAGGAAGCAAGCGCCGGGCACGTGACCGGCACGGAAACAGCGGAAAACCAGCCGATGAGCAGCGAAAAGGAAAAGCCATCCTTTCAGCAACTGATCGAGAACGAGTACAGACAGGAATACGAGGCCGCGGTGAGCCAGCGGATTCAGTCTGCCATTCAGCAGCGATTCCGGAATCACCAGGACTACAAGGCAAAATGGGAGGCCTGTCAGCCGGTAATGGAGGCGCTGAAGGAGCGATACGGCGATCCAGCCGTTCAGCCGGAAGAAATGGCCGCCCGCCTGCGGGAGGACGCCGCCCGGCTTCCTATGGCGCAGACGGACAGAAGCGTTAAAGGCGCAGCGCTGCGCGGACACTTTACCGAGCTGATCCGCCAGGCGGAGGAAATGAAACGGGATTTCCCGGATTTTGATCTGATGCGGGAACTGAGCCATCCCGTTTTTCTGCGCCTGACCGCTCCGGGCCGCGGTGTGAGCGTGAAGGACGCTTTTTACGCGGTGCACGGGGAAGAACTGCAGCGGGACAGCATGCGCTATACCGCCCAGCAAGTGAGCGAGCGGATTGCAGCCAGCGTGCGGGCCGGGGCCAGCAGACCCCTGGAAAATGGCATGCTGCGGCAGAATCCGGTCAGTATGGGTGTGGATATCGCGCACATAGACAAAAAGACCCGGGAACAGTACCGGCAGCGGATACGCAGCGGGGAAACGATCAACTTTAGGGACAAAATCTGAGATTGGAGTACAGAGTTCAGAGCACAGAGTACAGATTGATTAGCTTGAGAGTTAAGAGTTGAGAGTTGAGAGGAGAAACGAGAGTTAAGAGTTAAGAGTTGAGATTTTATAGTGCGCAAAACGGTTTAGACCGAATGAATGACTAGAGTGTGTTTCTAAACTCATAATGACATAACAAAAGCGAAAAAAGATGC
>JAUNMW010000329.1 GCA_030537395.1 Clostridia bacterium | reverse complement strand
CGTCGGTTGAACAGCGCCGCCGGTATTTTATAATTTCCAATTTCTATTATATCCAAGGAATGGAACAAAGTCAATATACCTGCTGGCTTCAGCGGACGTATGGAAACGTTAGCGGTTGGAATTTTTCTTATTTTCCTGCTCTTTTTTCCATTCCTTGATTTGGGCAAGCCTTTCCTTGTACCGGCCTTCCAGTCCTTGATCGGTGGGCAGATAGTATTCCTTCCCCAGCAGGGAGTCGGGCAGGCAGCGCATGTCCGTCAGCTTTTCCTCCGTGTCATGGGCGTACTGGTAGCCCTTTCCGTAGCCCAGGTTCTGCATCAGCGTGGTCACGCCGTTGCGGATGTGCAGCGGCACGGGATCGGAAAGCTGGGTCAGGGCGTCCCGCTTGGCGCTTTCATAGGCCATGTACAGGGCGTTGGATTTGGGGGCCAGGGACATATACACTACCGCCTGGGTCAAATGCACGCTGCATTCCGGCATGCCGATAAAGTGGCAGGCTTGATACGCCGCCACGGCCAGCTCCAGGGCCCGGGGGTCGGCCAGGCCCACATCCTCACTGGCGAAGCGGGTCACCCGACGGGCAATATACAATGGGTCCTCGCCCGCTTCCAGCATCCGGGCCAGCCAGTATACCGCCGCGTCCGGATCCGAATTGCGCATGGATTTATGCAGGGCAGAGATCAGATTATAATGCTCCTCTCCGTCCTTATCGTACAAAAGAGATTTCCGGGCGGTGCACTGCTCCACGATCTCCTTGGTCACGTGGGTAACGCCCTCTGGATCGATTTCTCCATTCAGCACTGCCATTTCCAGGGTAGACAGAGCGGCCCGGGCGTCGCCATTGGCAAAATGAGCGATCAAAAGCAGCACGTCGTCCGCCAATTCGATCTTCTGCCCGCCAAAGCCTTTGGGGCTGGTCAGCGCGCGCCGCAAAAGCGCGGCGATTTCCTCCTCTGTCAGGGCCTTGAGCACAAACACCTTGCACCGGGACAAAAGCGCGCCGTTGACCTCGAAGGAGGGGTTCTCCGTGGTGGCTCCGATCAGGATGATGCTGCCCTTTTCCACAAAAGGCAAAAAAGCATCCTGCTGGGCCTTGTTGAACCGGTGGATTTCATCCACAAATACGATGGTGCGCTCGCCGTAGCGCAGATTCGCGTCGGCCTCCTGCATGACGCCGCGAATTTCCTTGATCCCGCTGGTGACGGCGGAGAAATTGATGAATTTGGCTTTGGTGTGATTGGCGATCACATGGGCCAGCGTGGTTTTGCCCACTCCGGGCGGGCCCCAGAAGATCATGGAGCTTACCTGATCCCCCTCCACGATGCGCCGCAGCACCTTGCCCTTTCCCAGCAAATGCTGCTGACCGATGATTTCATCCAGCGTTTCGGGCCGCAAGCGGGCCGGCAGCGGCTGAGGCATGGCGGGGGAAAGCATGGAAATCTGTTCGCTCATGGCATGTTCCTCATTGTAAATAAGGCAATGGAAAAAGAATTGCATGAATTACCATGTAATACTACTAACAGTTATGTTCTCAAGGATGAATATCAAAGGTAACGAAGGGTTACGCTGGGGCTATCCGCCCCAGACCCCGACCAGGGGATCATCCCCTGGACCCGCAATAGCGGATGTAACTTGGTGGGTTGAAAAAACGTTGTTCCCGCTGTTGCTTGGAGATACCACGGAAGCCAATCTTCACGCCGTTGTGCTTCTGGCCCGGCGGCTTTCAGCCGCCAACCCGGATGCAAAGCATCCGGGAAAATAGGAGAGAAGAGCGGGAAAATGAAAGCCCCTCCAGCAAGTTTGGACGAGAAAACAAGTCTTCTTAGGCTCTCATTTTCCCGCTCTTCTCTCCTGTTTCCTTGGGCCAGAAGCCATCAAACTTTTCGTAACCCCAGCGTAACAGCCGGAACTTGAATCTTGTATTCTCTCAAGCAGCTTCGGCTAAAAGGGTCCAGGGGGCGAAGTCCCCTGGCGCAGAGTTTGAGGCCGCGCAGGCCTCAACGTTCCCCCCTGCTGGAATTGAACTTGAATTTCGTCCTTGAGAACAAGACTGTTAACAGTTTAGAACGTCACTTCACGATGCTCCCTGTGGGAAATGTAAGCGTTCTCCATGATTTCGGTCAGGTCGCGGCCTTCCAGCAGGCCGAACTGCACGGGCTTGCCGTAAAGGACGCTGTCGATAAACTGACGCAGGGGCAAGGGTTGATCCGGCAGGGGCTTCAAATCCACCCAGCCGCCATCCACATACTGGGCGGTATCCCTGGTGCGCAGGCGGAGGGAACCATCCACGCCCATCAGCACGCCCTTGGTGCCGTAGATTTCCAACGATTCGGGATTCAGGCCGGAAATCAGGCTGGTTTCGGAAACGGCGATGGCTTTGTTTTCAAACTCGATGGTGCACACCGCGTTGTCGTCCACGGGATGGTTTGTGCGGGTATTGAACATGGAGGAAATGCGGGCGGGCCTGCCCAGGATCCAGCGGGACAGATACATGGGATGGGCTCCCAAATCCATCATGGCCCCGCCGCCGGTGGTTTCGGGATCATACCAGTAATCCGGCAGCCAGCCCGCGGTGGCCCCGTCATGGCTGCAGCGCACGCGCAGCATGGTCACATCGCCCAGCACGCCGTCCTCCACTAATTTTTTGATCAGCAGATTGCGGCCTCGGGTGCGCTGAGGGAAGCTGATGGTGAAGATCACGCCTGCTTTTTCCACGGCCTGGATCACTTCGTCGCAGTCCTTCACAGTGAGGCACATGCACTTTTCGGTGAAGATATGCTTGCCGGCGTTGGCAGCACGCACCATCAAGTCCTTGTGCATGTTGGTGGGGGAATCGATGATCACGGCGTCCACGTCCGGGCGGGAGAGCAACTCGTCCAGATCGGCAATGAAGGGAACCTTCAGCTGTTCGCCCCACGCTTTTCCCCGCTGGGCGTCCTCGTCCCATACGCAGGTGATTTGGGCGTCGGGCTGGGCCTGAATGAAGTTTGCGTAGTTGTCGGCGTGTACGTGCCATTTGCTGAGCATTGCGACGTGAAGCATAAAACTATTCCTC
>JAUNMW010000328.1 GCA_030537395.1 Clostridia bacterium | reverse complement strand
TCCGGACGGGGGTTATTCAATGGTATGTGCACCTTGCGGCAATATCCTGCCGGAAGGGGCCGTGGTATGCGAGCAGTGCGGCGCGCAGGTGACCCCGGTACAGCGGGGGGAAGGGCTGGCCGCCCGGCGTCAGGGCCGGCCCGATAAGCAGCGCGGCGGCCGCCCGGGCAGCTATATGCCCGTGGACGTTCCGGCAGAGGACGCGGCCCAGCCCGTATCGGCCAGCCGTGCCCGAGCCCGGGCCGAAAGCGTCCGGGCCAGCGAATACCGGGAAGCCGTAAGGAAAGCGGAGCTGCCCCGCCAGCAGGGAAGAAGCCGCAAAAAGAAAAAGCCCGTTCGCCGGTTCATGATCAATTGGGCCCTTTTGTGGACGATCGTGATCGTGCTGGTGGTGCTGGCCGCGGGCGGCGCGTTTGTTTATTTGAAAATGACGGACCCCGGCCAATTGATCCTGGCCCGCATGGGCCGCGACGCCAACGCCAATGCCCTGTGGGCTTACGGCCAGGAGCTGCTGGATCAGGGCTATGTGGATCGTTCGGTTGCCACCTTTGAAAAGGCCTATGAAATGGAGCCGGAGCGGGAGGATATTTATGACCGGCTGATGCAATTGGCCGACGCCTACGAAGCGGCGGGCCGTCCTGCCGACGCCGAAAGGATTTATACCAAGCTGTATACCGACGTGGCCCCCACGGACGCTTCCGTGTACCGCCAGGTGGCCCGCCTGATGGAAAGCCAGGACCGGCAGATGGAGCTGGCCGCTTTTCTGAAAATGGCCTACGAAAAAACCCAGGATGTGTCCTTCCGCCGCCAGCGGGAGGAACTGCTGCCCTCCACCCCCACGGCGGACCAGGAGGCCGGCACCCGCAAGGCGGAGCAGGATGTGCAGCTTCTGTCTGCCGAGGATTATGAAATCTATTATATTTTCGGGGATGAGGGCATTCTGCCGGAGGACGGCACCCTGTATACGGATCCCATCCACCTGAACGAAGGCACCCATATCATCCGCGCCGTGGCCGTATCCAGCGATCTGGTGAGCGATGAAATGCGCATTCAGTACACCATCAATCTGCCCCGGCCCGCCGCGCCGCTTTCCTCTCTGGAGCCCGGGCCGTACGAGCGGCGGCAGCGCATCTGGCTGCGCTACAATCAGACGGAGGACGAAAAGAATTCCAAGGACCCGAAATTGAAGGATATTACCATTTACTACACCGTGGACGGCCAGACCCCCACTTCCAATTCGCCCATTTACACCGGGGAACCCTTCTATCTGCCTGCCGGGAAATCCACCCTGAAGGCGGTGGCGGTAAACGGCTACAGCAAGGTGAGCAACGTGCTGGAGCGCACCTATCAGGTGAAGGTGCCCTTCAAGCATTATTTCAACGATTCGGATAATTTCAGCGATTTCACCCTGCTTTCCACCTCCCTGGACGCTTTCACCAAGAAATTCGGCACGCCCCGGGAACAAAACGCCATTCAGGATGTGGCCGTCACCAGCGACAGCATGCAGTTGCTCTATCCCTGGGGCGAGGCCCGGTTCTATATGACCGCCAACGGCTACATGCTGTATTTCGTGGAAACCAGCGACGTTTCCATGACCGGCCCCCGGAGAACCAAGATCGGCATGACGGAAAGCGAAATTACCGAGCTGTACCGGGATATGGGTCAAACCTACAATCAGGACGGCAGCCGCAGCATCTACTACGATGCCGGCGAGCACAAGTACGCCATGATGTACCATCTGAGCGCGTTCAGCGATCGGATCGATTATACCTATTACCGCACGGACAACGGCATCGTGACCCTGCGCTACTACCTGGAAAACAGCCGGGTGGTGCGCATGGAAATCGGCTGCGAGTTCTATTGATCCGGGTTCTATTCTAATATAAAATCAAAAAAGCATAACACGCAAACGAAAAAAGCGCCGGAAAACCGACGCTTCTTTTTAACTTTGCAAATTCTGCTCAGTCCACCGTGTAGGGCAGCAGCGCGATGGCACGGGCGCGCTTGATGGCCTCGCTCAGCTGACGCTGATGCTTGGCGCAGTTGCCGGTCATGCGGCGGGGCAGGATCTTGCCGCGTTCGTTGATGGAACGGCGCAGACGGTTTACATCTTTATAATCGATGTATTCGATCTTATTCACGCAGAAATCGCACACCTTACGGCGGGGGCGTTTTCCACGGGGACGCGGACGCTTTTCGCCACGATCTTCAGACATGTTCGTTTTCCTCCTTCTTATGATTTCCGTTAAAAGGCGATTAGAAAGGCAATTCTTCTTCGTCTACCTGCACAAAGCCGTCGCCCTGGGGGGCGCTGCCATAGCTCGCGTTGGCGGGCTGGGGGGCAGGAGCGGCAGGCGCGTAAGCCGTGGGGGCTTCGCCCGCTTCTCCGCGGGGCGTCAGGAATTCCACATCGTCGGCCGTTACCTCCAGGCTGGCGCGGGTCTGTCCGTCGCTGCCTACATAGGTGCGGCAGGAAACAGAACCCACCACGGACACCTTGCGGCCCTTGGCCAGATACTTGGCGCAGTTTTCACCCAGCTGCCGCCAGGCGCTGACGCGGAAGAAATCCGCCTCGGGCTGGCCCGCTTCCGCATTGCTGCGGCGGCGGCGATTGACGGCGATGGAGAAAGAGCACACAGAATCACCGGTGGACGTGGTACGCAGTTCCGGGTCCCGGGTCAAATTGCCAATCAAGAATACCTTGTTCATCTTCGCTCCTCCCGATTATTCGGCGGCAGGGGTTTCCACGGGTTCTTCAGCGGCAGGGGCTTCCGCGGCGGGGGCCACAGGAGCGGGACGGACGGCGCGGGGCTTGATGCCCACTTTCCGTTCGATCTGCTTGATCACCTGGTAGCGAATGACGCTGTCGGAAATCTGAAGGTTGCGCTCCAGTTCCTTGGGAAGTTCAGCCTCGGCCTGGAAGTTTACCAGCACATAGTAACCTTCGGTCTTGTAGTCGATGGCATAGGCCAGACGGCGCTTGCCCCACTCTTCCACCTTGTCAACGCTGCCGCCGTTGCCGGTGATCAGATCGTTGAACTTGGCGATCAGGGACTTGCG
>JAUNMW010000047.1:16662-17155 GCA_030537395.1 Clostridia bacterium | reverse complement strand
TGGAAAGGGGTGTGGGGGAAACCATTATTTGGCCCCCAAAGAATGGTTTCCCCCACAAGTTTAAAAAATGAGATATATTATGTATAAAATTCAAACGCTGAATTCCATTTCGCCCATTATTCATGAAGTCTTGTCCGCCGGACAGTATATCATTTCCGCGGAAGAGCCCACGCCGGACGCCATTTTAGTGCGCAGCGCCGCCATGCACGATATGGAATTGCCGGACTCCCTGCTGGCCATTGCCAGGGCGGGGGCTGGGGTGAACAACATTCCCATCGAAAAATGCTCTCAGCAGGGCATCGTGGTATTCAATACCCCCGGCGCCAACGCCAATGCTGTGGCGGAGCTGGTGATGGCGGGCCTGCTGCTTTCCTCCCGCGACATCGTGGGCGGCATTGAATGGGTAAAGGAAAACAAAAATGAAGCGGAGCTGGCCAAGTTAGCGGAAAAGAAAAAGAGCCAGTTTGTGGGTCCCGAGCTGCGGGGCAAAAAG
>JAUNMW010000047.1:15970-16652 GCA_030537395.1 Clostridia bacterium | reverse complement strand
AGCTGGCCGTCATCGGCTTGGGGGCCATCGGCGCGCTGGTGGCCAATGCAGCCGCCCAGGGCTTTGGCATGGACGTGGTAGGCTACGACCCCTACATTTCCGTAGCCCACGCCTGGGCCCTGTCCCGAGCTATCCACCGGGCGGATTCCGTGGAGGAAGCGGTGAAAGATGCGGATTATATCACCGTGCATATCCCGCTGACTGACAGCACAAAGGGCATGATCAACGAAGCGTTCATCAAGAGCCTGAAAAAGGGCGTTCGCATCATGAACTTCTCCCGGGGAGAACTGGCCGATCCCGAAGCAATCAAAGCCGCCATCGCGGAAGAACAGCTGGCCGCTTATGTGACGGACTTTTCTTCTCCCGCCCTGGCGGATACCCCCAAGGTGATCTGTCTGCCGCATCTGGGCGCGTCCACCCCTGAAAGCGAGGAGCGCTGCGCGGAAATGGCCGCCAACGAAATCAAGGATTATCTGGAGCGCGGCGTGATCCGCAACAGCGTGAACCTGCCTGAAATCGTGCTGGGGACCCCGGAGGGCAGCCGCGTACTGCTGATCCATAAGAATGTGCCCGGCGTGGTGAGCAGCATTTCCAGTCTGATTTCCGGCAGGGGCATCAATATCCAAAACATGCTGAATAAGAGCCGGGGCGATATGGCCGTCACCGTGCTGGAGCTGGTGCA
>JAUNMW010000047.1:7918-15960 GCA_030537395.1 Clostridia bacterium | reverse complement strand
TCCCGACGAAACCCTGTTGGCTGCTTTGGGCAAGCTGAAGGATGTCGTAAGGGCTCGGCTGATCTGATCCATTCAATCATCAAAAGAGGAAAGCGCAGAAGGAGCGCGCTTTCCTCTTTTAATATTTATGCGTGAATTGATATACAATTGGTTATTCAATTTCCTTTTTCTCCAGCACTGAGAGATATATGCCGTCGTAAGCGTCGTCCGTTCCACCCTCAAACAGGCAGGCGACGCGGCCGTCCGGCAGGATGGTGATATCGCTGTACGCGGCGGGGCCGGGCTGGATCACTGTGCCGCGGCTCCAGGTTTTGCCGCCGTCCTGGCTCTTTCGCAGGGTGAGACAACGGCGCTCCCGGCTGTCCGCGGCGTTGCAGAAATACAATGTATCGCCGTCCGATAGCACGGTGCCCTGGCAGACGGGATCGGGAAGCTGTTTATCCAGGATCAAGGGCTTCCAGGAAGCGCCCTGATCGCTGGACCAGGCGGCGGCGCGCACGCCCTTATTGTGGTAGCTGCGCATGTTGATGTATAGCCAGCCATTGGATAATTCAGCCAAAGAACACTCGTTGGTGTATTCGCCCACATCGCCGCCGATGTGCCAGGATTGTCCGTGATCGTCGGAATAGATGGTGTGGGAAATATAGGGGCCGGATCCGCCCTGCGAGGTTTTCACGGCGTGGTTGCAGGGAATGATCAGCCGCCCGCTTTTCAGCTGTACTCCATGACAGGGTCCCATGGCATACCAGGTCCAGTTTGGTTTTTTTACCTGAGCCGTCAAATCCTCCAGGGGGGTCCAGGTTTCGCCTTGATCCAGGCTTTTCGTGCAAACCACTGTGCGGCCCGCGCCCTCCCAAAGCACCTTCACTTCGTCCGCTTCCTTCAGATTGCCGTTGAGCAAAAGCCAAAGCGTGCCCGTTTCCCGATCATATACCGGGGCGGGGTTGTTCAAAGTGTTCACGCCATAATGGGCTACCAAAAACTGGGAACCGAAGAAAACGCCGCCGTCGTCGCTGATGCGGGCTACGATGTCGATGGAGCCGTTGTCGCCCATGTTTTCCAGTCGCCCTTCGGCAAAGGCAATCACCCGGCCCGTGGGCAGAGTAATGAGGGAGGGAATGCGGTAGCCGTGATAGGGTCCCTGGCCCGTGAGATACAAAGCCTGCTTTTCCATATCGTTTTCCCCGTCAGCCGACGATGCCGCTGCGCTCCACGCCCTGAACGAACTTGCGCTGCACGATCAGATACAGCACCACCAGGGGCAGGAACACCAGCAGCGCCGCTGTTTTGGCGATGGCCGCTTCATAAACGGGACTCTTGAGCAGGAAAGCGTAATTCACCGGCACCTTGGAGGAAATGGAGGCCAGGGCTTCGTCCACGGAACCTGTGGCTTTGTTGAAAGCCAACATGAGGAATTTGACATTGGTGTTGTCAAAGAGCTGCACATAATGGGAATCATTCCAGCTCCATACATAGCTGAGCACGCCAACCGTCAGGATGCCAGGCCCTGCCGAGGGCAGCACGATGCCGGTAAAAGTGCGCATGAAGCCAGCGCCGTCAATGTAGGCCGCTTCCTCCAGTTCCTTGGGCAGGGCCCGGAAGGTCTGGCGGAAAATGTAGATGTACAAACCGCTTTTCAGGCCCATTCCCAGGGCGTTGAGCACGAACAGGGAGGCGCTGGAGCCCAGCAGGTTCAGGGGCTTGCCGGTAATGGCCTTGATGATGCCGAAAATATCAAATTCCTTGAAGAAAAGATACTGCGGCAGCATGAACATCTGGGGCGGCACCACGATGGTGAATACCGCCAGGGCGAAAAAGATGCTGCGGCCTGGGAATTTGAGCCGGGCGAAGGAATAGCCCGCCAGCATGGCGCTGACCGTTTGCAGAATGGCCACCACCGCGGTGAACCACAGCGTGTAGGGCAGGGACTTTCCATAGTCCAGCATCAGCATGCTCACATGCCAATTTTCAATGGAAGCCCGGGCGGGGATCCACACGGAGGAAGGAAAGTTCAAATCCCGGGGATTGGTGAAGGCCGTGGTGATATTGATCAGGATGGGGGCCAGAATGAGATAGGACAAGCAAATGATCAAAAGATACCGGAAAAAGCCCAGCAGGAAGGCTTTGCCTTTTTTGGCGGCCCGGGCCTGGGTCATGGGCTTTTTAGCGCTCTTTGCCCCTTTAATCGTCATAGTAGAACACCACCTTTCGGATCAGCAGCGCTGCGATGCTGATCACGATCACGTTCATCAGCACAAAAACGCAGCTCATAGCGGCGGCCAGGCCGTGACGGGACTGCTTGAAGCCGATGGTGTACACCAGCTCCACCACATCGGAGCGCATGAACAGATCGGCCAGGGTGTATATGGTGCAGGTAAAGATCATGGGGCTCACCATCACCACCGTGACCTTCCAGAAGGTTTCATAGCCGGTGGCCCCTTCGATCTTCGCCACCTCGTACAGGGAGGGGGAAATCCCTTGGAGTGCGGCCAGGAAGATCAGAATCTGGATGCCGCTTAAGGACACGATTTCAAAGATGTTGTTGACGGCATTCAGCAGATACTGCACCAATTCCTTGCCGATGCCCAGGCTCATGATCAGCCGGGCGATGGACTCCGCCCCGTACACGTTTTCGCTTTGCCCTTCGCCCATCATTTGCCCGGACAGGTTGGTGACCCGCTGCATGAGCAGGCCGGTGGCCATGATGATGGGAATGAAGAAGATGGCCCGGGCCACCGTGCGGCCCCGGAAATTGCCATTGAGCAAAATGGCGCACAGCAGGGAAAACACGATGATCAGCGGGGTAAAGAGCAGCGTTTCCGTCAAGGTGCTTACCAGCTGCGGTACATAAGTGGCGTCCACCAGCAGGGCCTGGCGGTAATTTTCCAGGCCCACCGGCGTCTTGGATACGCCGCCCAGAGGCACGATTTTCACATCATGGAAGCTGTAGGTGATCATTTCCACCATGGGGGTCAGGAACAAAAGGAAGAAGCCCAGCAGCCAGGGCAGCAGGAAGATGACGCCCCACAGCGCGGTTTTTTTCGGGAAGGAAAGCCGGTAATACCAGCCTCTTTTGCGCTCCCGCGGCAACGCTTTATTCACGCTCACTTTGCCGCCTCCTCTCTGACCGCGTAGCCCTGGGCGGAAACGGCTATGCCATCCGCCTGGGCCTCCGTCTTTCCGTAATTCAGGTAAAGAATGATCCCGTTGTCGTAGGTGACTTTGCGCAAAGAGGATGAAAGAATTTCATGTTTCATGATCTGTGCGTTTTTGACTTTCTGATAGAAAGCATCATATGCCTGATACAGCCGTGCCGCCTCGCTCAGCGCTCCTTCATACTGGGTGGAGAAGTAGGCCATATAGTCCATATCTTCGGTATGGGCGAAAAGGGAAGGATCCTGCCAGCAGAAGGTGAACCGGGGGCAGGAGCCGCTTTCCAGCGCCCAGAGCAGACGGGAATCCAGGCCCAAATAGCTTTCCAGGTTCCAGGAGGAAGAAGAATAGGCCATGCTGCCGTCCAGCACCCATTGCAGGAAGGGAATGGAAGCGTCGGTGATGGCAAAGCCATTGTCGCCGGAGGGCAGATTGGTGGCCCCATCGGCGTAGGGCAGCGCATAGAGCAGCGGCGCGTCCAGGATCAGGGAATAGGTACTGCTCACGGCGTTCAGGGCATTTTCATACACGGGTATGGCGGAAATGCGGCTCAGGTTCTGTTTGCGCTTGAAATCGCCCACGGGGGTATTGCCCAGATCGTACAGATTCAGGCCGTTCAGGTTCAGCTTTTTCAGATTATTCAGAGCTTTCTCGGTATAATCCGGTAAATAATAAGGGGAAATGTAGTACCCTGGATGGCTGGTGCGGGAATGCTTCAGCACCGATTCGCCGAACACATAAGCCCGTGCGGGCTCTCCGTCATGCTTGCGGGAAGCCTGCGTGAGGGAATTGAAGCCCCGGTTGGAATACACCCGGCCCCAGTATACGCCGGGGTACAGGGTATCGCCGTTCTGCCGGAGGCTTTGGGCCAGAGCCGTCAGATCCTTGGCGCTTCCGATGCCCCCATCCAGGGACAGGCGGGTGAGGGAGGCGTTTTTGATGCCGCCGGAAAACAGGCCGGAATAAATGAGGCTGATGTTGCGGATGCCGGCGTTCCGGGCCGCTTCGTATATGGTTTTTGCCTGGGCAATGGTGGTGGCCTGCACGGAAGAGGAATAGGGAACGCCCAGGAAGAAGGCCTGCTTTTTCACCGCGCCTAAAATCTCCATATAGAAGGGGGCTGCTGCGTCCTTTTCCTTGGGCGCCAGCTTGCCTGCCCCGATCAGATACTGCCGGTAGGCTTTCGCCATTTCCAGGTAGCCGTCATTTTCGTCCGTAAGCCATTGATAGCGCATGACAATGTCGCCCTGGTATACGTCGCTGGAGTACCGGGGGCTGGTCACGCTCTCGTTGCCCGCCAGGGAAACGCTTTCAATGTCCCGCAGGGTGAAGGATACGTCCACCCGGTTGAATTCGTCGCTGCGGCCGGAAATGTTGGCGTAAACGGAAGCCAGTTCCGCGCCTTTTTCGATGATGGCCAGCATGGCGCTGTCGGTGCGCTTGAGGCCGAATACGGGCAGCTGCACATCCTGACGGGGAGACACATAGGTGCTGGCGTTGATCAGCGCGTCCCGGCCGTAGACGGGCATGCTGTATGCTGTCACGGCGGCTTTTTGATTGTTCAGGTTGATCAGGGCCCCGCAGCCATCCGGCACCAGAATGAACCCTTCTTCGTTGGTATCCGCCGACAGGAAATAGGGCAAAAGCTCGATTACGGTGATTTCGTTTTCCTCTGTAAAGGTGACCTCATTGCAGGGGATGGTCACCAGCAAATCGTCCCCGTCCAGGGAATAGCGCAGCGTCACCTGCAATTCCGGCAGATAAGTGCGCTCATAATTCACGGCCAGATTATCTTCGTCCATGTCGGCTTCGGTGTAGATGCCGCTGGAGAAAATCAATTCGTGAAGCTGCTTGATGAGGAGAGGGCTCAGGGAATCATCCTTCACGCGGATCATGTATTCGTAATCCAAGCCGCTGATTTTCACCGCGCGATAGTTTTCCTGATATTTTTTCTTGTCGTTATTGCTCCAGCCCGCGCCGTCCAGCAGGGCCTGGTATTTGTCCGCCCGCATGCCCTTGGGAATATCGTCCACGATCAGGGTGTCATCTCCGATGTTGAAGCGGATCTCCACGCCGTTTTGGGTCAATTCCCATTCATAGGTTTCCGTCTGGACGGATTTGGAATAGGTGTCAAAGGTGTTGGTGGTGGCGTTCTGGGCATTGGAAATGAAGGTGGCGAGCAGGGTGGATTTCTGCGTGTTTTTCACGGTTTTGTTGCCCTGCTGGCCGTTCATCACACAGTTGTCCCAGGTTTTGCCGGAGGGGATATCCACCAGGCGTACCTGCAGGGTTTTTTCGTTGAACAGAAGCGCCCTGTTTTCTGTTTCTGCCGCTACCTGAAAGCCTTCGTCCTCGGGCCGCAGATCATATGCGCAGGCGCTGCCGGCGCAAAGCAGCGCCAGGAGGATTCCCAGCAGCAAGGCATATGCCAAAGCTTTTGCGTTCATCGTGCGCCTCCTTATCAGAAGAATTTCAGCATCAGCTCTTTGCTGAATACTTTGATGAAATCCAACACATCGGATACCAGGGCGAACAGCAGCATCAGGATGAATACTAAGATCATCATGGCGATCAGCGTCAGCACCAGGCACCCCACGCACCGGCCGAAGCCGTATTCATGCACCACGGCCAGGCCGATGAACAGATAGACGAAGAAGAGCACCGCGCCGATGCCTGTCAGCGCCGTCACGACCACCATTTCGTCCAGTACCAGCACATTGGAAAGGAGAAGCCCCAGCAATTGGAGCAGGCAGAAGGGGAACAGGGCGTACATGGTTACCTGGAAAATCTCGCCCAATTTTCCTTTGCCGTCCAGCAGGGTGGTCACGCACCAGTTGCCCACCACGAACAGAGCCACCGGAAACAGCACCGTCAGGGACAGATACAAACTGTTCACCCGGTAAATATCGTTATAGTTGATCAGGAAGCCCTGATATACGTAGTTCATCACGCTGATGAGGGAGGCCAGGATGAGCACGAAGAAGGCGAACACATAGCTGCCCTTGTGCTCAAACTTCAATTCGTCAAATCGTTTGAAGGGACGCATCAAAAGCCTTGTGGGGAATCCCCAGAAGGTTTCATAGATCCAGTGCCCGTCGATGCGGGATCTGCGCGCGCTGTCCGTCATGCCGCCTTCGCCTCCTTTCTTCTGCGCCGAACCTTGGAGATGACGGCCCCCGCGATGATCAGGCCCACCAGCGCCGCCGCGCCGGGCACGAAATATTGCCGCAGAGTGGCCGTGCGCACTTTTTCGTAGGCTTTATCGTAATAGTTCCGATCCTCGCCCATTTTCAGGTATTCCATGGCTTCCTCATACCGGCCCGCCCGCAGCAGCATCCGGCCGATACCGGAGTAGGCCAGGGTCAGGTTGTGATTGTAGGAAAGGGCCTCCCGCCAATAATCCGCGGCGATTTCATAGCCATACTGGTATTGGTTCCGAACCGCGTTCATCAGCGCCTGCCCATACAGGGTGGGGGAGAAGATTTCAATGGATTGGGCCAGGGAGTCCAGCACCAGGATGTTATCGCCGATAAAGGCCACGTCCACCGGATTGCGGAAATAGCCCTCCCGGTCTCCCGGCCCGCCGAACACAAACAGCAGATTGTGGTCCTCGTTGTAGGCGAATACCCGGGAGCGGGTGGTGTCCAGGCAGATGTACACGCCGCAGTCGTTGGTATCCACGGCGATGAACTGGGAAGGACCGGTGGGAATGCCGAAGCCCGATTCATTGAACCACAGATCCCCGGAGGGGTAAGGCTGCTCGGTGGCTACCTTGATGATGTTCTGGCCCTTGGCGTTCAGCCGTTTCACCGTTTCCGTTTCCGTGCCCTGCAGGGTGGCGAACAGGAAGCCGTCCTGATCGATGCACAGATTGGTGAAATCACTGGGCAGCCACAGAGACTGGCGGCTGCGCTGCTCCCGGGTGGAGAACACGCGCCAGATCAGCTGCCAGGGGGTGAAGGTGACTTCGTTCACCCCAAAAAACCGGGTAAAGGAGCCGTCGGCGTTCAATTCCAGAATGCCTTCGTACATACCCTTGGAAATCACGTACAAACGGCCCGCGCTGTCCACCACCATTTTGGTGGGCCGGTATTTCACGTTTTCATAGCCCACGATCTCGGGACGGCCCATCACGCGCTTCAGGGTGTAATCGGCGTTAAAGTGCAGGATCTGGGATTTTTCGCTTTGAGTGATGTAAATTTCTTTATTGGGGGTCACGGTAACGCCAGTGCAGGAATCCAGCTTCTGTTCCTTTCCTGTTTCGTCCGTATAGCCGGTGATCAGCGAACGGAAAGAAAGATCGTGGTTCAGCACCAGCAGCCGCTTGGCGCACAGGATATAAATGGCGTCGTCGGACACATAGGCGTCCACCATATTATCCAAAGCATCGATTTCCGGATAATCCCGGGCGATCAGGGAATAGGACAGGGTGTAGGCCGGAGGCGCGGCCACGGGCTCCTTGTGCATGGTGTATAGATAGTTGCTGGTACCCTCCTGACCATCCGCCCAAGCGCCCAGCGGCAGGCACAGCAGGATCAGCAGGAAACAAATCATTCGTTTCATCCTTCTTGCGCCTCCCTTACTCTTTGATGCCGGAGGTGGCCATGGTTTCCAGCACATTGGACTGGGAAATCATGAACAGGACCACGGGCACGATGAACATGAGCAGCGAAATGGCAGCCACCACGCCGGTGCGGGCCACGCCGGAACCGGAAAGCTGGCTGAGCATAGCGGGCAGGGGCTTGATGTTTTCGGTGTAGATGAAGTTGCCGCCGGTGGCTCCCCACAGGCTTTGGAACGCCACGATGAACAGAGTGATCCATGCGGGCTTCACCGCGGGCATGACCACCCGCCACAGCATGCCAAAGTAGCTGGCCCCGTCGATGCTG
>JAUNMW010000047.1:0-7908 GCA_030537395.1 Clostridia bacterium | reverse complement strand
ATCAGGGCAGTGGGCACCTGTTCCATAAAGTTTTTCATCAGGAACAATCCCAGGGACATGGAAAAAGCGGGCAGGATCACGGCCCACCAGCTGTCAACCAGCCCCAGATAGCTCATGATCACATAATTGGGCACGGCGGTAACGGCGGTGGAGAACATCAGCGACATCACCACAAGATTGGACAGGAACTTGCTGCCGGGGAAGCGGAACTTCGCCAGGGGGAAGGCCGCCATGCAGCTAAGCAGGATATGGCCCACGGAACCCACGATCACGATGAACAGGGTGTTGAACAGGTAACGGGAGAAGGGCACCAGGGAGTCGGCCAGCAGTTCGCTCAGGTCATGGAAGTTGTCCATGGTGGGCTGGATGACGAACAGCCTTGGCGGGAAAATGAACAATTCGTTGATGGGCTTAAAGGCATTGGATACCATGAACACCACGGGGAACAGCATGAGCAGCGCCAGTAGGAACAGGAACACCAGCAGCGCCACGCTGCCGCCGGTGGACCGGTTGCTGCGGCCCTGGGTCATGAGCCGGGCGAAAGCGGAATGGTGCATTTTCTTTTGCTGCTTTTCCGCCTGCCGCATGATCTTTTGGATTTTTTTCTGGTTCTTTGTGAGCTTTTCTTTCTTCTTCATTTACGTGCCCACCTTTCCCAGCATGCGCTGCACTGCTTTGTTCACAAACAGCATCAGGAAGAACAGCAGCACCGCGATGGCGCAGGCATAGCCCATTTCCAGGCGGATGATGCCGTAGTCGTTCAAATGGTTGATGATGGTATGGGTGGCGTAGTTGGTGGAGGGGAAGCCGTTCAGGGCCACCGTCACATCCGCTACAGCCAGGGAATTGGTAACGGCCATCACCGCGCCGAACAGCAGCTGGGGCACCATGTTGGGCAGCGTGATGTACCACAGCTCCTGCCAGCGGTTCTTCACCCCGTCCACTTCCGCGGCTTCGTACTGGGCGCGCTCCACACCCTGGAGACCGGCGATGAAGGACAGGAACCCAACGCCCAGGCTCATCCACAAGGATACCAGGATCACGATGGCCATCATGTAGTTTTCATCCCGCAGCCACAGGATAGGCTCCGTGATCAGGCCCCAGTTCAGCAGCCGGGAATTGATGAAGCCGTAAGCGTCGCCGGAAAACAATTGGGTAAAGATCACGTAGGCGTTGCCGGAAATGCTGGGGGCGTAGAAGATTACCGTCAGTACGGCCCTTAGCTTGGGCGGCAGTTCGCACAGCATCCAGGCCATCAGGAAGGAAAACAGATACCCGAAGGGGCCTGTGATGATGGCCAGCACCAAAGTGTTCTTGACCGCTTTCAGGAAGATGGGATCGTCCAGGAACAGCCGGATATAGTTGTTCATCCCGATGAACACCGGGGGCTGGAGCACATTGAACTGGGTAAAGCTGAAGAAGATGGATACCAGCACCGGCACCACGGTGAAGGCGAAGAAGAACACCATGTACGGAAGCATCATCACATAAAGCTGCCGGTACTTTTTCGCCTGCTTGAGGCCGTACTGGAAATGTGTCATATTACGGGCGTTTTCCGTCATGGGCTGTCGCCTCCTTTCGGGGCCGTATCCAGGCCGAATTCCTGCCGTTTGGCGGCAATTTCCTCGTTGATCAGTTCCACGTTTTCATACAGGGTATCCGCGGCGTTTTCGTAATTAGTGATCACAGTCACAAAGGCGTTATTGAGATACCGGCCTGTGATGTAGCCGCCGGGCACCTGGGGGATCCCCCGCAGGGTTTTCATGGCCTCCCGCAGTACGGCGCGCACATCCAGATTCCATTCCACCCGATCGAAGGCCTCCAGGTTGGCTACCAGGTAACGGCCCGCCTGGCCTAAAATGGCTTCCATTTCTCTTGCGTAGGCGGTTTGCGTATCGCCGGATACCCACCATTTCAGGAACTGCCAGCTGGCGTCCGCCGTACCATGCTTTTCCGCTGCGTTTTTGATGATCATGGAAGCGCCCGTCACGCAAGGGGCCGCCCGCACGATGCTGCCGTCCGCCATTCGGGTGCCGGGCACCTGGGCGATTCCCCAGGCCCCTCGGATTTCAGGTGCGGATACGGCCAGCCGGGTGTAGGTGGACAAATCCACAATGCCCAGGGGAACTTCGCCCAAACGGAAGCGGGTGATGAAATCAATGTCCCGGGGGAAGCCGTGCTGGGTATAGAATTGAGTCCACCATTTGAATACGGCGTTGGCTTCCTCCTCGCCCAGCAGGCATGCGGCCCCGGATTCATCATAAATCTCGCCGCCATTTTGGAACAGCCGGGACAGGAACACCGTGTTGATGGGCACCGAATTGCCCATGGACAGGGCTGCGCCCATGGTGGAGGGCGGCGCGGTATCCAGATACAATTCCATGTTGTAGCGCTGCAGCTCGGGGATCAGGGTGATCAGGTCCTCCCAGGTGTCGGGCACGGAAAGGCCCATCTCTGCCAGAATGTCCTTGCGGTAGAACATTACCGGGAAACTCATCTGATCCGGCAGAGCGTAGCAGCCATCCAGATAATAGAAGCTTTCCATGGCCGCGGGCAGGAATTCCGCGGCAATTTCCTCGTAATCCGGGAATTGCTTCAAATCCAGCGCCGCGCCGCGGAAGGCGAAATTCACGGGAGCTGTGTTGCCGATCTGGATCGCCACATCCGGGCCGTTGCCCGTAAAGGTGGAGGGCAGAAGCACGTCTGCGTTGATCAGCCGCAGATTCACCCGAATGCCGGTTTCGTATTCAAAGCTTTCGTTGATCAGCCGCCGGATCACCTCAAACTGATCCCGGCCCGTGCTGAGCCATACGCTGATGGTTTGCGTGTTGTCATCGGCGGCGCTGTTGGCCACGTTGTAATCGTTGGTGAAGCTGCCAAAGAACGCGCCCACCGTGTGCCACAGGTTTTCAAAGAAATTTCCGTCCGCCCGAACCTTTGGCATTTCCTTGCCGGCCAGCAGAAAATAGTCGATCTTCATGGGCTGATCCTTGAAATCCAGCACGGATTTGCCCATGGCGGTAATGCATTCCTTGAACGCAGCCAGCCTGCGGGGCCACTGCTCCTCGCTTTCGGTCAGCTCGTCCATCATGGCCAGCAGCCGGGTCAGGGCTGCCGTGCGTTCGCTGCCGGACCCGGTCAGCGCCGTCATATCGGCCAGTATCTTTTCCAGGTCCGCTTTCCGGGCCTTCATGTTGGCTTGAAGATCGGGAATGCGGGTAAACAGCTGATAGCTTTGATAGGTGTCCGGATTGGTGCCGGTAATGGCGATGATCTGGCGGTAAATGCCGTTCAGCAGCGCCGTTTGCTCGTCGATGCTCTGCAGGATCGCGCCCATTTCGCCCAGGGTCACTTCCAAAGCGATGCGATGGGAGCCCTTTGATAAATAAAACCAGAATTCCCGGGGCTCCTCCCGGCTGTCGGCAGGGTTCAGCCGATGATCCCGCAGGGGAGACAGCTGGAAGCTGCCGCTGTGATAAAAGCGCAGGTCTGCCGCCTCGGCAAAAGGAATCTCCCCGTCGATGGTCAGCTTCCGGGTGGCGTACAGGCCGCGTAAATCGCTTTGCTTGAAACGCAGCACCAGGCGGTACAGGCCGTCCTGCGGCGCGTCGATATCCCAGGCGATCCATTCTCCCGGCTCGTTCCAGGCGGTGTCGCCGATGCAGTTGAGCACGATATTGGAGGGGTGATACGGCTCGCTGAGGGGCGAAGTGCGATCATTGACCGGATAAAAGCTGGGACCGGATTTCAGCGCCGCGTCCTCCGCCTGATATTTAACGGCCTCCGTATCCGCGTAAGCAGCGCCCTCCGCCAGGCAGGCGGCCAGATAATCGTCATAGCCAGGCATGTCCCGGGGCGGGGTCAGGACGATCCAGTCCAGCACCATGCCTTCGTTCAAAGCTTGCAGCCGCAGCGTGTTTTCCCCAGCGGGCAGGAAAAAGCGGAAATCTTCCGTCACATAGCCTTCGGCGTCGGTCAGGGCCGTTTCCCGCCATTCCGGGGTTTGCACCTGGGAGGGGAAGGGCTGGTTTCCCGTCACATTCTTATAATCCCGGTTGGCGTCGTTCCACATGCGGGAAAAGGCCAGCTCGCCCGCTTCATCAAAGGGGATTTCTCCATTTACATAAAAAGCGCGCAGCATATCCCCGCCGCTTCCCGCGCCGGGAAAATACCGCACACGAATCACATACAGCGCATCCTGTGGAATCTGCACCGTATATTCCAGAAATCCCGTTTCGCCCGTTTCCACGCCGCCATCCTCCGGCAGCACATTCGCGTCCTGAGCGGAGCTGAAAGAAGCCGCCTGCAGCAGGATTTCTTCCTGGGCCGCGGGCACATCGGCATGCTGCCGGATATACGCTTCATAATTGTCCGCCAGCGCCGGCGATACCGCCAGGCACATGATCAAAAATAAGAGCAGACCCATCCAGCGCCTGGCCATCAGCGTCACCATCTTTCCCATCGTTTTCGGTTGAAACTCCTTAAGGCATTTTTCGTAAGGCAGGAAGTAGGAGGCAGGAGGTTTTCAAGCGTTTATCATTGTATATGTTCTACAAATCATACAACGCTGAATGAGGCGTCTTTAAAACCTCCTGCTTTCGCGCTCCAACATCCTGATTATTGGAAACGGGACGCCCATAAAGGGCGTCCCGCGCAAACCATGAAGGGATTATTCGATGTAGCCCGCGTCGCGGAAGCTGGCTTCGATTTCGGGCACGGCCGCTTCAAAGGTGGAGCGGATGGCGGTGCCGTCATCAAAGGGCTTGCGGGTCAGGCCGTACAGGCTCACTTCTCCGCCGTAGCTCATGCCCAGACCGGCGCTGTTGATGGCGGCGATGGGATTGTAGCGAGTGCGAAGCTTCAGCCAGGCATGCAGTTCGCCGGACAGTTCATCCGCAAACTGTCCTTCGGGTTCGGGCATATAATCGGGGTCAGCCTTGGCCTTGATGTCCGCCTTCTGGTCTTCATCATAGAGCAGATCGTACATCAGGTTCACCAGGGCCTTGGTCACATATTCGGCATCCAGGCCGGGGAAGTCCACTTCAACGCCCTTCAAAACAGAGCCGGTGTAGCCGGTGTCATAGTAAGCGCCGTAGTAGTTTTCCAGGCTCTTGTAGTTGCCTTCTTCGCCCAGGGTGGCGCCGCTGCCCCAAGGATAGGGAACGAAGCCCCAATCCAGACCGTTGCTGTTCAGGGTGCCCATCTGCCAGCCGGCGCGGTGGGTCATGGCTACTTCGATACCCTGGTCAAAGGTGGCACCGGGAGTGCCCCAGTAGGAGGGTTCGCCGTTTTCATCCCTGTTCACGGGACGGACGCAGCCGGCAGCGATCAGCTTTTCGAGCAGTTCAAAGGTCTCGATGTATTCATCGCTGGTCAGGCCCAGGGAGAAGTCCGGATACACGGCCATCACACCGCCGTTGGCGGGAGGCGCGAAAATTCCCCAGTAGTTGGGATCGATGAAGAAAGCATAGGTGCCTTCGGGCAGTTTGCTCTGCAGTTCCACCATGTAATTAAAGAAGGATTCATAATCCCACTTGCCCATGGCGAACATTTCACCGGGATCATATTCCATGCCGGCTTCTTCGATCATGGCGCGGTTGAACACCAATCCTTCGGGGCCGGGGAAGGAAGTGATGAAGCCATAGCGGGCTTCGCCGGACAGGCTGGCATCCTTAAAGGCCTGGGGCATATCCATTTCCGCCAGGGCGGGGGAGATGTCGGTCAGGGCGTCGTTGGCCGCCAGGTTCATAACCCACATGGAGGACAGGTTGTTGGTCACGTGCCAGGCGGGAGCGCCGCCAGAAACGGACAGGATCCACTCAGCGGGCATATCGTCCCACTCGGAAGTGGAGGTGTAGAATTCAAAGTCGCAGTTGTAGGCTTCCTTGATGGCTTCATAGCGGGGCAGCCAGGTCGCCTTGTCCACATCGGACACATCCTCCGCATAGGGGTTCACAGCATCCCACATGCGCAGCTTCACCGTGTTGCCCTGCAGGTCGAACTTGCGTTCGTCCGCCAGCGCGGTGGATACCAGGCTCAGCACCATGGCCAGAGCCAGTACCAGACATACCAGTTTCTTCATACAGGGATCCTCCTTTTTTATTTTTAGGCCATTTCCGGCCTATGGCACAAAATGATGAAAAATGATACAATTTGGCCTTTGTGTCGGTCTGCATAGAATAATGGTATGACGACAGAATTGCTGTCATGCCTCTTGATCGATTTTGAAAGATTGTTCTCATTTCATTCGATTATTATATTACCATTCACTTCCTGATTTGTCAACGGGAAACGGGCGCTTTTTTTCCGTTTTTGATAAATTTTATAAGCGCCGGGCTCTTTTCGATTTTCGGCTTGACAAGCGCTTATAAATCCGCTATGCTTTTTTTTATAATATTGGATCGCGCAATGATTGCCATATATAAAATGGAAAGGAGTACTGCCATGTCGTCCTATCAGGTTCGCAAAACGCCCGGAGATACCGCCTGGTTCCGGGCAGCTCGGTTCGGTATGTTTATTCATTGGGGGCTTTATGCTCTGCCTGCCCGGCACGAATGGGTAAAGAATTATGAAAAAACCCCGGAGGAGGAATACGACCGGTATTTCCGCTATTTCGATCCGGACCTGTACGATGCCCGGGAATGGGCCCGCATGGCCAAGGCGGCGGGCATGAAGTACGCCGTATTCACCACCAAACATCATGAAGGCTTCTGCATGTTTGACAGCCAGTATACCGATTATAAATGCACCAACACTCCCGCGGGGCGGGACCTGGTGCGGGAATACGTGGACGCCTTCCGGGCGGAGGGACTGCGCGTAGGCTTCTATTATTCCCTGATCGACTGGCATCATCCCCAGTTCCCCATCGACGTCATTCATCCCCGCCGGGACGACCCCGACGCCTTTGAACAGAACCAGGGCCGGGATATGAAGGTGTACGCCCAGTACATGCGGGACCAGGTGCGGGAACTGCTGACCAACTATGGGAAAATCGATATTCTATGGTTCGATTGGTCCTATCCCGATCAGCACGGGGGCCCTGGGAAGGAATGGATGCGGGGCAAGGGCCGCAATGAATGGGAAAGCGACAAGCTGATCGCCCTGGCCCGGGAACTGCAGCCCGGCATCATCATCGATAACCGGGCGGACATGGAACAGGATTTGTGGACCCCGGAGCAGTACCAGGTAAGCTCTTGGGTGCGGCACAAGGAAACCGGCGAATTGGTTACCTGGGAAGCCTGCCAGACCTTTTCCGGCTCCTGGGGCTATCACCGGGATGAAAGCACCTGGAAGTCCCCCGAAATGCTCATCCGCATGCTGGTGAACACCGTATCCTGCGGCGGCAATCTGCTCATGAACGTAGGGCCAACCGCCCGGGGCGAATTTGACAGCCGGGCCCAGAACGCCCTGAAGGTGTTTGAAAAATGGATGCACTTCAACAGCCGCTCGATCTATAACTGCACCATGGCGGAGCCGGATATCCTGCCCTCCCTGCCACCGGACTGCCGATTCACCCAAAGCGAGGACGGCAAGCGGCTGTATATCCATCTGTTCGCTTATCCCTTCGGGCATCTTTTGCTCAAAGGCATGGCGGGACGGGTGGCTTATGCCCAGTTCCTTCACGATGGCAGCGAAATCCGCATGACGGAGGGTAAGGTGGATCACTTCTCCGAAGGCGCGGCCAAGGGAGACGATCTGCTGGTGCTGAATCTGCCCGTCGTGAAGCCGGATATGCTGGTGCCGGTGATCGAGCTGTTCCTGAAATAGTATTATGCTTTTTGAATAGTAACAGTAACGTTATCAAGGGTGATTCTCAATACTAAGGTGGGGTTACGCTGGGGTTTCACCCCAGGCCCCACCAGGGTGGTGAGTATCCGCAAGCTCAATCGTCGCAACTCCCCACAGGGG
>JAUNMW010000327.1 GCA_030537395.1 Clostridia bacterium | reverse complement strand
GGGGGGGGGGGGGGGGGGGGGGGGGGGGGGGGGGCCCCCCCCCCCCCGTAACCCCACCCCGTCAAATTTCAGTTTATCGGCATTGTTTTCTCACCCTGCGCCAGCTCAAAATACTCCAGAATGCCGTCCCGCACGGCTTGGGCCACGCGGAGCTGATAATTGGGAGACAAAAGCAGCTTTTCCTCCTCCGCATTGGAAATGAAGCCGCATTCCACCAGCACGGAAGGGATATCCAGGGACAGGATAAAGTAATCCCCACCCATGGCGGTGCGCTCCTTCCGGGGCTGCAGGACGCGGATCATGGCCGTCTGGATGCAGCCGGCCAGCAGGCGGCTTTGCTCCTGTCCGGCCCGGTAAAACACCTGGGGGCCCGATTCCTGGCGGCTGCGGTATTCGTTCATATGAATGCTGATCACCAGGTCCGCCCGGCCCTGCCGGGCAATATCCAGCCGGGCGGTCAGATCCTGCCGCTTGTTTTCGCTGTACTGCATATCGCTTTCCCGGGTCATAAGCACAGCCGCGCCGCTTTCCTCCAGGCACGCTTTCAAATCCTGGGCCACCCGCAGATTGATTTCCTTTTCCCAGGCCCCGGAATCCTTGGCCCGGGCCCCGCCGTCCGTTCCGCCATGGCCCGCGTCCACCAGAATGATTTTTCCAGCCAGGGGCCCCTTCGCGCCCTGCTGCACTGGTCGGGCGGGCACAGGGGGCCGGGCGGGCCTGGGAGCCACTGCCAGCGCCAGCATGCACAGGCCCATGCAGGCCGTGATCCACAATCGGCTTTTCAGTCGTCCCGTCATGTCATCGCCCTCCCCCTTCACACGGTATGCGAACTGCAGGGGCGGATATGCTGTCAAGTCAAAAAAGTATTAACTTTTTCTTTTTTACTTTTCCACACGGGTTATCCACAGCTTTCATTCTCTAAAACTTATATTTATGCACTATATACATTCTTCGCGTCCATTTGCGGAATGTTTTTCACCGCTATTCGGGCTTTTGCGAAAATCCCGGAAAAATTTATGCGTTTGCCGCGCATTTTGAAACTTTCCACATTATCCACAAAGTTATCCACATAAAACAGCTCCGAAACCCCTGCTTTTTATCGATTTCAGGCTCTGATTGTGGATAACTTTTCAAGTTTTGAAAGTTATCCACAGAAAATATCCATTTTCTATTGCTTTTTGTCCACATTCAAATCCCTGCCTTTCATCCGAAAAAGTTGTGATATATATAATAACTCTGTTACAGTTTTTTAATAAAACCAGTCTTGACAGCATGAAAATACAATCATCCGTTCCCCTGTTTCCTCGGCGGGGAAGAATTGGAGCGCTTCCCCCGTTCTTATCAAAGAAGGGCCGCATCGGGGGATGACAATTCTCCTCCTTCTGTGCTATAATGAAGGGGCCCGGTTCGCCGGGAAAGGCCTGTCCAATCCATTTTCATTTCATGCGGAGGCTTGCGTGAAGTATTTACGTCGTCTGATCTGGTATGTATCCTCCCGGCTGCTGGTGCTGCTGAGCGTGCTGGGTTTAATGACCATGGCCTTTTATTTTTCCATGAACGCCACCAACATTTATGTCATTCTCAAGGACGGCATGGCCAAGCGCGCCCAGGTGATCATGATGGGGGCGGATGAAAACCTGAACCCCTATTTTTCCTCCGCTTACCTGGAGCGGGACGCTCAATTGATCGAAGCGCGGAACGGCCAATCCGCTTATCAGAATTATTACAGCATTACCGGATTTGACCACCGCATCAATCTGGACTGGGTCTGGTGCTGGCCCTGGGAGGATACGGCCCGGGCCACCATTACCGAGCGGATTCCCGCCATTGACGGCAAACTGAAAGCCTCCGCCCGGGAAGCGGCCGCGGCCTCCGGCATCACCATTTCCTCGCCCAAATGGCAAACCACGCAGTATACCGTGCTGCTCAGCCGGGAAAATGGGCAATGGCGCATCCGCAATCTCACAGCAGCCAAGGTGATCAATGATGAATGAAAAACTGCCTTCCCTATATTTGGCGCCCATGGCGGGGATCACGGATCAAGTGTTCCGCCGCCTTTGTTTTGAGCAAGGCTGCAATTGTGCCACCACGGAAATGGTGAGCGCCCAGGGATTTTTAACCGCCCCCGCGGACCGCAACGCTTACCGCTTCCTGCTGGCCCGCTTTCCCGAGGAGGGCCCCCTGGCCGTGCAGATTTTCGGCAGCGAGCCCATCTTTATGGCCCAAGCCGCGGAACGGCTCACCGATTTGGGCCTGTTTACCGCCATTGATATCAACATGGGCTGTCCCGCCCAAAAGGTGGTGGGCGGCCAATCCGGCAGCGCCCTGATGAAGGACCCCCTCCTGGCAAGCCGCATCGTGGAAGCCGTGAAGCGCGCCACCCTGCTGCCTGTTACGGTAAAAATGCGTCTTGGCTGGGATGAGGAGCATCAAAACGCCGTTTCCTTCGCCCGCATGCTGGAGCAATCCGGGGCCGATCTGATCACCGTGCACGGACGCACCCGCATGCAGCAATACGCCGGAAAAGCGAATTGGGCCGCCATTGGGGAAGTGAAAAGCGCCGTATCCATTCCTGTGATTGCCAACGGGGACGTGACGGACGGGGTCGGCGCCCTGGAAGCCTTGCGCGTGACCGGCTGCGACGGACTGGCCATTGGCCGCGGCGCTTTGGGCAATCCCTGGATTTTCGCGGAAATCCATGCCGCGCTGCAGGGACGGCCCTATACCCCGCCGCCCTACTCCGTCATCGTGGACACCGCCATGCGTCAGGCCCGGGAAATGGCTTCCTGGAAGGGCGAACGCAGCGCCCTGCTGGAAATGCGCAAGCATTTCGCCTGGTATACCGCCGGCCGCCGGAATTCCGCCCAGGTGCGCACCAAGGTCAATCTGGCCCAGTCCTTCGATGAAGTGGAAGCTCTGCTGCGAACGCTGCAATAATGGATGCAGCTCCTGATGAAAAGAGCGCTTTAAATTACTGAGTTAGTGCTAACTAAGGGGTTACGTTGGGGCTGTCCGCCCCAAACCCCGACCAGGGCGGTGACCGCCCTGGACCCGCAATAGCGGATGTTGCTTGGTAGGGTGAAAGAGCGTTGT
>JAUNMW010000326.1 GCA_030537395.1 Clostridia bacterium | reverse complement strand
CTCAACTCTTAACTCTCAACTCCTTTTATCTGTTTAGTCGAACAATGGCGCCGCCATTTCATCCGTATCTTTGAGCGGCGGATTCTTCACCCAGTCGCACACACCCCAGGTATTGAGGCCGCAGCCGTTGCAGCCCCGGCGGCAGTCCTTGGTGGTTTCCACCCGCTTGGCCTTTTCGTTTTCGCGCTTCAAATAAGCCATGCTCACACCCGCGTCCACGAATTCCCAGGGCAGCAGTTCGTCGTAGGGCCGTTCGCGGTAAGCGTAGAAGGCGGGATCCAGGCCGCAGTCCTCGAAGGCCCCCAGCCATTGGTCATACTTGAAATGCTCCATCCAGCTGTCCAGGCGGCAGCCCCGCTTCCAGGCAGCGTAAATCACCTGGCCGATCCGCCGGTCTCCCCGGGAAATGCAGGCCTCCAGCATGGAAAGCTCGCTTTCGTGCCAGTTGAAATTCACGTTCTTGATTTTCAGATATTGCCGCAGCTTCATCTGCTTTTCGTGCACCGTTTCAATGGTGTCCTGAGCGGCCCATTGGAAGGGCGTGAAGGGTTTTGGCACGAACACGGAAGCGGAGGCCGTGACCCTGACGCCGTTTTTGCTGCGCTTTTCCTTGGGCACGGCGTAGTAGGCGTCCACCACCTTTTTCGCCAAATGGCCGATGCCCTGCAAATCCTCGTCCGTTTCCGTGGGCAGGCCCATCATAAAGTAAAGCTTGACGCTGCTCCAGCCGCACTCAAAAGCGTCGGTGACGGCCCGGATCAGGTTTTCTTCGGTGACGCCCTTGTTGATCACGTCCCGCAATCTTTGAGTGCCCGCTTCCGGTGCCAGGGTGAGGCCGGATTTCTTGACCTGCTGGGTTTCTTCCAGGCTTTGCTTCACGATGTTGTCGATGCGCATGCTGGGCAGGCTGACGCTGACCCGCTTTTCCTTGTAGCGGTCCATCAGGGCTTGGATCAGCTGGGGCAGGCAGGTGAAATCGCCGGAGGAAAGGGAGGAAAGACTCATTTCCTCGTAGCCGGTGGATTGCTGCAGCTTGTCCGCCAATTCCAGAAGCCTTTCCATGCTGCGCTCCCGGACCGGGCGGTACAGCATGCCCGCCTGGCAGAAGCGGCAGCCCCGGGTGCAGCCCCGCATGATTTCCAGCACCATGCGGTCATGCACGATTTCCGTGTAGGGCACGGGAATGGCCTCGGGATAAATGGCGGCGGACAAATCCTTCACCACCCGCTTTTTCACCGTTTTCGGCGCGGCGGGGTCGTTGGGCGTAAAGGATTTCAGGGTGCCGTCCTCGTTGTAAGTGACATCGTACAAAGCGGGTATGTAAACGCCCTCCAGCTTTGCCAGGTTCCTGAAAATATCCATCCTGGAAAGGCCCGCTTCCCGGCCGTCCCGGATCACGTCGATCAATTCGTGCATCACTTCTTCCCCGTCGCCGATCATAAAGGCGTCGATGAAGGGGGCCAGGGGCTCGGGGTTAAAGGCGCAGGGCCCCCCCGCCACCACGATGGGGTCGGCTTCCTTGCGGTCCTTCCCGAAAATGGGGATGCGGCCCAGGTCCAGCATTTCCAAAATGTTGGTGTAGCTCATTTCGTATTGCAGGGTAAAGCCCACAATGTCAAAATGATTCAGGGCCTTGCGGTTTTCCAGAGAAAAGAGGGGCACGTTCTCCTTTCGCATTTTATCCGCCATGTCGGCGTCCGGCATGAAAAGCCGCTCACACAGGGCGTCGGGCCGCTCGTTGATCAGATAATACAGAATTTTCATGCCCAAATGGCTCATGCCGATTTCATAGGTGTCCGCAAAGCAGAAGCCGAAGGTGCACCGGACGGAATTCCAGTCCTTCTTCACGCTGTTCATTTCCCCGCCGATGTAGCGCGCGGGCTTCTGCACGGTTTCCAGCAAGCGTTCCAGCTTCAAGTTTTCCAGGTCGTTCAAAGAAAAATCCCCCTTGAATTTCTTCATACAAAACCACCCTATATTATAACAGGAAATTCTGTTTGTGTCCATTCTTCGGGGAAAAAGTTAAGGATTCTGTATTATTTTTCTATTTGGAGAGCATAAAGCAATCGCGTCAGAATAAAAGAGAAACTGTTTGATTATTTGCACCGTATATGATATTATATGTGCAGTATTCTATTGAGAACGATGCGGGGAACAACTACTATTGAGGAAATAAAATGGATAGGAAAGATTTAGAAAAATGTTTTACCCAGATCAATGGACGAGAAGCGGAGGAACCCAGTGCGGAAGATTTGGCCGCCATCCGTGCAGCCAATGAAGAAACGGAAGACCCGATCAGTTTAGAAGACTTTAAACAAGAATTGGAAGGCTGCAACGGCAGGATTTCTTTGCGGATTCCCCGTAGTCTGCATAAGAAACTGAAAGAAAGCGCGGCTATGGAAGGCGTGAGCCTGAACCAGTATGTGCTGTATAAGCTGGCGAAATGAGCGCGCTGTACCCATGCTTGAATAAAGTGTGGGTATTTTATTGAAAATATAAACCAATTATTTTGCTGGGTATATTGACATTTCCTTCGCCTTATGTTATGCTATCACAGCAAACCCGACAAAAACAGTCGGGATTGAGAAAGGAGGGGCCCATGAAGCTGTCCACCAGGGGAAAGTACGGGCTGTACGCCATGATTTTTCTGGCGCAGCGTCACGGGGAAGGCCCCCAGAGCCTGAAGGCCTTTTCGGAACTGAATCTGCCGGAAGCGTACCTGGAGCAGATATTGGGGTCGCTTCGGCGGGCCGAATTGGTAAACGCCGTGCGGGGGGCCCAGGGGGGCTACCTGCTGTCCCGGGAGCCGGAGGAAATCACCCTCCGGAACATCGTGGAGGCCATGGAGGGCCCCATCAG
Source organism: Clostridia bacterium (assembly GCA_030537395.1). Classification (GTDB taxonomy): domain Bacteria; phylum Bacillota; class Clostridia; order Christensenellales; family Aristaeellaceae; genus RUG563. The sequence continues at coordinate 238 of JAUNMW010000326.1, read as the reverse complement.
TTTTTCCGAGTGCGTGTCCTCCCCCGAAAACGCCTGCGCCCGCAGCGGGGACTGCCCCGCTAAAGGGGTATGGGAGTACCTGACGGGGGAAGTGAACAGCCTGCTGGACAAGATCACCCTGAAAGATATGGTAGACCAAAATTTGCATCATACCATTTAAGACTTCGATCGAAATTGCTCAATCATCTTCTTCGAGAACACTTTAAATCAGTCAATGAGTTGAGAGTTAAGAGTTGAG
>JAUNMW010000046.1 GCA_030537395.1 Clostridia bacterium | reverse complement strand
TCCTCCAGCAAGGTGGAGCGGGCCATCCGCCACGCCATCGAGGTGGCCTGGAGCCGGGGCCGGGTGGATACGCTCAATAAAGCCTTTGGCTGTGAAGTGGCCCAGCCGGATGAAAAGCCCACCAACGGAGAATTCATCGCCCTCATCGCCGATAAGCTTTCCCTGGAGCATTCCGCCTGAAAGGAAGGGCCTTCCCATGCAGTCAGCCGATAATATCATGCCGTCGCTGGAGCAGGGCGTTTATCCCCTGTCCCATTTTCGCTCTGCCCCGCCGCTTCATGCCGCTTCGCCCTATCCCCTGCTGCGGGTGCTGCTCAGCCATTCTGCGGAAATGGAATGCGCCGAGGCGGCCGCGCGCTGTCTTTCTTTGCTTCCCTCCCAGGAGGCAAAAAGGGATATTTCCCTCCTGAGCCGTACGGATGCCCGCCAGGCCGCATCCCTGTCCGCCTGGCTTTCCGGGCTTAACGATCCTGAAATCCGGGCCCTGTACTATGCTCTGCTCACCCTGGAGCTGGCCGCTTCCATGGCCCAGCGCATGGGAGACGGCTCCGTTCGTCAGGCGCTGGATTTTTTCATCCCGGAATACCTGGATGAATTGTACCGGATCGCCAATCTGCTTTTCCTGCACGGCACTGAATCCGCGCAAGCGCTGCTGTACAGCCACGCCGAAATCATGCCCGGCAGGCCCATGATCGCCTGCCACCGGCATCCCTATGACTGCGTGTCCGCTCCCGCTCCGTCCCTTACTTTATGGGAGGAGCTGGCCCTGCTTTTGCTTGCCGGGGCCGAAAAGGAAAAGCTCAGGCACGCTTTGTATCTTTCCGCCGCAGGCCGGGATGATCTTTCCCGGGCCTTTTTCGCGGAGCTGTCCCTCCTGTCCCAGCAGCATCTGGCCCAATTTTCCTCCCTCCTGCCCCCTCAGGGCCCGCTGAACCGGCTTTTCCTACATGAATACGCCGCATGCTATCTGTATGATTCCTGCGCGGCGCTGTGTTCAAGTCAGGATTTAAAGTCCTTCTCCCGGGAGGAACGGGAGCACGAATGGGCCCACCTTCACAAAATCAACCGCCTGCTGATGCAAACGCAGTCCGCCCGGGAAATCCCCGCCTTTCCCCCGCCCCTTGCCCTGGGCCCCAACAAGGGCTACGTGCGGGATACCCTGCAAAATCTGGGCGTCACCGCCCTGCGCGAAGGATTTTCCCCCGTAGGCGCCCTTCCCCGGGGCGCGGATTTCTTCCGCTGGCAAAAGCGTCTCTGTCCCGATCCCAACGCGGTCCCCTCCCATCGGGTCGTTCAAGCGGTGATCGACAAATACGGAACCGATTACCGCTTTGAAATCGCCCCCCATCCCGTGGAGGCTCTTCGCCTTCGTACCCGGGATCGCACGGATTTGGGCAGATGACCGGAAAGCTCGGCAGAAAACAAAAAGATGCCAATCTGGTTCAGCGTACAGCGCCGATTGAAATAGTCTTCCAGTATCAAGACGCAAGACCCATAATAACAACACAGCCTGACGAATCTATGCTTGGAAATCCTATAAGGAATCTCAGCTTATATTGTAATATGCCCCGCGCTTTCGGGAGGCAACAGTGCGGGGATCGGTTGGAAATGCAAGCATTGCACCTCCTCAGCCCCGCTGCGCTCGACGCTGCACAGGAAATTGCTTGTTTCGGCGGTTCGTTCCTGCTCCCGATCCTCGTGAAGCCGCTTGGTAAGGAGAACGAAAGCTGCTTTGCCTGCTGCGAAGGGGGGTACAAAAAGCTTGAATGTATTTGGCCCAAGAAAGCAAAAGGGCAAAGCGGGAAAATGAATGCCCAGTCTGCGCTTTGGGTCGGGCAAACAAAGTCTTTTAGACGCTCGTTTCCCGCTTTTCCATCCTGATTGGCAGCACAGTTTTCCTGAATCAGTCAAGATCCATTGCGGGGAATCCGCAGCGGCGAATAATCCGCCCGCAAGCGGCACATCCGGGGAATGCCGGAACAGTCCTGTTTTTCAAGGCTTATCAAGCGCACGGTTCATGTCCGCTCCTGCTGTTTTCTGTCTTCTTTGTTTTTTCCTCCGCGTTTTTGCATTCAAATATTCATCGGAGGATCGATCAATTGGTTTTCTAAAACTTTTTCAAACTTTTATCTGATTTTTCTCAAATTTCCCCTTGCATTTTTTTCTGAATGGTGATAGTATATTTAGGCACCTGAGATCAGGGGCTGCAGAAAACCTGTTTTCTGCATCATCTTTCCTTCGGGAAAAGGTCCCACACCTCCGGACCATAAAGTCGAGGAAGTTTCCCCGGTTCTCCGGGATCCATATTTGGGGCATTAGCACAGTTGGTAGGACGAAGCATCCCTACTGCATCCCCGCAGAGAATGGAAGAAATTCCTGAAACCGGAAGTGCTGGAAAAATATGGGGCATTGGCACAGTTGGTAGTGCGCTACATTCGCATTGTAGAGGCCACCGGTTCGACTCCGGTATGCTCCACCACCCTCAAAGCCTTGAAATTACTGGATTTCAGGGCTTTTTCTTTACCATTTTTTCAGAAATAAAATTCACGCTATAATGTAATATGTGGAATACTACAAACCAATAAATACATAAATACACGAAACAATACATTCGCATTGATACCAGAATAAATCCCAATTATTTACAAGCAAATATACTGTGTCTTTAGGCGTTCAGATATTTTCCCCAAATATTCTGGACGCCTTTTTTATTTTTCCCAAACGTCCATCCAATTTTTTTCAAACTCAATGAAAGAATGGAGGTATTTCATGTCTGAAAGTCAGAGGCCCCAAAATGGAAAAGGTATTCTTCTGTACAAAAAATGGAGGGATTTGGAGAATGAACAGAAAGAACAAATTCTGAGGGAAGCGGAAGTCCCTTTTCAAAATGCAATCGGCCCTTCCGCATCTCCCCCCTCTTTGTACAAAAAGCAGCGGATTGTCAGAAAGACCTATACAGCGGCGTATAACAGAGGCATATTGCTTCCATTCGCGGAGGTATCGCGTGTCATTTCTAAACGGATGATTGGGTGGAGCAGCAGATACTGTAAGAAAAAGGCTTTAGATCAGTGCAAAAAGATCAAAAAGAGGCCGTCATGAGCAAGAATTGTAAGCGACTGAAAATATACCATCAGAAAATCACTCCGCAGGGCAGAAAGAAATGGCGCAGGATCACCCGGCGTCAGCAGGAATGGATGCTGAAAGCATTGAGATACCTGTACGCGGAGGAGGTTACAGCCACACATAAGCCCCTGAAATCCGCCAAGCGCAAAATAATCATTGACACGCTGTTTGAAAAGCTGCGGGAACGCCGGGTTTTCATTTCAAAGGGAGAGGTCAGCCGGATCGCGGATGACAAGATGAGAAAATGGAACAAGAATATGATGAAAGGGGAGCAAAAAAGAACGAAAATTTTTTTGGCAGGTTCTATGATGTGGCAGAAGAATAAAGATTTATACCACGTTGGTAAAGGCGTTCAGATCATTCAAAATCCTCTGGACGCCTTTTTCGATTTTTGGAAGGAGGAAAGCGAATGAACGAACTGGCGAATGTTATCTATCAAACCGAAGCAGGAGATCAGCCAGGCATCTTGGGTTCCCAGCTTCATGAAGCGCTTGGGGTGATGACTGACTACCGGCACTGGTTCCAGCGGATATGCCTGCGGTTGGAATTGAAAGAGGGAAGGGATTTTACCACGCTGGTCAAAAAAGTCCGACGTGGTGACGGCGTTGAGATGCCGGGCAAAAAGATCGATCATCTGCTGACCATTGCCGCCGCAAAGGAAATCTGTCTGGTGCAGTCCTCCCCGATAGGCCGGATGCTGCGGAGGCAGCTTGTTGCGGCTGAACAAAAGATTCAGCAGGCAGCGGAAGTCAGTCAACAGGAAATCCGCTATTACCGGCAGCGATTGGAGGAATCCAATGAGAGGAACTTACAATTGACGGCGGATATAGCGGCGCAGAATGAAGCTCTGGCTATTCAAGCCGTCAGGATCGCCCAGCAATCCGAGATCATGGAAAAGCAGCGGGTGGTGATTCAAAAGCAGAACAAGACCGTCCGCCAGATGAAGCCCAAAGTGGATTACTGCGACCGGGTGCTGAACGCCAAAGATGTTCTCACCATCAGGGCTATTGCGAAAACCTACAACTGGTCTGGACAAAAGCTGAACAAATTCCTGCATGAAAAGCGCATCCAGTATAAATGTGACGGCGGCTGGGTACTGTATGCCCGATACGCCGGGAAGGGGTATACCAAGTATATCACCTACGTCCGTAAATGCGACGGCATTGAAAGGGTGCGCATGGTGATGAAATGGACGCAGAAGGGACGTCTGTTCATCGACAGGAAAATGCGGGAAGCGAGCTGGATGCCGAAAGAGGAGGAATCGTAATGGATAATACTTGCGTTGTCTGTGGTGCCGTCATCCCTGAAGGACGGCAGGTGTGTCCCACCTGTGAACAGAAACATTGCGGTCAGCCGGAGAGTGGACAGGTCATGGCTTATCTCCTGCGCCAATCGGTGCTGAAAGGGCCGCCCGGCGGCGAAAAAATCCTCTTACATGGGCAATTCACGGGAGATACCTTGAAAAGCCCGGACACAACAGCATACAAGGCCGCAAAGAAACAGCGGCACGGGACGGCGTTCAGACGTTTTTTCGACTTTCTGAACGCTTTTTTCGTTTCAGGAAAAAGGAGGACAAAAAGTGAACCAAACAATCATCGCCCTGTCAAACCAGAAGGGCGGCACCGGCAAGACCACTACGTGCGCCAATTTAGGCGTCGGATTAGCCCAGGAAGGGAAAAAGGTGCTGCTGGTTGACCTGGACCCCCAGGCTTCGCTGACCATCAGCCTGGGCTATCCCCAACCGGACACGCTGCCGGTCACGGTCAGCGATCTCATCAAAAAGACGATCATGGAAAAGCCTTTGGAGAAAGCGGAAGGGATTCTTCATCAGGCGGAGGGGGTGGACATTCTTCCCGCCAGCATCGAACTGGCGGCCATGGAGCAAAACCTTGTCAGTGCCATCAGCCGTGAAACCATTCTGCGGCAGATCCTGAAAGAAATCGGGAAGCCCTACGACTACATCCTGATCGACTGCACCCCCTCCCTGGGGCTGCTGACGCTGAACGCCCTGGCAGCCGCGCAAAACATCATCATTCCCGTTCAGGCCCAATACCTGCCCCTGAAAGGCATGGAGCAGCTTTTGCACACCATCCACAGGGTTCAGAAGCAAATCAACCCGGAGGTAAAGATCGAGGGAGTATTGCTGACCATGGTGGACAAGCGGACGAACAACGACCGGGATATGATCAATCTGCTGCGGACTACCTACGGCGGGAAGCTGCGGGTGTTTCCCGCGGATATTCCCAGCTCCGTCAGGGCCAAGGAAATCAGCGCCGAGGGGAAAAGCATCTTCCTTCACGATCCCGATGGCCCGGTGGCTGCGGCATACCGGGAACTGGCGCGGGAGGTGATCAGTGATGAAAAACAGCGGCAAAAACATAAGTCTGACTTCTTACGATGATATTTTTGCGGGTGAAGAAAGCCTCGGCAATTCAAAACGGGAAAAGATCATAGAAATACCGCTTTCTGAACTTCACCCTTTCAAAAATCACCCTTTCAGAGTGGTGGACGATGATCGGATGCGGGAAACAGCGGAGAGCATCAAGGATTATGGGGTGTTGGTTCCCGGCATCGTCCGTCCCAGGCAGGAGGGGGGTTATGAAATCATTGCCGGACACCGGCGAAAACGGGCTTCCGAACTGGCAGGAAAGGAAACCATGCCTGTCATTGTGCGGGATTTGGATGATGACGCGGCAATCATCATCATGGTTGACAGTAATTTGCAGCGGGAAAACATTCTTCCAAGTGAACGCGCTTTTGCCCTGAAAATGAAGATGGAAGCCATAAAACGACAAGGTGAACGCACGGATCTAACTTCGTGCCAAATTGGCACGAAGTTCCGCGCCGATACTGCTGTTGCGGATGGAACAGGCGACAGCGCGAGAACAATCCAGCGTTTCATCCGATTAACCAACCTGATCCCTCCCCTGCTGGACATGGTGGACGAGAAGAAAATAGCCTTTAGTCCTGCTGTAGAACTGTCCTATCTGAAAACAGAAGAACAGAAAGCACTACAGAACGAGATTGATAAACAGCAAGTGACGCCATCCTTTTCACAGGCGCAGCGTATAAAGAAAGGAAGCCAGGAGGGTACGCTGTCCCCGAAAAAAATGGAAGAAATCCTATCAGAAGTAAAAAAGCCGCCGAGAAAAGACGTGGACGATCCTTCTCCCCCTCCGCCTTCCATCATCAACCGGCTGGAAGCCCAGGACAAGCCTATGGAAGTCTCCGGATTTATCCAACTTCCCATAGAGCCATTTCTCAAATTTATTCCCAAATCACTTTTGCAGAAGCATACCCCGGAAAGCGAAGAAAAGCTGACAAAGCTGTTTTTGAAAATGGCGGAGCTGTACACAAAGTACATAGAAAAAAAGCGTTCCCAGGTCAAGTGAGGATGCTTGACCACAAATTGCCCATCGGGGCTATTTTTTTGCCCCGGAACAACAGAATGGAGGAATTCTGATGGCAGCTATGATGGTATACCGGGTACAGAGAAACGGGAATTACACCGTAATGACAACGTATCATTTGCACGATCACTCCTTGTCCCTGAAAGCCAGGGGCTTGCTTTCCACCCTTCTGGCGCTGCCGGAGGGCTGGGATTTTTCCCTGAAAGGGCTGACGGCCATCTGCAAAGAGGGCCTGGACGCCATTCGGGAAGCAGTCAAGGAGCTGGAAAACTGCGGCTACCTTATCCGGGGCCGCGTCCGCAACGCCAAGGGTCAAATGGACAGCGTGGTCTGCGCGGTGTATGAATGCCCGCGGGGAGAAGCGCGGCCGCTGACAGCGAAGCAGACGGAAAAGCGCGCTGCTTCTGCCCCTATACCATCTTATGAAACCAATGCGGTTCAGCCTGCGCAGGAAAAGCCAGCATTGGAAAAGCCCACGTTGGTTTATCCCACGTTGGAAAACCCAATACAACAAAATAAATCCTATCCCGTAACTCCAAAAATAAAAAATATAAAAAATATCCCACAAGGGTCTTATCCTGATCCAATCCATCTCTATCCCATAAATACCGGCAATGTGCGGCGTTTTCCCATGATGGCGCAGAGCCAGAATGCAGAACAGGAAACCATTGACCCCACGGAATCCTTGTGGCAGATCATCCAGGAGAAGGTGGGTTATGAGGCGCTGTCCCAGGATTACGGCAAGGAGAAAATGGACGAAATCGTGGGGATCATCGTCAGCGCCCTGTTATCCCACAGGATCAGCTTTCGGTTTGGGTACGACGTGGTTCCGGCAAGGCTGGTGAAAAAGCAGCTTTTCGGGGTGAACAGCCATCACATCCAGTATGTGTTCGGCAATTTGAAAAACTCGGCTCCCCTCATCCACGACCCCAAAGCCTATCTGCTCACCTGCATTTATAACGCCACCCTGTCCATGAACAACCACATCGAGGCCAACGTGCAGCATGATACCTACCGGGACGAAAGGCGGGACAAAATGCTGGCAGAGGAAGCCGCGTGGGATCGGTCAATGGAGGAACGGGCCAAGGAAGAATGGGAGGACATCATCAATGAGATCAAACGAGCAAAAGGAAGCGAGGATGCGGCGGCTGAACATCCTTTGCCTGTCGATCCTGCTGTTTGCGGGGATCGCTCTGATCGCGTATTCGCTTATTGCGCAGGATAGGGAACTGCTTCAGGACGTGGAGGAATACACCGCGCTGGCTGAATTGGTGCAGAATGGACCAACGGATGAACCTAATAAGAGCAGCCCCTATCCCGATACAGCACAGGATGATTCTTCGACTGTCATTTCAGGGAATCAGGATGTTCCCACGAATATCTCGACCCCTATCGCGGAAACCGTGGATACTGTGAAAGAAAGCGCTGATCAGCCCGTGAATCAGGCAGGCAGCACAGAAGCGGAACAATCGGCGCTGCCCGGTGCCGATCAAGGCGCAATCATCATCGTGATTCCCGGCGAAACTGACGAAGCGAATCCTGCTGACAATTCCGGGCAGACAGCAAGCAATACGCAGGGAAGCGGAGAAGCACAGCAGGCGGCTACCCCAAAGCCCGTGGGAAACAATTCAGGAAATCAGAGGGCGGACAATGAACAGCCAAAGGCAACAAACCGGCCCCGGCCCACGGAAAAAGCTGCTTCTACCCCTGAAATAACGCACCCTGCGCAGGAATCACCGTCCGCTTTTCCGGTGATCGAAACACCGACGCCCCAGCCCGTGCCAACGGCCACTCTGGTGCCCAAAATCGGGAAAACCGGCGTCGATCTGGAAGCCTGCAAAGCGCAGAACAACGGTTTTGTAGCATGGCTGACAATTCCAGGCACCAAGATCAATTACCCCGTTGTTTGGACAGATCGGGTGGATTATTACCTGACCCATACTTTTTCCGGGAAAGAGAGCAAGATTGGAACGCTCTTTTCCCTGGGAAAAACGGATTACAAGACTCCCGGCAGGAATATCGCCGTGTATGGGCACCACATCACCACAAGCGGCGGCAATATGTTCCAGCCCCTTATGTCCTACAAAAAGAAAAGCTTCTACGAAGCGCACAAAACGGTTTACTTCGATACTCTGTATGACCTGGGCGAGTACACCATTTTCGCCGTTATCAACATAAAAAGCACGGATTGGGACGCTTCCACGGCATCCTTTGACAGCGATCAGAGTTTTCTGAGCTTTGTCAATAAGGCCAAAGCCGCGTCCCTTTATGATACGGGGATCGAAGTAAACGGAAACGATCATATCCTCACGCTGATTACCTGCGACCGCGACTATCACAACCCGGACGGACGCCTGATCGTGATGGCCGTGAAGCGGTGAATCATAAAAAAACAAAGATAGGAGCAGATGAAAGACCATGAAACGCAAGCAAATCATATCCCTTCTCCTGACCCTGCTGATGATCTTTTCCGCGCTGCCCTTCCCCGCATACGCGGAATGGTGCGAGGAAGAAACCGACAATGAAGCCGATTCCGGCACAGTTGTAAGCGTGTCCGACGCTATCGTCATCCCTGATTGGGATGATTTCAGCGGTGATGACGCTTCTGATTCGGAGAATGAAAACGATTGGGAGGAATGGGACGAATACGCCGATTTCTCCGGCGAAGAATCCGACGTGACAGAGGATGATTCCATCTGGTATGGCGAGGAGCAGCCGGATGAATGGGAAACCTGGGAAAAACCGGAAAACGGAGAACATTCCCTTGATTCCCCTGTTCTTACCCTGAAAGAAACTATCGACCTGTACGGATATGCCTATGTCCTCACCAGGGGTGAAACCAAAGTGTACGATCATCCGAACCGCACCGGAGACCCCTTCTTCCTTCTCACCGAGGAAGACGCGATCCTGCTGGCGACAGAATACCGGGATCAGGGCACGGAAAGCGTTGAAGTTTGGTTCATTGGAGACGAACTGTTCACCGGCTATGTCTCTCCCCGCGGTTTGAAGGACGCGGTGCTGACCGACGAGGAAGTGGACGCTTATACCGACTTGTATTGGTGGGATTGGGCGGATACGGAGGCGGGAACGCTGTATGCCTTTGCTGTCGCGGGGTATGCCACTATTACATCGGAAAACGACGTCTGGGATAACGAATGGGAGACTGAAAACAATGCGGACGATGAATCTGATTCTGTTGACGTTGCTTTGGCCCCTGACCCTTCCCAGAGCGAAGCGGATGAATACGATGAACTGACGGAAGATGAAGCAGTACAGGAAGAAAACGGGCCTGACGATCCCGAAGTGACTGTCGGCAACTTCCTTTTCGTCACCACAAAAACCAGGGCGTTTTCCGATATGGACGATACTTGGCGGGATAATGCCAATGGCGATTTTTACATGGGCGTATTTGTCAAAGACGCCGTTGTACAGGTGGATGCCGTCAAGGTGGACAGCACCGGCCGCATGTGGTATCAGGTGGCTTTCCTCTACGGGGACGACTTCGCGGACGGGACGATGAAATGGACGGAAATCGGTTTTGCGTATGTGCTGCCGGAGGAAACCTCCCTGACCGACGCGGAGGATTTGACTGTCACGGATATTGCCCTGCCCGAAACACCGAAAGCGTCCGGCAGACGGATGCTGATGAAAGCGGCGGGTACTACTCCCATGAACGGCTTTACGCTGAAATCTATCAACGCCCCGATTCCTCCCCTGTATGCCGGGCAGACCGGCGTATATGGCAGTTCAAGCCATGACAGCGATTACAAACAGATTGCCTCTCTCGCCGGAAAAGGCGCGATTTACGCTACCCCGCATTATCTGGATGGCTATACTGTGTACTGTTTGGAGCATAATCTTCCTGGACCTGGCGAGGGCAGCGGCAGCAGCCAGCAGCCCAAAGGCCCCTATGCCATTGTTGACATTGACACTTATATGAACACCCCCGGCAGCTCCAGGGTGATTTATTCTGAACGAACCATGCACGCTATCGCCTGGGTACTGCGGCATACCTATCCCTTTATGGTGCTGGATCGCAGCGACTGCGACAACGAAACCTGGAGCCGTGTCGCCGGGCAGTTTGCGATCCGGCAGGTGATCCGGGAGATGGAGGGCGCACAGTACGTCAGAGACTACTGGAATATGGACAATTTCTATGTCGCCAGCGGTCAGGCCCCCGCTGTGTACTTGGAGTACGCGCGCTGGTTGGCGACCAACGGTATTGCCCGAGGCAATATAACGGGTTATATCAGTATTGCGGACAAGAGCATTGCAAAGGTCGGTGATTTTTATGTTGGCACTGTGACACTCTACACCGATGCGGATCTGCTTCGCATCCCCAGAAGTGGTGTCACCATTACCGGCAACACCCTAGGCAGCGATAGTTCCTATTACTACCTGAATAGTGGAGATACCATTCAAATCACTTCTTCCGTCAATGGTTTCTCCATTACGGTAGAATCTGTCAATTCTGACGAGAATGAAGCGTCCTTCCTGGTTGGCGTTCCCAGCGCGGCAATTCAGAAAGTGCTGATTCCAACTTATGGCACGCCGTATAATTTGCAATCCACTACTCTCTTTTTTGAGCTGGAAATCAAGTATGGCAGGTTGATTGTCACAAAGCTGCGTGAAGGTTCACAGCAAACCCTTGCGGGAGCAACGCTCCAGCTTTACGACAGCAGCAAAAGCGCATACGGCGATCCCGTTACTACCGATGCCAACGGTCAGGCCAAATGGGAAAACTTGCCTTATGGCACCTATTATGTGGGTGAGGTCGGCGCTCCCATAGGCTATCAGATGAACGTGAATCAGGTGTTGGTGACGATCAATGGCGATAATACCGCCACTTTCGAGGATTCGCCCATCATCGGCAGCGTCTGTTTCGTCAAGAAACAGCAGGGTACGGAAATCCCTCTGATCGGTGCGCAGTATGAATTGGTGACGAAATCCGGCAGCGCCTATTCACGGGCTGTCAGCGCCGTTGACGGTTCCGAATTGCCTGTTCTAATTACGGATGCAAATGGGGTCGCGACCTGGAGCAACGTGGTGGAATACGGCACCTATTTTATCCATGAAGTGCAGGCCCCCGAAGGCTATCTGCTGGATGACGCTTACTATCCCGTCAGCGTCACGGAGCAGAACAAGATCGTGGTGGCGGATATGGAAAACGACATCATCACAGCGAAAATCAAAATAGCGAAAACGGACGGCCTGACCCACGAACCTCTCGCGGGCGTGGAGTTCACCCTTACCCGTTTGTCTGGCCCGGAATCCCTGAACGGGGCTGGCGTTGGCGAGGTAGCCGCAATCATTACCACGGATGCCAATGGGTACGCTGAAACGGATTGGCTGGCGTGGGGGCGCTTTAAGATTGAAGAGACCAAGGCACCTTCCGGCTATACCAATATCCATTATTCCACGGAGATCGAAGCCTATGAGGACGGAAAGACCTACACGATCAATGTGGAAAATGTACCTTCTGCCGGTTATATCCGGCTGACGAAAACGGATGCCAACAGCCATGCCCCCCTGAAAGGCGTTCAGTTTGACATCTATCAGGGTGACAAGCTGTTTTCCACCATGACCACCGGTGTCAACGGCGTGGCGCTGTCCGGCCCCCTCACCAAAGGCACCTATATCGTGAGAGAGCATGGGAATCCCGAAGGTTATACCGGAGAATTGGTCACGCTGCCCGCGACGGTGGTTTCCGATCAGACCACAGAATTGGCGGCTGAAAATAAGCCGATTCAGTTCACCGTAAAAATCATCAAAAAGGATTCCATGACCCATGAGCCGCTGGCGGGCGCGGAGTTCACCATCACCCGGAAGGAAAGCGGGGTGGTTGTCGCTACCTTGACCACCGATAGCAACGGCGAAGCAACAAGCGGTTTGCTGCGGTACGGAGAATATGAGATCAAGGAAACCAAAGTGCCCGCCAACTATATTGATTCCGGTTTTACTATCACAGTCAACGGCACGGAACATGGAAAGACCTATGTGATCGAAGCTGACAACCAGCCCATGCAGGGAGGCATCCGCATCACCAAGACGGACAAGCTGGACGGCTCTCCCATTGCTGGCGTCATTTTCGACATCTACCAGGGGACCACGAAGGTTGGCTCCATGACCACCAACGCATCCGGCGTCGCTGTTTCCGGCGAACTGCCAAAAGGCAATTATACCGTCAAAGAACGCGGCTTGCCCGAAGGATATACCGGCACTCTGGTTAGTTTGGATTGTGTGGTGAAATCCAACGAAGTCACTGAACTGAAAGCGGAGAACCAGCCCATCCAGTTCAGGATAAAGATCGTCAAAACGGATTCTCTGACGAAAGAACCCCTTTCTGGCGCGGAGTTTTCCATCATTCGGACGGACAATGGGGAAACGGTTGAAGTCCTCACGACCAATTCCAAGGGCGAAGCCGTCAGTGGCTTGCTTCGATACGGAAAATATGAAGTGAAAGAAACCAGGATTCCCGCCAACTACATGGACAATCCTTTTTCTGTAACGGTGAACGGGACGGAAGACGGAAAAACCTATGAAATCCAGGCTGAAAACCAGCCCATGGCGGGCGGCATCCGCGTCATCAAGACGGATAAGCTGGATGGCTCTCCCATATCTGGCGTTGTTTTCGACATTTACCAGGGCAGCGCCCTTGTGGGCAGCATGACCACCAACGCTTCCGGCGTCGCTGTTTCCGGCGAACTGCCCAAAGGCAGTTATACCGTCAAAGAACACGGTTTGCCCGAAGGATATACCGGCGAGCTGGTCAGCCTCGATTGCGTAGTGAAGTCCAGCGAAACCACCGAATTGAAAGCGGAAAATCAGCCGATTCTGTTTTCCGTGAAGATCATCAAAACCGATGGCCTGACCCAAGAACCTGTGTCCGGCGCGGAGTTTACGATCACGAAGAAAGGCACGGCTGAAACTGTTGCGACCCTAACCACCGACAAAAATGGTATTGCCGTCAGTGATCTGCTGCGGTATGGCGAATACACGGTCGCAGAAACCAAAACGCCCGATCATTACGCGGAAAGCACCTTCTCCACCACGGTAACCGGCACCGAACATGAAAAGATGTACGAAATCCGGGTGGAAAATGAACCGACCAAGGGCCAGATTCGTCTGTTGAAAACGGACGCTCTGGACGGTACGCCCATCAGCGGCGTGATCTTCGACATCTACGACGGTGATAAACTGATCGGCAGCATGAAAACGGACGAAAACGGCGTCGCTATGTCCGATCCCCTGCTCAAAGGCAATTACACCGTGAAAGAGCATGAGAATCCCGAAGGATACGTTGTCGATCTGGTATCCCTGGACTGCTCTGTGAAATCGGATGAAGTGACTGAACTGAAAGCGGAAAACATGCCCATTCAATTCAGAATCCGTATTCTGAAATCCGATGCGCTGACCCAGGAACCGCTTTCCAGCGCAGAGTTCACCATCACCCGCAAGGTGGGACTTCCTTCACACAACGACGAAGGAAACGGTGAAGTAGTCGCTAAACTGGTAACGGATGACAGTGGTGAAGCTATCTCGGATATGCTTACCTGGGGCGAATATGTAATTACTGAAACAAAAGTGCCGGAGTATTATGTGGACACTCATTTTACCATGACCGTTACTGGCTCTGAAAACGAAAAGGTGTATGAAATTCAGGTAGAGAACGAACCGACAAAAGGCTGGATTCGGTTGGTGAAAACGGACAGGCTGGACGGCCATCCCATCGCTGGCGTGGTGTTTGACATTCTCCAGGAAGGAAAGATCATCACCACCATGACCACCGACGCGGACGGCGTGGCGGTGTCTGAACCGATCCCCAAGGGGAAATACACGGTCAAAGAACGAGCCAACCCCACTGGCTATATCAACGATCTATACTGTGTGGAATGTGAAGTGTTTTCTGACGTAACAACCCTCATGAACGCGGACAACCGGCCCATCCGGGGAAGAATCCAAATTACGAAGAAAGATGAGCTGACCAAAACGCTGCTGCCGGACGCGGAGTTTACGATCACCCGCGTATCCGGCTTGCCCTCGCACAACGGAGAAGGAAACGGTGAAGTGGTGGCCGTCCTGACCACCGATAACAGCGGCAAGGCGGTGTCGCCCCTGCTGACCTGGGGCACCTATAAGGTAGAAGAAACCAGAGTGCCTGAACACTATGTTGACAATCACTTTTTCGCCATGGTCGTCATCAAGGAAAACGAAAAAACATACGAGATCACGGCGGAGAATGAACCCACCAAAGGTTGGATTGAGCTTATCAAGACGAACGCCCTGGATCGTACCGCTATCGCTGGTGTGCAATTCGACATTTATGAAAATGACGAATTCGGCAGCGGTTTGGTAGGCTCAATGACCACCGATGAAAACGGCGTGGCGAAATCTCCCGCCCTGCGGAAAGGCAAATATCGGGTGAAGGAACATGAGAATCCCACCGGCTATGTGTCCGATCTGGCAACAGTGGAATGTACGGTCAAGTCCGACGAAACCACCCATACCAGCGCTGCCAATCAGCCCATCCAGGGAAAGATCAGGATCATCAAAACGGATGAACTGACCAAGGAAGCCCTGGCAGGGGCGGAGTTTACGATCACTCGGATCAGCGGCCTGCCCTCCCATAACGGCAGCAACAATGGCGAAGTGGTGGCGGTGATCACCACGGACGCGGACGGAATCGCTGTGACGCCTCTGCTCACCTGGGGTATCTACAAAGTGGAAGAAACCGGCGTCCCTGCTCATTATGTGGACAACAGCTATTCCACGGAAGTGACCATCCGGGAAGAAAACCTGATAACCATTGACGTGCCTGTGGAAAACGAGCCGACTAAGGGCTGGATTCGCCTGACCAAGACGGACAGGAAGAACGGCAATCCCATTTCCGGCGTACAGTTCGATATTTACTATAACGATCAGTACGGGGAAGGGCTGGCCGCCACCATGACCACCGGCGAAGATGGCGTGGCGCTGTCCGAACCGCTGCGGAAAGGAAAGTACATCGTCAAAGAACACGGACAGACCCCCGGTTATCTCTTTGAAGAAATCACGTTGGAATGTACCGTGAAATCCGACGAAATCACCGACCTGACCGCCACCAATCAGCCTGTCATGACCCGTCTGAAGCTGTACAAGCGGGATAAGGACGAATACAAGAAAGCCCTCAACGCAACGCCCGGTACGCGGGGTGACGGCGTCCTGACCGGCACTGTATACACAGTGCGGGCTGGAGAGGACATCACCGACCGGCAGGGCAATGTCTTGTATGGAAAAGGCGCTGCGGTGCAGGAGAACCTGAAAACCAGCGGAGAGGAAGCGTCCGTACTGACGGATGAACTGTGGCCGGGCGTGTATGAAATCGTGGAAGTCACGCCGCCCACCGGCTATCAGTTGGACGAAACCCCTGTGCGGGTGGACACCACCACGGCTGCCCAGCAATCCACCGAAGCTGTTATAACCTTCATCGGTGTGAATACCAATGAAGTGTTGTATGGGCGGTACGCTTTCGTCAAATTCTATGGAGATAATCAGGTACACGACGATGCGGGCCTGATCGAAAAGCCCGAAGCGGACGCGGTATTCCATGTATACCTCAAATCGGCGGGCAGCTATGACGCGGCCCGGAAGTTTGAACGGGACACCTTCACCACAGACAGGAACGGCAAGGCCCAAACCAAGCTGCTGCCTTACGGCATCTACACTGTGGAGCAAATCAAAGGCAAAAAGGGCTACGCTATCAAAGCGCCCTTTGACATCTTCATTCGCGGCACCGAAGACCCCAGCGACCCGCCCACCATGATTATCAACAATGAGGCGATTCACTACAGGCTGAAATTCATCAAGATAGACGCGGAAACCGGGAATATCATCACGGCGGCGCATACTTCATTCCGGCTCAAAGACAGTGAAGGAAACTATGTGACGCAAACGGTGTATTATCCCAACAAGATGGAAATCGACACCTTCACCACCGATGAAACCGGCGAAGTGACTTTGCCCGAAACCCTGATTTACGGCCTGTACTTCGCGGAAGAATTTGTGGCCCCCGAAGGTTATCTTATTGCCACCCAGGAAATCCCCGTGTTTGTGGGAGACGATCATCTGGATCAGCCCGGAGAAGCATACCTTCTGGAATACAAGGTGGAAAATGAAGCGGTGAAAGGACGCATCCTGTTGGAAAAGAAGGGTCTGCGGCTCTCCGGCTTTGAAGAAAAGACGGACGGCTTCGGCAACACCTATTTCCAACCTGTGTATGAGGAAAAGTATCTGACCGGCGCTGTGTTTGAAGTCCATGCAGCCGAAGATATTCTCGGCAAGGATGGCACCCTCTGGTATCACACAGATGATCTGGTGGATACCATCACGACCACCGCAGAAGGGAAAGACGCTTCCAAGGTGCTGCCCCTGGGCAAGTATTACCTGATTGAAGTCTCTGCTCCCGAAGGTTATATCTTCACGGATGAACGGTACGAAGCCAACCTGGAATACGCAGACGATCACACCGCCCTGGTGGAGATCACCGTGGAAGCCCATAATGATTATCTCCCTGTGTCCGTTTCTCTCGAAAAGGAAACTGAGATCATGGAGATTGTTCAGGGTGCGGACAATACCGTGCGCCAGACCGTCAGCACAGCCCCCGGCAAGGGCTTTGTGTTCGGCTTGTACAACGATAAAGATATTCACTTCGACGGCGGCACCCTGCTGGCCGATACGCTGGTCGCTATCAGTGCAACGGATGCGGACGGCAAGTTGACCTTCTCCGGCATCTATCCCCATGGGCAGTATTACATCAAGGAACTGTCCACCCTGGACGGCTGGAAGCTGAATCCGAA
>JAUNMW010000325.1 GCA_030537395.1 Clostridia bacterium | reverse complement strand
TGAATAGATTTTTTTGATTATATTTGGGGAAACCGTATATGATAAAATGGTAGCAAGATGACGAACAAAATGTGAGAAGGCATTTTCTGAAAGATATGTTTAGGTAGTTGTTTCAATAAAAAATACTTTTTTACAAAAAGGAGCGCTTATGGAATTATCTAAGCAGTTCATGTTTGTTTTGATGGTTCTAACGATAGGATTGCTCACGGCCTGCGATAGTATTGCAATTGGAACCAAATGTACAGGCTATGCAAAAGGAGGGCGCAATGAATACTGAAGCTATCACATGTCCTGCCTGTGGAGCACCTTTGGCAACCACTCAGGAAAGCGAGTTCATATTCTGTGAATACTGTGGTTCTGCAATTCGGATCAAACGCACAGCACCGCCAAAGCAGAATGAGAGAATAATGTTTGTGGAGCCTGCGTCAAAGCTTCTGCTGGGATCTGCCGTAGTAAAAGATGGCTTTCAAATTTCTGGAGGTCTTACAGGTCAATCCTCTGCAGTTTATCCCATTACAGCACTATGCACGGCCTATAACCTGAATGGAACTGTGATGATCTATACCAGCGGGGAAGGCTTCACTGATCGATCCAAATGTCCGTCTCTTAGTGGAATCTATGCTGTGGGACTGAATAGTGGCATCAACAAAGTGGTCTATAGGGATTTCCAGGAAGCCGCTGTTTATTGTGATGCTTATATGGAACAGTATGCAAAAAACGGAAAGGCATCTTCAATCCGATACATTGAAACGCGAGAGTATCCCATAGTGGGTTTCGATGAGACTGCGGGGCTGGAACTTTTTAAGCAGCAAACTGCTCTGGATCAAGCCAGGCAGGCACCGGGAGTCCAAATATCAGGACTTGATTATTACTATAAGCCGATCTGCCGAATCTATGAAATGGATGTAAATCAGCTTACATTCCGGATTGCTATGGCAACGGTGGTAAGAGGAGTTAAGTACCGTTTTCCCACAATGCCGGGACTTCCTTCTTTCGAATTCGGAGGGGTTGGAAATTGGGGAAGGGTTCAGAATCAGGGGGATTTTTCAGACATATCGGATGTGCTTTTTGGTAACTCCATCCTCGGAAGGGCTATGAAGAAAAGACTCATTCAGTCTGAAAAACCCAAGCAGGAAGAGAACAGAAAAGAAAAGTCCAATACAGCAGTCAACTCATTCGGTCAAATGCCATTAAATTATATTATTGATTGGGATAGTTTCGGAGTCTTCCTCCTTCAGGCATTGCCGGAAAATTTTGAAGCGGCTTATGCGGATTCATTCATATGCTTCTGTTCCACATATCAGGTTTCCCGGGATTTTTCAAGACGGATATATGATCTGCAGAATCAGATAGTCCAGAACATCAACAGTTATACCCAGCAGAACCTTCAGCAGCAGCGTCAGAATTTCGAGAATTGGCAGCGGATCAATGTCTCCATGCAAGCAGCTTACGACTCTTATAATCAGGCATGGTTTGACCGAATCAATGCCCATCATCAGGCATTCCGTCAGCAAAGTCAGCAGGCATTTAATGGGAGTTACGGAGGAACAGGGGATTTTGCCGAGGCCATCAGAGGGGTTAATACTTATATTCGTCCCGATGGCACAGAAGTTGAGGTTTCGGTTGATTACGACCGTGCGTTCACCAATGCATCCGGTGACACATTCGGTACGAACGCTTCCAGAGACACGTACGATGGTTGGACGGAAATGAGAAGGAAATAAAAAGTGAGAAGGAGAAATATTGGAATGAAAAACTCTTTATATGGATTGATTACGCTTCTTCTGATCGTAATCCTATTTGGGACCCTTTCGGGATGCTCCGTTAATACGCAAACGCCAACATATGATGAGCCTGTTGTTTCCGGTAGTGGGATTCCTATCAGCGAATTTCTAAAAGGTACGGCCTTTGCTAAAACAGAAACGAACCAGGTGATTTCCGTGCGCTACACTGATGACACGACAGTTTTCGAAACGGACGGCGAGCAGCAAATATCTGTTTTTCTGAAATACGTCTCTAAAATGTCGATTGGAGATATGGCAACGGTCGGCGATGATAAAAAGGAAGCTTATACTTTGGAATTAACTTTTGATGACGGAGACAAATATGTTCTCTCGTTTCCGTCATACAATTGCTATACTGCAGACGACGGTGCGATTTATCAAATAATCGATTCCCGAGAGCCCAGATGCATCAGTGAATATGCTCATTCTATGCATAATTCTCAGCTTATTGATGAAGCCCGGGCAATCGAAATCGGTATTGGCATGACGGAGATTGAGATCTACACCGACGGTCTTTGGGGCGATTATGACGTAGATTTGAACGGGGACGGGAAGATGGATAGCCTTCAATTTCGATATGAAGGTGCCGGTGACGAAGCAGCGCTCGGATGGTATATAAAATATCAAGTTTCAGAAAAGGCATCAGAATGGCTGACCTATTTCCGTTGTCCGGAAGAATCCGAAAAACACCAATATGGCCGCCTTTTCTTCGTGCCTGATGAAAAAGGCGGAAGTATCCTTATCCTTGCTCAGCCGACAGATCGTCTTACCACAATATTCACCTTTGAATTATCTGGTTTGAGCCACGATTACTCATTTAATGCCCTTCCCATTTCGTTTGAAAACGATGTCATTACTCTTTCCGATGGCAAAATAGTTGCAATACAAGATCTTGTTCCTGAATCAGCAGAACAGTCGTTATTGCATTTCAATGATGACGATGGCTCCGCAAAGTTGGTGCAGTATTTCGATGATGGCAATGTGCCGGAAGAAGCGGCCTTCTTATATGATCAAATGGGAAGCAATCCTGAAATTACGATTACGGATCCTGAAAAAATCCAAGAGTTGTATCAGCTTTTGAGTATGGTAACAGTCACCGGAGTAACAAATGAGTCCATTACGGACTGCTATCATTTTGTTCAATTCAAGCTGGCAGACGATTTGTACATACACTATTCTTTTGAAGGATCGGAAATATGGTGCTATGGAGAACATAGCTATAGCATAGAGAATAGCAAAAAACTATTCGACTTTATGAATGAGCTCACTGAAGAATACTGGGAAAATGAAGGTTAATTGTTTTGCATAAGTGAAAAGCTCGGAAAACCATTCTTTGG
>JAUNMW010000324.1 GCA_030537395.1 Clostridia bacterium | reverse complement strand
TTGAACTCGCAGTCATTAGCAAATTCTCTTGCTGCTGCGATCCTGTCTTCGAGTGTCGCTCTCAGCACCTTGGCGTTTGCCGGAGCCGTTACGTACTTTTTGATCTTTGGCTCGTAGTCAGGAACCGTAGCCTCTTCTCTGTCACCCAGTTCTACAAGACCCTTCGAGTGGCATGTTCTTGTAGTTACATGGAAGAGAACCGGCATGTCGAATCTCTCGGAAAGCGCGAAAGCCTTCTTCATGAAGTCCTTAGACTCCTGGGAGTCAGACGGCTCAAGCATGAGAAGTCTTGCCGACTTGGCGGTGTTTCTGTTGTCCTGCTCGTTCTGCGAACTGTGCTGACCCGGATCGTCAGCGACTACCATTACGAATCCGCCGGTGACACCGGTGTAAGCGAATGTGAAGATAGGGTCTGCAGCTACGTTCATTCCTACATGCTTCATCGCGCAGAATGATCTTGCACCTGCAATGGATGCTCCGATCGCTGCCTCTGTAGCTACCTTTTCATTAGGAGCCCACTCGGAGTATACGTCTGCTCCGTACTGAGGCATGTTCTCAAGGATCTCCGTGCTCGGTGTTCCCGGATATGCCGAAGCAAATCTCGCGCCGCCTTCCCAGGCTCCGCGGGCAGTCGCTTCGTTACCGGACATGATAACTTTCATAAAGCATTTCCTCCCTTTTGCATAATATCGGAAACGCCTTACAGCGCTTCCGTGGATTTGATGTTGAATGCCCTTACGCCATCATTATCTTCTATATAATATAGAAGAAACACTACAATTTACGGCTCAATCACGAAATTTATGGGATGGAGGATTTCGGACATACTCCTTCCTGCTGGCATCAAACAGACGAAGGAAGAAGTAGTCATCATCCGGAAGGCCGTAGGCCTGCCTGCGAATGACTTTGATCTTGTTGTTGATGCCCTCCATCTTACCGGTCGAGATCCGGTAGGTCGCATGGGCGATGATCCCCTCGAAATGGTTGCTGAGCAGTTTTCCGAAAATGTAAAGATGCGAGTTCCTGGAAGCGGTGCAGATATCCATGATCGAGGAGATGTCCTCAGCCATCATCACCTCGTCTGTACGGGTGTAGGCAAGCGCCAGCCGCTCTTTGATGAGGTCAATGGTGAACAGCAGGCGGTTCTGCCGCAGCAGTTCATCATACTTTGCCTCATAGCCCTCTTTCCGGAAACAGGGTTCTTCCGGAAAGACCGTCCCGGATCGTCTGACAGGTTCACCGGCCCTGGCTTTGGCGTCCTTCGCCTGTAGCGTGCTGCGGCTGGCCATCAATATGTACCGGGTTTTCTTAAGGGCTTTGGCTTCCTCTTTAAACCCCGACTCATTAAGACGCTTTTGCTCATCCCTCCGCACTTCACTGACGACCTGCGCATTAAAATACTTAACAATGTGAAAGTGATCGAACACGATCTGGATCCAGGGGCACTTCTCCTCGAAGGCTTCCTGGAAATCGGAATTCATGTCACAGGCGACGGCTTCCACAGAGTCCATCCAGTCCATGCCGACATGGTTGATGAAATCATACACCACCTGCTTTTTCCGTCCCCTTGCGATCCAGAGGATATGGCCGGTATCAAGATCGATGATATGCGTGGCAAAGATGTTGCTTTTGTGCAGTTTGAACTCATCGATCGCCAGCATCCTCGCCTGTTTTTCAGGCCGCTTCAGGCGGGTGCCATCGATCGTGTACAGTTCCTTCAGCCTGGCCATATCGATGTCCTTGACTATGTTCTTGCCAAGCCCTGTCACCTCTGCGACCTGTTTGAGGGTAAAGGTGCCCAGCGCCAGGAGATCCCGGGTATACTGGTACAGTTCCACGGATATCTGGTGACCTTCCGCCTTGAACGGGACTTTCTGCATGTGGGAATGCCCGCACTCGCAGACGAGCTGCACCCGGTCGAAACTGACAGCAGACAGGCTTCCGCCAAAGCATAGATGCCGGAGTGTGAGGTTTCGATGCTTGTTGATATGCATTCTTTTTCCGCACACCGGACAGACACGGTCCTGTTCCACCAGGCCCAGCGTACCATGGAAGCAGAACACTTCCCGACCGGAAACGGTCCGGCGCACCTCTGTGCTGGAGTTGTTGAAACCCTCCAGGCGGGAAGGGATCTTCAAAAAAGAATCGTCCGTATCGAAAAAAGACAGTTGTTCATTTGCTTTGGAGTGCGTATAATCCATGTGAGGGCCTCGCTTTCTGAGAATGCGCATTCCCGCCAAGAAAATGCATTCTCAGCATAAACGAAGGCCCTTTGTTATGCAATTGTTTTTGGCCCGCATAGGGCGGGGGTGCCCCTGCACCCCGTACCTGACATACTGCTCCTGCAGGGGGCTGAGTCAAGGGAAGAAGGCCTTTTATGCTCACGCATGCCCTTTTTAGAGCGGGAGGGATAAATGGCCGGATGACCTTGACGCGGACACCGGCAGGTGCTATCCCATAAAAAAAGTGATTGACCCCTTTTTTTCGTGAAAAAAACTGATAATATGGTATCAGGAAATTTTGCAGGATGAGCGCGATCCACATAATTCCGCAAAAAGCGCTCACCAGCAAGCAACCACAAAGTCGCATTTAATCAAAAAATGCGGCTTTTTCGTTGCCTGCAAAGCATTTTCACAGCGCATCCGATCAATACCGATCGGTGTAATCGTTGAAATATCAACGATTACAAGGCACTGCTCAAATGCAGTATGACAACCCGGACGGCCCGGAAAGCGTGCCGTTCTCGAATTGTCATACAAGTTATGCCAACTTGTGAACGCTTCGCGCTCACGCATTGGCACCACTTGCTCTACCGAGTCTGCCCGGAGCGGCAGCCTCAGTATAGCTGCGTTTAACTTGCCAACATTCTGTTGGATCCGACTTAATGGGCTCTGCCCCTTAAGGATCCCCGGTCAAGGGGGTGCCCCTTGACAATCCCCGCTCCAAAATCGATGTGAGGTCAATATAGTCAAAATGACTATCATCAAAACACCTCCCACACAGGCACCCAGCCTCCGATTTTGTCGCACCCGTGACCGATGTTCACGGGTATTCGCCGGCATGCCGGCACCGAGCAAAAGCAAATGGCTTTTGCTATGGTAGATCACGTTCTCATTCTGAAAACTTGATCATTTGCAAAGCTG
>JAUNMW010000323.1 GCA_030537395.1 Clostridia bacterium | reverse complement strand
TCAGAGTACAGAGTTCAGATAATATAGTGGTCACATGGGATTCCATTTCATTTGTTCGACTAAATAAATCTGTACGCTGCACTCTGTACTCTGTTCACTTCTTTTCAAGCGTCTGAGCAGTTACAAGTTACTTACCTTTACAATACTTGCCCACATACGCCGCCGCCAACTCATATTCCTCGGGGGGCAGCTTGAGCACCATAGGCGCGCAATGGGGCGTATGATACACATAAATGGCGGCGCTGCGCGGCTTGTACTGAACGGCCTGCACATCCTCCCAGCGCATGTGGCGCTCCTGGCTCAGGTGCATCACGGTTCCATCCTGCTGCTGAATGTTCTTTTCCGGATCGGCGCTTTGCAGCCGGGCCCAGCTTTGCCACTTGTGGGGCGCGTGCCAGGTTTGCAGATGGGCGCATTTGGGATTCAGCACATACACGTTCACTTCCCGGCCCTGGACCGCCAGAAACAGAAACACCACAGCCAGCCCCACCGGGATCATGGCGAACACCAGCCGGGGAAAGGACCCCTGAATCCATAGCTCGCCCGCCTGTTTGGCGCTGCTGAAAACCGATTCCAGGCCGAATACCACGATCAAAAGCAGCGCGGCCACGCAAAGGAGCGTCAGCAGCGCGCCTTTCCAGATGCGGCCGTCCGCCAGCGGCACGGAAGCGATGCTCCACACGTTCCGCTGGGCTCCCGCCGTCGCGCGCTTGCCGCAGCCCTGGCAAATTTCCCCCGGGCTTTCCAGGCCGCAGCGCTTACAATAGGAGTATATCATTCAATCAGGCTCTTTCCGGTCATTTCCTTGGGCACTTCAACGCCCATGGCCGTGAGCATGGTGGGCGCGATGTCCGCCAACCGTCCGCCGCTGCGCAGGGATTTGCCGATCAGCTTGTCATCGCAGGCAATGAAGGGCACGGGATTAGTGGTATGGGCGGTGAAGGGCTCCTTGGTGATGGGGTCGATCATCTGGTCGGCATTGCCGTGGTCGGCGGTCACGAAGGCCCGGCCGCCCAGCTTCACGATTTCGCTGACCAGAGCATACACGTCCTTGTCAATTTCCTTCACGGCTTCCACGGCGGCGGGAATCACGCCGGTATGGCCCACCATGTCGCAGTTGGCATAGTTCAGGATCATCACATCGTACTTGCCGCTGTCGATCAGCTCCAGGGCCTTTTTCGTCACTTCGGGAGCGCTCATTTCAGGCTTCATATCGAAAGTGGCCACCTTGGGAGAATCGATCAGGAAGCGTTCTTCCCCGGCGTTCGGGGCTTCCACGCCGCCGTTGAAGAAGAAGGTCACGTGGGCGTACTTCTGGGTTTCGGCGATGTGGGCCTGGGTCATGCCCAGCTTGGCCAGGTATTCGCCCAGGGTGTTTTCCATGCTTTCAGGAGGATTGACCACCTTCAGGCCGGTGAACGTTGCATCATACTGGGTCATGGACACGAACTGCACGGGGATGAAGCCCTTCTTGCGTTCAAAGCCCTTGAAATCTTCCATGATGAAAGCGCGGGTCATTTGACGGGCGCGGTCCGGGCGGAAGTTGAAGAAGATCACGCTGTCGCCCTTTTCCACCGTCGTCAAAGGCTTGCCGTCCGCGCCGCAGATCACGGTGGGGATCATGAATTCATCGGTCTTGCCGTTGTCATAGCTGTGCTGCACGGCGTCCACGGGATCGGTTTCCTGAACGCCCTGGCCCAGAGCGATGGCGTCGTAGCCCTTTTCCACCCGGTCCCAGATGTTGTCGCGGTCCATGCCCCAGAAGCGGCCCTGGATGGAGGCCACCTGGCCCACGCCGATTTCTTTCATTTTGGCTACCAATTGCCGCATATATTCAATGGCGGAAGTGGGAGGCACGTCGCGGCCGTCCAGATAGCAATGGACGAACACCTTTTTCAGTCCCCGCTTCTTGGCCATTTCCAGCAGGGCGTACAGGTGGGTATTGTGGCTGTGCACGCCGCCGTCACTGAGCAGGCCCATCAAATGCAGGCTGCCGCCGTTTTCCTTCACGCTGTCCATGGCCCAGATCAGGGGCTCCTTTTCAAAAAACACGCCGTCCTGAATGTCCTTGGTGATGCGGGTCAGTTCCTGATACACGATGCGGCCCGCGCCCATGTTCAAATGGCCCACTTCGCTGTTGCCCATCTGGCCATCGGGAAGACCCACGTCCATGCCGCTGGCGCCTAATTGGGTGTTGGGATACTTTGCTTTCAATTCATCCAGATGGGGCGTGCCCGCCATGTAAATGGCGTTGCCCTCGTGGGCGGGATTGATGCCGAAGCCGTCCATGATAATCAGAGCCGTCATTGTCTTGCCCATAAAATCTATCTCCTTTGCAATTGATTCATTTCACGCGCCCATATGAACGCATTTTCTATTATAAACAAAATTCGCCTGTCATTCAAGTGTTTTCCACTTGGAAATAGAAAAATCCCCCGCGCCTGGGGGATTTTTCATAGTATTTGAAGATCGGGGAGACATACTCATCTGAATGCGTTCTCGCTCTTGCGCGGCCTTCTGCCGAAGATACCCTTCTGTACTGCGGATTGGGTTTCGGTGTTCATTCTGGGCATGGATACGGTGGTAATCGCCTCTGTGTTGTCCCGGCGGCCAATATTCAGCACCAGGGCTACGGCAGCGATATTGGAAATGAAATTGGACCCGCCGTAGGACAGGAAAGGCAGCGGAATGCCGGTGATGGGCATGATGCCCATGGACATGGCCACGTTCTGGAACACATGGAACAGCAGCATCGCCACCACGCCGATCACCACCAGATGGCAGAATTTATCCTTAAGGAATCTGGCCAGGAAGATCATGCGCAGGATAATGAACAGGTACACAGCCAGCACCCCCGCGCAGCCCACGAAGCCGAAGCATTCTCCCACCACGGTGAAAATAGAGTCCGTGGAGCTTTCGGGCACGTAACCCAGGGTGGCCCAGGAGCCGGGCAGGAAGGTGCCCACTCCGGTCAGCTGCCCCGCGCCAATGGCCCGCTGGGACATAATGATCTGGTAGCCGCCGGACTGGCTGTATTTCTGGGGATCCAGGAAGGCCAGGATGCGCAGGATGCGGTAATCCGTGGTTTCAGACAGCAAGCCGTAGGCCACGATGGCCCCGATGCCCACAACGCCAATCGCCACAAAACCCAGGATGATGCGCATATCCAC
>JAUNMW010000045.1 GCA_030537395.1 Clostridia bacterium | reverse complement strand
CTTAAGGGGTTCTTTCAATCTCAAAAATCTTAAAGTAAACCGCCCGTCAATGCTTTTTGCATTGGCAGGCGGCTGATGGTTGGATCGCTTATTCTTCGTCCGGGGTTTCGGGGAAGAGGGGCTGATGGCAGTTGGGGCAGAGATAATCCTCGTCAAAATCGAAGGAATCCACCTCAAAGGTCATTTCCTCGCCGCAGTGAGGGCAGGTGTATTCTACAACGCTGTCATCCTCATCTTCGTCGTCTTCATCCTCGTCCTCGTCTTCAAAGTCGTCGTCTTCCAGAACCACATCTTCCAAATCGCTCAGATCATTGTCGATGGCTTCCACGTAGGAACTCAGATCGTCATGATCTTCCCGGATGGAATCGATTTCAGCGGTGATATCAGTAAGCACTTCCAGAATTTTTTCGATCAGCTTGCCTTCGCTTTTTTCGGTGTCCAGCTTCAGGCCTTCCGCCAGGCCCTTAAGGTAAGAAACACGATCAGACAGATTGCTCATAGTTCCTCCTTGGGTTCATTCCAAACCCTAATGATATGTAGTTATGCTATGCATCAGCCCGGAAGAACATAAAAACGAAAAAAACGTTTTTCTCGGAAGGGGGTCAGGGGGAAACCGCTCTTTGAACTTCAAAGAGCAGTTTCCCCCCTGCAATCTTCCTGGTTCTCCGTCTTAGGCGCGGGACAGATATTCGCCGGTGCGGGTGTCGATCTTGATCACGTCGCCGATGTTGATGAACAGGGGCACCTGGATTTCCAGACCGGTTTCGGTGGTGGCGGGCTTAAAGTTGTTGGTGGCGGTGTCGCCCTTGAAGCCAGGTTCGGTCTTGGTGATTTCCAGTTCAACGAAATTGGGGGCTTCCACGGAGAAGGCCTGGCCCTTGAAGTACCGGATGGTCACGTTCATGTTTTCCTTCACGTACTGGATGGCGTCTTCCACGGCGTCCTTGCCCAGAGGCATCTGCTCATAGGTTTCGGGGTCCATGAAGTAGTACAGATCGCCGTCATTGTACAGGTACTGCATTTCCTTGGTTTCGATGATAGCCCGGGGCATTTTGTCGGTGGGGTTGAAGGTGCGTTCAACCACGGCGCCGGTCATGACGTTCTTGATCTTGGTGCGCACGAAAGCCGCGCCCTTGCCGGGCTTTACGTGCTGGAAATCCACGATGTTCCACACGCCGCCGTCCCATTCGATGGTGATGCCCTTTTTGAAATCGCCAGCAGTAATCATTGTCATTCCTCCATTTTCTTAATCGTGTTGGTTTATTGACATAAGGGCCTGATCACAGGATCAGCAGCTCCTTTTGTGCATAAACGAAAGAGTGCCAGCCGGACTCGGTGATCACACAGGTGTCCTCAATGCGGACGCCGCCCAATCCCGGCACATAGATGCCCGGCTCCACCGTGATGGTGGTGCCAACCTCCAGAAGATCCTCGCACAGCTGAGACAGGCGGGGTTCTTCATGAATATCGATGCCCACGCTGTGGCCCAGTCCGTGGCCGAAACGGCCGGCGTAGCCAGCATCGTCGATGATCTTCCGGGCCATGGAATCAATATCCTTACAAACCTTGCCGGGGGCCAGGGCCTCCTCGCAGGTTTCCTGGGCGTATTTGACCACGTCGTAAATTTTCTTCATTTCGGCGCTGGGCTGTCCCAGGGCCACGGTGCGGGTCATGTCCGCGCAGTAGCCGCCTTTTTTCGCGCCGAAGTCGAAGGTGATCATGTCGCCCATTTCCACTTTTTTGTCGCTGGGAATGGCGTGGGGCAGGGATCCGTTCACACCGGACGCGACGATGGTGTTGAAGGCCAGGCGGTCGCCGCCCAGTTCCAGCATGGTGTAATCCAGGATCAGCTGCAATTGCTTTTCCGTCATGCCCGGCTTGATCTGGGGCAGCAGCTTTTCAAAGGCGCGGCAGGAAATATCGCAGGCTTCCTCGATGCACTTGAGCTCCTGGGCGTCCTTGATGCGGCGGGCTTTTTCGGGGGCCCCGTTCAGGGGAGCGAATTCCACGCCGGGAATATCCTTCTTCAGCCGTTCAAAGGAGCGGACGGTCACTTCGTCATCCTCATACCGGACGCATTTGACGCCGTGCTCCGCAAAGAGCTTTGCGGCCAGCATAGCGTGACTTACACCCTTTTCCACCATCAGCACCTGCCAGCCGGGAGCCTGACGCTCCGCCTGCTCGGTGTAGCGGAAATCGGTCACGATGGCTTGGAAGCCCTGGCCCACGGCCAGCAGGCCTTCGCCGGTGTAGCCGCTTAAGTAAAACATGTTGGAGGGCTTGTGGATCAAAACGCCTTCATTCGCACCCACGCCCGCCAAAGAGAGCATTTTTTCCAATCGACTCATCATTTTATCCTCCATGCGTACGCGCGTAAAGCATACGACATTGTATTTTACCATATTTGAAGCCATTGCGCCACCCCTGAAAAGAAAAAAAGCAAAATTTTTTTGCGGTTTTGTACGTTTTTATCAAGAGAATGAATCGAAAAAGAAAAAATAACGGGGATTGGAAGGGGACTGGGCGTAAATTGAATAACATAGGACGGAACGACGCCGTGCGATCTGTAAATGAAAATTTTTGAACTGTTCCTTTTTATATAGAAATTGTTATTTTGATGTGATATACTGGAAACAAATATTTGAACAAACCGCTAAGCGCGGTGCTTCCGAGTCCCGGAAGAATGAAATCAAAGCATGATATTTGAAAAACGACGATCAAAAGGAGGAACATGCGAATGAAAATCAAAGCCGGTCAATGGATCACTTCGGCAAAGGACCTGGGCGACGTATGCCCCGTTTTTCGCAGGATTTTTTCCCTGAAACAGAAACCGATTGAAAAAGCGGAGCTTTCCATAACCGCCCTGGGCGTATACGAAGCGGCGATAAACGGCGCGCGGGTGGGCGATTTTGTGCTGGCCCCCGGCTGGACAAGCTACGCCCATCGCCTGCAGGTGCAGACCTACGACGTGACGGATATGCTTTCTAAGCCCTGCAATGAACTGCGCGTTACGGTGGGAAAGGGCTGGTTCCGCTCGCCCATGCCCGGCTGGTTCAACGATGAGAACAAAAAGCGCCGCATGACCCAGCCCTGCGGACTGCTGGCTGATCTGACCATCCGATATTCGGATGGGACGGAAGAAAGCATTTCTACGGATGAAGCATGGGAATACGGAGAGAGCGCCGTTCGGTTCAGCGAAATCTATGACGGCGAAAAATACGACGCCCGGATCGAAACGAAGGAATGGCAGCCTGCAGCCCAGCTGGATTGGAGCAAGGATATTCTGATCCCGCAGGAAGGAGCCATCATTCGGGAAAAGGAACGGGTATTCGCTCAGCAGGTGATCCGTACCCCCGCGGGGGAAACGCTGATCGATTTTGGCCAGGAAGTGACGGGATATGTGGAATTCACCCTGTGCGCAAAAGCGGGGGATACGGTGCGCTTTCATCACGCGGAAGTGCTGGATAAGAATGGGAATTTCTACAATGCCAATTACCGCAGCGCGAAAGCGGAGGTGGAATATTTCTGTCGGGAAGGAAAGCAGACCTGGCACCCCCGCTTGACGTTCTTCGGCTTCCGCTATATCCATCTGCTGGCGTGGCCCGGAGAGGTGAAGGCGGAAGATTTCTGCGCCATTGCGGTGCATTCCGATATGGAGCGCACCGGCTGGCTGGAATCCGGCAATCTGGAGCTGAACAAGCTGTTTTCCAACATTGCCTGGGGCCAGTTGGGCAACTTCCTGGATGTGCCTACGGATTGCCCCCAGCGGGATGAGCGGCTGGGCTGGACGGGCGATGCGCAGGTGTTTATCAAAACTGCCACCTATCTGTACGACAGCGAACGGTTTTTCAAAAAATGGCTGCATGATATGGCGGCAGATCAGCATCCCAACGGCGAAGTGGGCCAAGTGATCCCGGATGTGATGCCCAATGGCGGCTCCAGCAGCGCCGCCTGGGGCGACGCGGCCACCATTTGCCCCTGGCAGGTGTATCAGACCTATGGGGATCGGAAGGTGCTGGAGGATCAGTTTGAGAGCATGAAAAAGTGGGTGGACTATATCACCTCCGCCACCACCACGCCCAACTTGTGGACGGAGCATTCTCACTTCGGTGATTGGCTGGGCCTGGACGCCCCCAGCGGCAGCTATAAGGGCTCCACCCGGGAAGAATTTATCGCCTCGGCCTTTTATGCTCATTCCACGGAATTGGTGATCAAGGCGGGCAGGCTGCTGGAAAAGGATGTGGCGGAATATGAAGCGCTGCTGGGCCGCATCATCGCCGCGTTCCGCAAGGCTTATCCCACATATCTGACCCAAACGGAGCATGTGCTGGCGGTGCATTTTGGTTTGGCGGAGGATCAGCAGAAAACGGCGGACGCGCTGGCGGAAATGGTGAAAAAGGACGGGGTGCAGCTGCGCACCGGCTTTGTGGGCACGCCTTATCTGCTGCATGTGCTGAGCAATTGGGGCCATGCGGATCTGGCTTGGGATCTGCTGCTGCGGCGGGAATATCCCGGCTGGCTGTATCCCGTTACCAAGGGGGCTACCACCATCTGGGAGCATTGGGACGGCATCAAGGAAGACGGCTCCTTCTGGTCCGCTGATATGAATTCTTTCAATCATTACGCCTACGGCGCGGTGGCGGATTGGGTGTTTGAGCAGGCGGCGGGCATTACCCATCCGGAGGAAGCCCCTGGGTTTGCATCCCTTCAATACGCGCCCAAGCCGGATCGGCGTCTGGGATGGCTGCGGGCCAAGCTGCATACCCGGAAGGGCGACATCCTGTCTTCCTGGAGCTTTGAGGGGGACAGCGTCCGTTATGAACTGGAAACCCCTGTGCCTGCTGTGGTGAACCTCGGCGGCACCTCCATAATGGTAGCTCCGGGACGCTATATCTTCTGGGAAAAGGCCTGACAGATCACCTGAATCATCAAAGAAACGTGAAGGCAGAAATGCTTTCACGTTTCTTGCGTTAAGGAAGCAGCGCTGCTTTCCCAAAAGGTTTTTCCGGAAACTGGCATGTTATGCTTGAAAAAACGACGGCTCCTATGTATAATAAAGGCGCTCTTTGGAGATGAAGGAGGAACGCCGGCATGCAGCGTATTCGTCTCAAGCTGGAAAGCTTGCTTACCACGGATCAGTTTTCTTATGAGGAACTGAAGAAAATGTTTCTGACCCTGCTGCTGGATCAGTTCTTTATTTTTGCTATCGGCCTGCTTTCTACCATGTTGGTTTCCCGGGTAGGGGAGGCGGCCATGGCGGCGGTTTCCCTGGTGGGCACCATCAATGGCATGGTCTCGCTGGTGTTCACATCCCTGGCCACCGGCGGCGCTATCGCCGTCAGCCGGGCCAAGGGCCGGGGCGATATTTATGAAATTCAGCGGGCTATCGGGGAAGTGACTGGCGTTTGCGGCGTGGTGTCCATTGTGCTGGGCGGGCTGCTGTATCTGGGGGCGGACGCGGTGGTGCATCTGCTGTACCCCAACGTGGAACCGCTGGTGACGGACTACGCGGTGCGCTATATGCGCATGATGTGCATTTCCTTCGTGCCCTATTCCATCTTCAACGCCATTTTCAATGTGTTCCGGAACCTGGGTGACACCAAATCCAGCCTGCTGCTCACCATCGTGATCAACGTGGCGCATTTGCTGCTGAGCCTGCTGTTTATCAACGGATTGAATATGGGCGTGATGGGGTCCGGCCTGTCCTACATCGTGGCCCGGCTGATTGGCATGATCCTGGCGCTGATTTGGCTGCTGGTGGTTCACAACATGTATCATGTGCGCGTTTCCTTCTTTTTCCGTTTCAGTGCCGATGTGACCAAGGATATATTTTCTCTGGGCATGCCCCTGGCGGTGGAATCCATGCTGCTGCAGGGCGGCATGCTGATCGTGAATATTTATCTGGCCCAGCTGTCCACCATGGAATTGGCGGCCCATGCCCGGGCCAACGCGCTGCTGAGCCTGTACAACACCACCTCTGGCGCGCTGATTTCGCTCACCAGCACGGTATGCGGTCAGTGCTTCGGGGCCAAGCGGTATGATTTGACCCTGCAATACGGCAAAAACCTGATCAAGGTGGGCCGGATCGCCATGGGGATCACGTCCCTGCTCCTGTACCCCCTGACCCCGGTGCTGATGCTGATGTATAACGTGTCCCCGGAAAGCATGGGCATGATTTATATTTCCCTTGCCATTGCCGCCGTGGGCATGCCCCTGTTTTCCTGCGACAGCAATATCACCGCCATGGTGCTGCGCGTGGCGGGGGACGGCGTATTCACTGGCGCCTGCGCGGTCATTTCCCTGGCCCTGTGCCGCTGCATCCTGGGCTATGTGCTCACCATTGTGCTGGGCTTGGGAGTCCCCGGGGTGTGGATCGCCCTGGCGGTGGAATGGCTGCTCCGCGCCGTGGCCCAGCATATCCGGCTGCGGGGGAACAACTGGATTCATCAAAAAGCGTGAGAAAAGAATCATCATTTTTAAAGGAGCCCCCGGCTTAGCTTCCGGCGGCTCCTTTGCGTAGTGGTTAGTGATCGTTTGTAAGCTGCAGGATATGAGAAGCTGGGAAGAAATCCTGATGTGAAATCAGGATCAATCCCTGTGAACTGTTTTTCAAGTGTTTGATAAGCGCCTGTTTTCCCTGCTCATCCAAATGGTTGAAGGGCTCATCCAACACGCAGAATGGTGCTTGCTTGAGCAAAGCCCGAATCAGCAGAACCTTTTTCCGCTCTCCGGGCGATAGATTCGCGCCTTCTGGTTCAATCCATTCATCCAGCGATTTTTCCAGTCCAAATTCCTGCATCAGCGATATCGCTTTGTTTGTGTCAGAAGGCTGAATAAACAGGTTTTCAAATAGTGTGCCGGAAAATACCGCTCCGTTTTGCTCCTGGAACGCAACCGAGCGCCTTAGTCGGTTCACATGGAGCGGCCATCCCTTTTCATCCGCCAATTTTCCTTCATCCGGCGGATACAGACCGGAAATCAAGGAGGCCAGAGTGCTTTTTCCGCAGCCGTTTGGGCCGACGATCCGCAGGCATTGCCCGTGTTGGATAGAGAAAGAAGCATTTCTCACAGTCGGTTCAAGCTCCCGCTTATAGCGGAAGGTGAGCCATTTCCCATGGATTTCTTGAAGCGGTTCAAAATTTTTCTGTTTATCCTCTTCAGTCTCCATAGCCCCATAAAAGATTCTGATCCGTTCTGCAACCTGAGGCGCGGCGCGAAACGCTTCGATCCATTTTACGCCGTAGGTCCAAAACTGCTGAACAGCCGAAATCAGAAATGGACTGCCAACCAGAATACCGATTGCCAGTCGCCGCAGATACACATAATAACCGCCAAGGGCGAAAATAC
This sequence comes from Clostridia bacterium, assembly GCA_030537395.1. Classification (GTDB taxonomy): domain Bacteria; phylum Bacillota; class Clostridia; order Christensenellales; family Aristaeellaceae; genus RUG563. The sequence goes on along the minus strand of JAUNMW010000045.1, from coordinate 10,440 downwards.
AAAGCGGTACCCCTTGATCAATGATAAAATCCAGCGCGTCATGGCGGCTGTCAAAGGCGATTTTCTTTTTTCCCGAATGCGCACGATATGCTTGATACAGCTTTTCAAAAGTGTTTTTCAGGAAATCGCTCAATCGGTAATGCTTCAAAAAGTCTGCCGAAGGAATCACGGCGGCTTCTGTGGTGCGCCGTTTTTCCTGGTATTCTGACAATTCGCGGGCAAGGATCGCTTTTTCTTTGCCGCTGATTTGCGCTTTGAGAACGGATAGTGCAGGCAAAAGAACCAGACAGAGCAGAAAAAGGAGGGGGATTCCATCCCGAAGCAGCAGGTAACCCATCATACCGGTATAAGCACTTAGCAGGATCGGGATGAAATACAGATAAATTACATACCAGCAAAAATCCCCCAAATCGCCTTCCAGCCGCTCCAGCACTTCACCGATTTCGGCCTTTTTGATTGCCTTCAGGGGCTGGCGGATGAAACGGCTGATCAAATAGGCGTCATAGGCAAAGCCGTATTTGTTCATGGCCGCATACTCTCCCATGGTAAAAAGAGGCACCAGGAACACGGTAAGGATCATGGCCAGAGAAAAGCCCGGCAGCATACGCGCAATGGCTTGCGTATCCAGTGCAAGCAGAGAATCCGCCATGTTTCCAATGAGCAAGGCGTTAACGGATGGCAAAGCGATGGCAAAAAACTGGGAGAAAAAATATGCTATTCCGGTATATTTCATATGCCTTAGGCAGTCCCGACGGATTTGGCGGCTGATTTTAGGCTTCATACAGCATCCCCTCCTTCATTTGAAAAACATGGCTCCAGGGCAAACAAAGCCGCTGATCATGGGTGCAAACCAGCAGCGTGCCGGAATAGGATGAAAGCTGCTCCAGCAGATATGCCGTGCTATCCGCGTCCAAATGGTTGGTAGGTTCATCCAATATCAGAAACGCTGCATTTTTCGCCAAAGCAACGGACAGAAAGAATTTTTTTCGCTGCCCAGCAGAACATTCGTCCAGCGTTTGGGAAAGCATAGCGCTATTCCCAAAGGCACGCATGTGGCGATAAAACATGGTTTCCTCTATAATTCCATCTTGAATCAGCCAATCTGCTGTTTCCTGGGCGGAAAACGGCAAAAGAGGATCTTCCTGCAAAGCGAAGGCGATGGATTGACCGCCTTGCAGCAGGATGCCTTGATCATGCGAACACAAGCCCAATAAAATCCGCAGCAGTGTGGTTTTCCCAGCGCCGTTTTCTCCGCACAGCAAAATGCGGTCATTTTGAAGGATTTTGAATGAAATATCGGCCAGAACGGTTTTTCCATCATAGCTTTTTTGAATGTGGGATGCTTCGGCGGCAACAGGGGAATGATATACTGTGCGCCTGATCCGGATATTTTTTCTCATCGCAAAGCCTTCCAGCGCCTGCTGATATTTGTACCGATCAACGATTCCGCGGACAATAGAGGCTGCCGAGGAAAACAAGTGCGGAGCTAACACAAGAAGAAGGGGCAGTTGAACAGCGTTTATGCCGCAAAACAGGATGAAAGCGCCGATGATCAGATAACTCCCGTAATTCAGGATTGTTTTAATTAATTCTGTTACCGTATCCTCAATGGCGGCAGTTCCGTTTTCTTTCATTCCGGATCGGATCAGGGATTCACAGCGCTTTTGAAATTGGCGAATAAACCATGTTTCCTGCTGGTAGGCTTTGATGGTGCTGATGCCCTTGATTCCTTCCATGATCCAGTTGCAGTAGGCTTCTTCATCCGTCTGCGTTTGCGCGTATATTTTCTTTGTCCATTTTTCATACAGCAGCGTAGGAAGCAATTGCAGCATGCTGAGCCCGAGCATGATAAAGCCGATGCGTAAATTGATGGAACACAGCGTTGTAAAGCTGACGAGCGCCGTTAGAATCGCGGCGATCATTTGCGGGCAGGTGTCGCTGAAAAAGCGCTGGATCGTTTCCGCGCTGCGGTGCAGTCTCACGTCCAATTCTCCGCTTGATGGAATATCCAATTCCCCGTTGATCACCCTAAGACAAACCTCTTGTCTGAATTGCTGCAGGTTATCCATTTTCGTTTGAGCGCACCTTTGAGAAAGAAGACTCAGTATTATGCCGCCCAGGAGAATGGAAAGGGCAGCCACACCGATATCCATATACTGTCGGGCCCAATCCTCGGTGATGGCCGTTTCCAGCACACGGGAAACCAGCCATGCGCAGAACAATTGCAGCGCAAAGGTGCAGTTTTTATAAGCCGTCCCCCAGAGAATGGAGGGATGGAATATTCTTTGTATTTCTTGTTTCATGGTTCGCTCTCCATATCACGTCCAATAAACGCAGAATATACTGCGAAATAAACAAGCAAAAAAGACATCACAATGCGCGCACGAAAAAAACGAACCATTTCAAGACTGTTTCGTTTGTCTGCGGTTTGTGATGTCTTTCTTACTTGATCAGCGTCATATGGTGAACCGCCTTTCTTTTGATACTTGAATTATATCAAATAGAAAGCGCGCTGTCAATTATTTTGTATGTTCAAGTTACAGCAAATCCAGCTTCTGTCGTTTCGCGGTGGGAGAGGTGCCGAAGCAGGTGGCGTGGTCTACGCCGATGCGGGCGCCGCGGACGATGCTCAGGGCTTCATAATAGCGCAGATATTTGAAGCTGGGGGAATGCTCGGCCAGCCACAGTTCCTTGATGGCCTCCTTCCACAGGGGGAAGGCTTCGGTGACGTCGAACCAGTAATAGGGGGTAAAGTCCGGCTCGTCCTCCCAGTTTTCGGCGCACATGAAGCGCTTGATGGGAGCCGGAGGCAGGGGACGTTCAAAAGTGGGCAGGGAGGCGTAGAAAATGGCGTTGTCGGTGATGCGGTGGGCGGCTTCGTGGTCCTTGTGCAGGCTGTTTTTCCAGTGGTACAGCACCGCGTCCGCCTGGTATTGGCGCATGAGATCGGCCAGGCGCAGTTCTTCTTCCTTGGTATCGTAAAGCTCCCCGTCCGGGGTGTCCAGCACGATGGATTCCCCGCCCAGCTTTTTAGCGAACTTGGCGGCGCATTCCACATTGTACGCCCGGAAATCATTCACCGTCCAGCCCGCGGGAGTGCCCCGCTCCCCGGCGGTCAAATCCACGATCACGATTTTGTCCCCGTTCATGGCATGTTTGGCCAAAAGCATGCCGCAGGTCAGCTGCGCGTCGCCGGTGTGCGCGCCAACGGCCATAATGGTTTTGCTCATTCTTTGATCTCCTTTAGAATGTTTTGTCTTTTCAAAAACGCTTTATGTCAGAGAGGGAGTTGAGAGTTAAGAGTTGAGAGTTAAGATTCTATATAGTCATATTAATTTTTATAATTTGAATACAGAGAACAAAATTTATTAAAAATATATATCTCAACTCTCAACTCTTAACTCTCACCTCTTTTTGTGACATAAAGTGCCTTTCATTCTGCAAATTATAATGTGAGCGCCATCAGTGCAAATTCCCTCACCGGTCTGAGCCCTGCCCTTCGGTACACCTTCTGGGCGTGGCTGTCGGTGCCGGTAAAGAGTGTAGTGAATTGGGCCCCTTCCTCCACAAAGGACTGCATGAGAAGATTGAACAGCACGGTGGCGATGCCCCGGCGCTCATACAGGGGATCGGTGCAAATGCCGGTGAACCAGCCCCGGCCGCTCTTTTGCAAATCCACGGGGCCGGTAAAGCCCACAATATGTCCTTCATGCAGTGCGATGAGCAAAGGCCGGGGGCCCTGGGGCCGGATTCCGTCAGCCCAGAAGCGGCTTTCCGCATTGGGCTGCCCGTCTTTCCAGGCGGCGATTTCCGTGCGCAGCACGTCGCGCCAGTAATCGCTGCCCACCCGATCGCACATGCCGTCAAATTCGCAGTCCCATTTGGGCTGATACAGGCCGGTGTAAATACCTTCTGCTGCCAGCTTCTTTTGAATTTCCGGCACTTCCGAAGGCATGCGGTAGCCGGATAAATCCTGGTATAGGCTTACTTCCCGGTATTTTTCCTGAAAACCCTGTTTTTCAAAGAAGCCATATCCCGCGCAGCCGGTATCCAGCCCCGGCATGTTGTTGTGATCGTGCCCCGGCGTGCCGGGAATACGCCAATCCAGATTGACGGGGTTCAGGCTGGAAATGTACAGCGTGTGGGCTCCCCGATGCTTCATTTGCGTTTTCAGCGCTTCCAGAAGCGCTTTTCCAATACCCCTGCCCCGAAAAACCGAATCGACCATCATGCAGGTGAGGTAGGCGCAGCCTGGCTTGGCCAGGGGAAAGGTTTCCGGAGCTACGCCGTGCAGAAAACCCACCACCCGACGATCCTTTTCGGCAATCAGCAGGTTTTCTGCCTCGCAGCCCGCGTTTTTGATGAATTTCTTTTCAAAATAATCCTCTGTCAGCGGATAATACAGCACTTCGCCCTTTTCCACGCTGTCATTCCAAATGCGCTGAACAGCGGTAAAATCATTTGATTTCATGGGCCTGATTTCCAGCAATTTCATTGCCTCCTCAATCGTACAGCAGGAAGGGTTTCCTTTCCTCCGCAAAAGCGGCCCGGGCTGGCGCGTGAGCATCCATCAGGGCATGGGCGTCATATGCGCCGGTGCGGTAAGCGTCCGTGCCCAAAAGCTTATCAATGAAGAATCCATCGCCGCTGGGAAGGAAGGAAACGAAATCCGGGTACAGGGCGCGGATTTCGTCCAGCAGCGTCAGGGCCCCTTCCACCAGAGGGGCCGCTTGCCGGTCCGTGATGTGCACCTGCACGCCGGCGCAGGGCTGGCCGGCGAATTTGGAGAAGGTGGGCGTGAAATACACCGGGCGGAAATACAGCCCAGGCAGACGGCGCTTTTCCATACGTTTGCTCAGTGCTGGCGCGTCGATCCAAGGCGCGCCGATATATTCAAAGGGCAGGGTGGTGCCCCGGCCTTCGGACAGATTGGTGCCCTCAAAAATGCAGGTGCCGATGTAGCACAGCGCGGCGTGGAAGGTGGCGCAGTTGGGGGAGGGAGCCGCCCAGGGCATGTTCAGATCATCCAGATAATCCTGCCGATGCCAGCCCTGGAGGGGCACCACAGTTAAATCCAAAGCATCCAGCTTTAAATGACGCCGGATCCATTTTGCGTATTCGCCGATGGTAAGTCCATAGCGGGTTGGCAGAGCGTACATGCCCACATAGGAGGCGAAGCGCTCATCCAGTACCGGGCCTTCGATGCGTTCGCCGCCCAGGGGGTTCACCCGATCCAGCACCACCACGGGCTTGCCCGTTTTGGCGCACTCCTCCATGGCGAAGGACAGGGCATACAGGTAGGTGTAGAACCGAGCTCCCACGTCCTGCATATCAAAAATAAGCACGTCGAAGGCGTCCAGCATTTCCGCTGTCAGCCGGTGGGTTTTGCCATACACCGCGTATACCGGCACCCCGGTATCGGGGTCGGGCTGAGTTTCGTAATCTTCACCCGCCTGAACGTTGCCCCGGATGCCGTGTTCCACGGCAAACAGGGCGGTCAGGCGGTATTTTGTGTGAATCAAATCAATGGCGGAACGGAAACGGCTGTCGATGCCCGTTTGATTGGTCATCAAGCCGATGCGTTTGCCTTTTAGTTGTTTTTCAATGGCGTCCAGCCCATCCAGGCCGGAAAGAACGGTATGCATAAGCCAATCCTCCCGGAAAATGGAAATATTGTTTTCAAATCAGGAAAGCGAGAACGGCAGCTCTGCCCGAAGCCCGGAAGCCGTCCAGACATACAGGAACGCAGGGCCCGGAATGCGTCCGGCCCGGAGGTAAGCGATGGCGCGGCCGTCCAGCGTGGTGCGGAAGCCTTCGGTATAAGGGGTCAGATCGTCCGGTTTGCCGTTTTCGATGCCCAGCAGCTGAACGTCTCCGACGATCTGGCAATGAATGATTTCATCCGCGGCGGGGCAGCCCGCTTCGTCCAGCAGCGTGATTTCCACCTGCGCGGTGTCCTGACCATCCGCTTTTAATGAACAGATATCCGGCGAAAGCGCGATGGCAGCGGCGGGGCGCAAAGTGGAAAGGGAATCCTCCGCGCCGTCGATGACCGCCCGCAGCGTTCCGGGCTGATAATCCATTTCCCAACAAACCTGGCAGCCGTCCGCATCCGTCAATTGCTTTTTGCCCAGGCTTTCCCCGTTCAGGAACAGTTCCACTTCTTTTCCGTTGGTGTAGCAGGACACGATCTTTTTATCTCTCGCCTGTCCGTCCCAACGAAAATGCTCGTTCCAAACGCCGTGGCGCTCCTTGTCCCCGTCCCCGACAGCAATGCGCACGAAGGGAGCCTGGGTCCAGAGGGCTTTCCGCTGATAGAACAGGGGCTTTTCATAGCCCGCCAGGTTCAGCATGCCCGCTTGGCTGATGCGCACGGGCCAGCCCCGGCATTCGCCCAGGAAATCAATGCCCGTCCACAGGAATTGCGCGGACATAAAAGCATTGTCCCGCACGGCGTACCAGGCCCGGGGATCATGGCTGTTTTCGCTGCCCAGGATCACCCGGCCGGGATAGGTCTTGTGGTCGTCCTGATAGAAGTATTCCCGGTAATTGTAGCCCACCGCGTCCAGCACGTCGGCATAGCCGGTATGATTGGAAAGCTCGGGGAAGGACAGAGCGCTGGTGACGGGCCGGGTATCATCCAGGCGATGCACGATGTCCGTCAGTTCTTTTGCCACCTTGGCCAGCCTGCCCGCGTCCGGCTTCCGGGGATCGTATTTCCGCTCGGCAGCGGGCTTGTTGGCGTCGTTGTTGCCCAGGGTTTCCTTGAACAAGGGGGTCACATAGGGATCATTGGGATAATCGATTTCATTGCCGATGCTCCACAGCACGATGGCGGGGTGATTCCGGTCCCGCTTGACCATGGAAGTCAAATCGGCTTCATGCCACTGGGGAAAATCCTCCGCGTAGCCAAAATGCTTGGGCGGGTACACGTTGTGGCCCTGCCACCATTTGTTTTTCGTGCCCTCCCATTCGTCGAAGGCTTCATCCATGACCAGCAGGCCGATTTCATCGCAGGCGTCCAGCAAGGCGGGGTCCGGCGGATTATGGGCCGTGCGCAGGGCGTTGCAGCCCGCTTCCTTGAATTTGCGCAGCCTGCGTTCCCATACCTTCTTGGGTACGGCGGCTCCCAGGCAGCCGGCGTCATGATGGACGCACACGCCCTTGAGTTTCATGCTTTCGCCGTTCAGGAAAAATCCTTCGTCGGGGTCGAAACGGAAAACGCGGATGCCGATGGGAATGGAAACACGATCCTTTTCCTGGCCGTCCTTCAAGGCTGACGCCGCAAGGACGGTCATGTTCGGATGCTCCGGACTCCATAGCCGGGCACCCGGCACGAGCAATTCCGCTTCGCCGCAGGCTCCCGCCGCTTCCATTTCAATGCCGTATTCCGCCAGACAGAACCGGGCCCCATCGGCCCCTAAGGTTTCGTATTGAATGCGCAGCACCGCCGTGCCGTCTGCCTCTACGGATTTGGTGCTGACGAACACACCGTCGGCCGCAAAGCAAACTGGATCGGTAATTTCCAATACCACGGGCCGGGTGATGCCGCTGCCGGTGAACCAGCGGGAATCCGCCACGTCGTTATGCTCCACCCGCACGGCGATCACGTTTTCGCCGGGATGCACAAATTCTGTCACGTCATAAGTGAAGGTGGTATAGCCGTAGGCATGGAAGCCTAAATAGTTACTGTTGATCCAGATTTTCGCGTGCTTGTACACCCCCTGGAAGGTGACGCGCACCCGCTTGCCCTCCGCGCTTTCCGGCAATTCAAAATGCTTCCGGTACCAGGCGGTGCCCCCGGGCAGATAGCCCGTGCCGCTGGCATGGGCTTTATCAAAGGGATGCTCCACCGACCAATCGTGGGGGAGGGTGACCATGCGCCAGCCGCTGTCGTCAAAGCCCATAAAGTCCGCGTCGGATACATCGCCCAAGTGGAAACGCCAATCCAGATTCAAATTTTGCTTATTGCTCATAATTCTGTCACCCCGTTGCAAGAATAGCCCGTCCTCCGCTCCTGCGCGCAGGCCGGACATGAAAGAGAGGGGATGCCTCTCTTTTCAGTTTGGCATCCCCTCCTGGATTTGTCAAGTATGAAATTACTTCGCGTATACAGCGTTCAGCTGGTTCTGCACTTCTTCCATCACGAAGTCGATGCCGGCATCCTTCAAAGCCTGACGGAATTCAGCAACGATCGCTTCGGGATCATCATTCATACCGAATACGATGCGGGGCATATAGGTGTTGTACACGTTGGACAGGTTATCCATGAACACGCCGACCATGGAGTTGTCATAGATGTACTGGCCGTAGGGATAGTCGATCTTCACTTCGTCGTACTTGGCATACAGCGCGTCGATGGCATCCCAATCCAGCTGAGCATTCTTGTATTCCAGGTTGTCATTGCGGCCCCACCAGAAGTTGAAGGATACGCCGTCGGTGGAATCGTTGAAGCCGTCGGGACGGGAGAACTTGCCGTCTTCCACAGTGTACATATCGCCTTCAAAGCCATACTGCATCAAGCGATAGATTTCGGGATCGTTGCGCATCAGGTCATACACCATCAGGGCGCGTTCGGGATGCTTGCTCTGGGCGGCAACGGCCATAGCGCCGTGGGTGATGTTCAGGGCGATCAGATTGTTCATTTCTTCGCCGAACCAGAAGAAGCCGAGGTCGGAACCGGGCTGCTTGCGTTCCATGGTGGTGCGCTCGCCAGTCCAGGTCTGGGTATGATGCTGATGGGCGCCGGTTTTTCCTTCTTCCATTTCGCCGGCCACGTCGCCAGTGTAGTTCAGCACGTCAGCGCGCCAGAAGCCCGCGTCGGCCCACTTCTTCATTTCCTTGGCGAAGTTGACCAGCTCGTCGCCTTCGATGTAGTAGCGGCTCAGGGTGTAGGGATCATCCTTGCTTTCGCCGTAGAAAATGCCTACCGGGAAGCCTTCAATGGCGATATTGCCGGTATGGGAAGCCTGCCAGCCGCCGGCCATCTGGGGGCTGTAGGAAGAACCGTTGCCGTTGGCGTCCCAGGGGATCACATCGGTCTTGTTATCCTTGATGTACTGGAAGTACACAGCCAGGTCCGCCCAGGAATGCACGCCGTTTTCCAGGCCGGCTTCGCGGGCCCAGTCCTGACGGTACATGAAGCCGTGGTTGGTCCACTGCGCATAGTTGTCTTCCGGCATCAGATAAATTTCGCCGTTGTATTTGCACAGGTTCCAATGCTCTTCAGACACGCTTTCCCAGGTCAGGGGAGCGTAGGTCTTAAGCATATCTTCGCTCAGGGGCAGGAAAGCGCCCTTCTGGCTGTTGGGCCAGGCGTCCAGCCAGTCGGTAGCGGTGCCGATCAGGTCGATATCGCCGGACTGGGTGGCCAGGGCCAGGTTGTACTGGGTCTGCCAGTCGGTCCATTCGATCCAGCGGAATTCCAGTTCAGCATTGATTTTTTCGGTGAGCAGTTCGTTGATTTTCGCCAGCACTTCGTCGGTACGGTTGGTGGGTTTATCGCCGGTGACCAGGTAAACGATCTTCACGTGTTCAGACGTGTCGATTTCCGCCATGGCGGGCACCACGCCCAGCAGCATGACCAGCGCCAGGAAAACAGCAACCAGTTTCTTCATAATGATGGTTCCTCCTTATAAAATGTATTTCCAGGGCCCTTGGACCCCTGAAAACGATGAAAAGGGGATACTTTACCAGCGGAAAACGAACCTTAGGGGCACTGCGTTTATCCCTTGACCGCGCCTACGGTCAGGCCGGCGACGAAGTACTTCTGCACGAAGGGATACAGCAGGATGATGGGCCCGGTAGCGACCACGGCGGTGGCCATTTTCAGCGTTTCGCCGGGCAGATCGGTAATGACCACGTTGGAGCCTGCCACGGAGTTTTTCAGGCTGGCCACTTTGTTGATGACGTTGTACAAATGATACTGCAGGGGCCGGTATTCCACCTTGGAGGTCAGGAACAGGGATGAATAGTACCATTCGTTCCAGTAACTCAGGGCAAGGAACAAACCGATGGTAGCCAGGGCGGGCTTCAGGTTGGGCAGGATCAGGGTATAGAAGATGCGAAAATCGCCCGCGCCGTCGATCTTGCCGGATTCCGTGATTTCATGCGGGATGGCTTTAACGAAGTTTTTCATCAGCACGATCAGCCAGGGGCTCATGAGCAGGGGCAGCAGGATGGCAAAATAGCTGTCGCGTAGATTCAGCGTCTGCACGATGAGCAGATAGAAAGGAACCAGACCGGCGGAGAACAGGGAGGTAAAATAGATGTAAAACATGATGCCGTTGCGCAGGGGAAAATCCTTCCGCTGCAGGGCGTAGCCCGTCATGGATACCAGGAACAGGCCGATCAGCGTGCCCAAAGCTGCCAGACAGATGGTAACTACATACGCGCCAATCATCTGATCGGGAGAGCGGAACAAAAGCTCATAGGAGTACG
>JAUNMW010000322.1:364-3199 GCA_030537395.1 Clostridia bacterium | reverse complement strand
GCGTAGCCCCCAGCGTACCCCTTAGTCGGGACTAACTGCGTAACTTAAAGGGCTCAATAAACGATTTGCAGAGTCTCCCGTTTAAAACTGATCCGCCACCGGTATATCCAGGGGCAGGGGGAGCCAGCCGCGCAGGGCGGGATGGGGCGGATAAAGGGCGGAGAAGGAGGAGAAGAAGCAGGTGATCGCCTGCTTTTCCGTAATGGCGCACAGAGGTTCCGACTGAGGATCGAAGGCAGCTTGGGGGAGACCGCCCTTTGTGGATAAGGAGAGCCGCCCGACATGCTCAATCTCCACAGCCGCGTTCTGCGGGGGAAGGGGATTCCCCATGGCCGCGGCCAGCCGGAGCGCGAAGGTGAGCACCCGGTCCCAGCGCAATACACGCATCATCTGGCTGTCGGAGAACGAAAAGCTTTCGGAGATTCTCTGCATGGCGCGGATCAGTTCGGGCTGATAGCCGGACAGATGCACCGAACAGCTTTTTTTGTCGTTCATCCAGCAGCGGATCACATCGTACAGCCTGTCCGGACCGTTTTCAAGCGCCAGCTCGGAAATATTATCGTCAAAAGCGGTAAGATACCCCAGGGGCTTTTCCGTCCGGGTATCGGCGATCAGGTACGGCCTGGCGCAGTAGGTGTGCAGGATATCGCACAGCCGTTCCCGGGCCCGGACGCAGAAAAGCGGCTGGTTTTCCTGGAGCCGGGCGATGAAATCCAAAGCATTGCTTTGGTTTTCGTCCACAGGGATAAAATGCAGAGCATCATTTTCGCTGTTTTCTCCCGCCAGGGGAATCAGCGCGTGGCGCACATTGGCTCCGTTTACATGGAATTCGGCGCCGACCCCGCATTTTTCAAAGCCCCAGTAGCCGTAGCGCTGGCGCTGGCCGCCCAAAGCGACGAAATCAAGGTTTTGCCGCTGGGCTTCCAGAAGCTGTATATCCATCAGGGCTCGCATGAAACCGCGGTGTTCATACCGGCGATGCACGGATACGGAACCGATGTAGCCCCCGCGAAGGGAAAAATCGCAGCCCTTAGCGCGCAGCTCCAGCGGTATCATGGCTACAAGGCCCCGAATGCGCCCATCCTCCACCGCCACGGCATGATACCGGAAAAAGCCGGGATGCGCGTACACCTTGGGCAAAAGCTTTGCAAAATCATGGGGCCGGGCTTTCTGGCTGAATACCAGATTGATAAAATCCAGGATTTCTTCTTCTTCCTCCGGCCGGGCAAAACGATATTCGGGCATGGAACCCTCCTTGGCGGTTATATCTTCCTTGGGAAATTGGAGCTTGGAGAGCGTACGGCGTGTAGAGTACAGAGTGCAGAGTGCGGAGTACAGATTATAAAGTGAAATGATACAATGAATGATTTTATGCCAGAGCAGAAAGACTATATAATCTGAATTCTGTACTCTGCGCTCTTTTCTTACGCTTTGGTGATGTTCTGCCCCTGGGGCGTATCCTTCACCAGGTAGCCCGCGGCGGCCAGAGCATCGCGCAATTCGTCGCTGCGCTTCCAGTTCTTGTCCTTCCGGGCCTGGGCGCGTTCGTCAGCCATGGCCTGGATTTCGGGGGGCAGACCGTCCTCAGCCTTCTTCATCAGCAGGCCCAGCACGTCGGTGAGCTCCAGCAGGGCTTTCAGCACGCCTTCCACGGCGGCCTTGCTGCTTTGATCGTTCAGGGACACGTTGGCGTCCTTCACGATTTCAAAGATGGCTCCCAGCGCGTCGGCGGTGTTGAGGTCGTCGTCCATGGCGGCGTCGAACCGGGCGGCGTATTCCTGGACCCGTCCCAGCAGCGCTTCTTCCTCGGCGGTCAGGGGCTGATCTTTGGCGTTCTTCTGCAGGAACATCAAATGCTCCCGGGCGGTATAGAGCCGCTGGAGGGAGGCGTGGGCCTGGGCCACCATTTCCCGGCTGAAATTGATGGGGGACCGGTAGTGGGCGGACAGCATGAACATGCGGATGTCCTCCGGCTCGTATTCCTTCACGATGTCCCGCACGGTAAAGAAATTCCCCAGGGATTTGCTCATTTTTTCGTTGTCGATATTGATGAAGCCGTTGTGCATCCAGTACCGGGCAAACTGCTTGCCGGTGGCGCATTCGCTCTGGGCCACCTCGTTTTCATGGTGGGGGAACAGCAAATCCTTGCCGCCGCAGTGGATGTCGATGGTATCGCCCAGATACTTCATGCTCATGGCGGAGCATTCGATGTGCCAGCCGGGACGGCCCTGGCCCCAGGGGGAGCCCCAGGCGGGTTCGCCGGGCTTCTGCGCTTTCCACAGGGCGAAGTCGGCGGGATTCCGCTTCACTTCGTCCACGTCGATGCGGGCGCCGGCTTCCAGGTCCTCCAGGTTCTGGCCGCTGAGCTTGCCGTAGCCCTTGTCTTTTTCCACATCGAAGTACACGTCGCCGTTCACTTCGTAGGCGTAACCCTTGTCCTCCAGGGTCTTGACCAGCTTGATGATTTCACCGATGTGCTCCGTGGCCCGGGGGTGCACCGTGGCGGGCCGGATGCCCAGGGACTTGGCGTCCTTGTAATACTCGTCGATGAACCGGTCGCCCAGTTCCTTCACGGTGATGCCTTCTTTATTGGCCCGCTTGATCATCTTATCGTCGATATCAGTGAAGTTCTGTACGAAGGTGACTTCATAGCCCCGATGCTCAAAGTACCGGCGCAGCACGTCGAAGGTGATGAAGGGCCGGGCGTTGCCGATGTGGAAATAATCGTACACCGTGGGGCCGCAGGCATAAATGCCCACCTTGCCGGGATGCAGGGGCACGAATTCTTCCTTTTTCCGGGTTTGGCTGTTGTAGATCTGCATTTTGTATTCCTCC
>JAUNMW010000322.1:0-354 GCA_030537395.1 Clostridia bacterium | reverse complement strand
AGAGTTAAGAGTTGAGAGTTGAGATTTGTTTTGTGCTGCAAACACGAAAACTCTATGAATGCTCTATCTCTATTTGACCATTCAACTCTGCGCAATAAACGCCGCCATTCAATTCTCCGTTTCTTCCGCTTTCATTGTTTTTGTTGTAGCCACGAGCATTTTACTGATTACCGCGGCATCTTGATACACGCTGTCAAACTGTTTTTTTGTAATAAATTCTGTTTTGTACAATAGTTCCAGCCAATACATTGTCTCTGAGGTTTCTTTCAGGGCTATGTATATTTTTGATAGAAAATCGCTTCTGCTGATTGCTCTTTGAGATTCAGCCAGATTAGCACCAATAGACGTACCTGC
>JAUNMW010000044.1 GCA_030537395.1 Clostridia bacterium | reverse complement strand
TAGCCCCCAGCGTACCCCTTAGTCGGGACTAACTGCGTAACTTAAAGGGCTCTTTATATCACTACATACTGCCCATTTGTTCCGGCTGCACAGCAAAAGCCGCCCGGCGAAAACCGGACGGCTTTTTGAGAGAAGAAGATCAATACTTCCGCTTGCGAGCGGCTTCCGCCTTCTTCTTGCGCTTTACGCTGGGCTTTTCATAATGTTCGCGCTTACGAACTTCAGCCAGGACGCCAGCACGGGCGCACTGACGCTTAAAACGCTTCAGAGCGCTTTCCAGCGATTCGTTCTTGTTGACATGAACCTCAGACACTTGTTTTCCCTCCCTTCGCTCATCTCGCCTGAAACAACACCGTTTTCACGGTGCGACGCCGTTTGACCGGCGGATGGCGACCGTGGTTGTATTATAACGCTTTCGGGCGGGCGCGTCAACTGGTTTTTCGATGCTTTCAAATGTTTTTACACTTTCACTGCGAATCAGGAAAAAAAGCGCCCAATCACGCCATTTGATCAGCCATTTGGCGTCCGCCCAAAATATGGAAGTGCAAATGGAGCACGCTTTGGCAGGCATCCGGCCCGCAGTTGCTGACCACCCGGAACCCGTTATTCAGGCCTTCCTGAGCGGCGATTTTTCCGATGGCGGAAATCAGGGCGTGCAGCGCTTCGGGGGACAGCTTTTCGCCCGCTTCGGCGATGCTGGCCACATGCTCCCTGGGCACCACCAGAATATGGGTGGGCGCCTGGGGATTGATGTCCCGGAACGCAAAGCAGAATTCATCCTCGTACACTTTGGTGGAGGGAATGTCGCCCTTGATGATTTTGCAGAACAGGCAATTATCCATTTGTTTTCCTCCTTTTCTATAAAAAGACACGATCATAGAGTACAGCGTATAGAGTACAGAGTGCAGAGTTCAGAATTGAATAGTCCATACATTATGCTGTTTTATTGTGATCCCTATATAATCTGTACTCTGTACTCTGAACTCTGTTCTCTCTTCGCCGCATCCTTAATGGTTACGTTTTATTTATTCTCCAGCCGCTTCCAATGCTCCTCGCTCAGGAAGATGGGGTTGGTCCAGGCCATGCGGCCCTGACTGTCCTGGATTTCGGCGCGGATATAATTGGTGCCTTTCACAGGCACGGTTTGATGGCCCATGATGCAGGGTCCTCTGCATTCCTTGTAGGGCACCCGGAAATGCCGGAAGCGGATCACGTCCACCGGGGAACAGAGGATTACGGCCTTATCGTCCTCCAGGTAGAAGTCGTAAATCTCCGGCCCGCAGCTGGCGTAGAACGCGCCGCGGCGCAGGGCGTCCAGAATGGCGGAGGGGTTCTTTTCCGCCCGCACTTTCACGTAGCCCAGGCCGTTCTGATACAGTTGATGTCCATCGTCGGTGGCAACGCCGTACATCTCCCGGCCGGAGAACAGCACCTCGTCCCAATAGGCGGCGCGGCTGTCCAGCCCGTTTTCCACCACGCAGCCAGAATTCCAGACTTCCATCAGGTGAATATCCGGCAGGCTTAAAATCTCCTGGGCGGAGTTGCCGCTCCACTCGGGATGGCAGAAGATGGGCAGATTGTTGGCTTCCTGAATGGCGCGCACCAGGGGAAGGGAATCGGCGGCGGTGGGCACATGCAGGGATTCAAACCGCTGATCCTGCTCAAAGCCGTTGCCCTTTTCCTTTTCCGGGCCCAGGGACACGATATGCACGCAATGGTGGATGGGCTCATCCATATTCGCATCCAGCTCCATGCCGGGCAGGATCATGAGCCCCGTTTCCGGCGCGAAGTTTTCGTAATTATAGCGCCGATGATCCGTCAGGGCCAGGAAATCAAAGCCCATGGCGGCGTACTGCCGGATCACCGTTTCCGGGCTGGATTTGGCGTCGGAACGGGTGGTGTGGCAATGCAGTTCCCCTTTCAGCAGCGGTTCAGGCCCCGCAAAGGCCGCTTGATGGATCAGCATGAGTGAAACCCTCCATTCATCATAGATTGTGAAGAAGCGCTTTAAGCAACGAAGGAGAGAACAGAGTACAGAGTTCAGAGTACAGATTGAATAGCTGTTCAATCGGCTTCATTCTTTGTATTCACTGAATAATCTGTACTCTGATCTCTGTACTCTTGTACGAAGTGATCTAAAGTCTTCTTAATTCTTCCCGCCTGCCTGTTACTGGATCCAATCCGCGGGCCGGATGTCCAGCGGTTCCCCGTCCCGGATATCGGAAATGAGCATCAGGGTTTTTTCGCCCTGAATGGAGCGGTGCTTGGGGTTTTCCAGAGCCAGCACAAAGCAGATGCCCGCCACGGAAACGGAAAATTCCTTCATCAGCTCGATCATGCCCCGGGCCGTGCCGCCGCCGCGCATGAAATCATCCACGATCAGGGCCCGCTGGCCTTCCTTCACCGCCCGGCGGGAAAGGGCCATGGTTTCAATGTTGCCGGAGCCGCTGACATAGGAAATATTCACCGCGCTGCCCTCGTACACCTTGGTGGCGTGGCGGGCGATGATCAGCGGCACCCGCAGGGCCTGGGCCGCCATCAGCGCCACGGGGATCCCCTTGGTTTCCATGGTGAGCACAAAATCCACGTTTTCATCATAATACTGGCTGGCGATCAGCGTGCCCATACCCTGCACCAATTGGGGATCGGACAGAATATCCGAAAAATACAAATAACCGCCCGGAAGCTGCCTGCCCGGCTCCCGCATCCTTTCGCAGATGCTTTCCACAAATTCCCGGCCCGTGGCTCCCAGCCCGATGGGCCGATAGCGCACGCCGCCCGCCGCGCCGGTGACCGTTTCCAGCTTGCCCAGCCGGAACTGCTTCATGGTTTCCTGCAAAATCGCCACGTCCTCGCTGACGGTGGATTTGGCGGTGGAAAACAATTCGCAGAAATGGGACAGCGTGAAAATGCGATTGGGCGACGCGGTCAAAATCTGGGTCATGGCCGCCAGCCGCTCATTCCGCTTGATCTTATCCATGGTATCCTTCATCCTCTCTCCTTCATAGGGGCTGCCAAGAATGTAGTATACCACAAAAATACGAATATTTCCACAATTATTTTTAATTTTGTTCGGAAAATTTTTCTTTGGTTCAGTGTATTGCGTTCGCGTTATGAAATCATAATACGATAAGCAGGCTGAAGGATGTAATCAAAAACTGCCCGCCGGAGCATTCCGGCGGGCAAGCCTGTTTTATGGATCAGCCTTCGATCAGGATCTGTTTCTTTTCGGGAACCTTCCGGGCTTCCTTCTTGGGGAGCGTCAGAAGCAGCACGCCGTTTTCATAACGGGCCTTGATGTCCTCTTCCGTAAGGGCTTCGCCCACGTAGAACGTGCGCTGCATGGTGCCCACGTAACGCTCCTGACGAAGCATTTTGCCCGTGCTTTCCTTATTCAGGCTCTTTTCAGTGGAGATGGTCAGATAGCCTTTGTTCAGCTCCAGCTTGATTTCTTCCTTATTAAAGCCAGGCAGATCAACGGCCACTTCATAGCCCTCGTCCGTTTCCTTTACGTCGGTTTTCATCATGCGGGAAGCGTTCTTGCCGTACAGCGCATGCTCGGGGCGGTTGAATCCCCGGAAGAAATCACGATCAAAATCATCAAACATATCCAGCAAATTTTCACCAAACACAGTAGGCAGATAGGTACTCATTTTTCAGACCTCCAATGGGCCTTGTAGATCCGGCGCTCGGCCGGGCCTGCAGGTTCGTTTTATATTCCATCGGGGCCGGGTTCCTTTCGTTCCCCTTCCCTTGATGGTGACTGTATTATAAGTCAAAGGTCAAAGATAGTCAAATTATAAAAAGATCAAAATCAACGGTTTTACCAAATGATTTCGATTTTACCCTCGATAATCTTTTGATTTTAAATCATTTTATTAAATTTTGAGATATTTCTCGTTATTTACAACTTTTTTCTGAAATAGAATGTAAATCCCCCGCTTTTCATCCCCTGACAGAACATTTTGCAAAGCCTGTTTAACCGATGTAACCGAAATGTAACAGCTCAATAGGATAAAGAGTTAAGAGTTCAGAGTTGGGAGTTGAGAGTTATAAGGCCTGTGAAATCCTTCCCCTCTTCGGGAACGGCTGCTATATCAATCTCAACGCTCAACCATGAACCCATAAATGGGGAATGATTAAAATGGCAGAAATTTTCCCAAAAGTACAAAAACAGGATTGTATTTGTCCCCTTCTTTTGCTATAATGGGAAAGCAAGGCAGGAACTTTTCGTATATTGCTGCATCATTCCCGATTTCATATAGCAATTCCGTTCAGAAAAGGATTTCCGCCATAAGCAGGAGGGCGATCAGCCGTATATCCTGATTTTTTTGCTTTTTCAGCGCTCCTTTGGAAGCGGACCGGAAGGCACCCTTTTTGCTGTGTCTTATCCAGCGCTCGGCGCTGTTTGAGAATCCTGCGGCACTGCCGTAAAATAAAGGAGGAAACACTATGAAGAAACTGGTTGCTCTGTTCATGACCTTGGTCATGGTGCTGCTGTGCGTGCCCGTGCTGGCTGAAAACGCGCCCACTGTGATCCGCATGGGCACCCACTGGAAACCCGAACTGGACCCCCACAACATTGATGAAACCACCGGCAATTTCACCATCGGCGATGAAGAAGACCGCCTGATCCGTATTGCCGCCGAAGACGCTGTGCGGGAAAAGTACAACGTGGAAATCGAATATGTGCAGTATGCCCAGGACACCCGCAGCGAGCTGGTGCTCAGCGTGCTGGCCGGCAACCCCGTGTGCGATCTGGCCCTGATGTGGAACGGCTCTGAAAACACCGTGCTGGCCCAGAACATCCTGCAGCCCCTGGACAAGTATGTGGACCTGTACGACGGCGCGGCCTGGATGCTGCCCGACAAGGTGTACGGCCACAACTACTTCCTGAACGCCAACCAGAGCTTCACCCAGTACTTCTCCCTGCTGGTGAACCTGACCATGCTGGAGCAGGTGGACGCCCTGAAGGACGCGGACGGCAACACCATCTATCCCACCGATCTGCTGGAAAAGGATGAATGGACCTGGAGCACCTTCAAGGATTATTTGACCAAGATCCAGGCCTTCTACGGCAACACCCCCGCCCCCGACGGCGCGAAGGTGAGCACCGTGCAGGCCTATGAAACCGACCACCGCTATGCCACCCTGTCCGCCATGTACGCTAACGGCGGCGCCATCTACGGCGCCAAGGGCCTGCAGGTGAACAGCAAGGAAAGCATTGAAGCCGTGCAGTATATCAAGTCCCTGCGCGACGCGGGCGTGATGGTGGACTGCGGCGTGTACGATGACGGCTACACCCCCCAGTGGTGCGAATCCGGCAACGACTTCGGCCGCGGCGCTACCGTGTTTGCCGAATGCCCCATCTGGATGATCAAGAGCCACATTGACGAATGCACCGCCCGCGGCGAATCCGTGGCGCTGATGCCCTGGCCCCGTCCCGACAACCTGGCCAAGGACAGCGAAGATTACCGTCAGGTCATCTCTGTCGGCGATATCTGGGGCGTGCTGAAGGGTATCGACGAAGAAAAGACCGAACTGGCCGTGAAGGTGTTCCGCACCTATTGGGAAACCTACTATGAGCTCAAGGCCCACGTTGCCGATATGAGCGAATACAAGGAAGCCATGGCCGAAACCGAAGCCATGAAGTACGGCCTGGATATCTTCAACGAGAAGCTGGGCGACGGCATTCTGAACGCCTTCATCTTCAACTCCGAAAAGTGCGTTCCCAACGACTTTGCCAACCTGCTGGGCATGCGCGATCCCTGGGACCGCATCGTGGGCAAGGGCTTCTACGGCGTGGAAGGCATGCCTTCCTATGAAGTGGCCATCGAAGCCAACATGAACCAGTTCACCGACACCATGGCCCAGATGGAAGCCATCCTGGGCAGCAACGAGCTGCACGACAACCAGGCGCCCTCCGTCGCCGCCGAAGGATATGTGTCCATTGCCAAGGGCGAAAACCTGGAGACCATGGTCGAAGACTGGTCTATTTTCTTCCATGTGGAGGACGGCTTTGACGGAATCATCGATCCCATGTCCGGCACGTTTGACACCAGCAAGGTGGACGTGAACACCGTGGGCAAATACACCGTGAAGGGCATTTACGCGGATAAGGCCGGCAACGAAGGCAGCGCCAAGGTGCCCGTGATCGTGTTCGACGCGGAAAACAAAACGGCTCCCACCGTGACCATGAAGGAAGAGCTGCCCCCCGTAGCCATGGATACCAACGTGCTTGATATCGACTGGGCGGGCAAGTATGTGGAAAGCGCCGTGTCCGCTGACGGCTTGGATCTGATGGATAAAATCACCGCCAACGTGAGCGAACTGGATACTTCCACTCCCGGCGAATACCCCGTGGAAATCGTCGTGACAGACTATAACTATAACACTGCCAACGTGACCATCACGGTCAGCGTGGTAGCGGAATAACCTGATGCATCGTCGGCGCGCCGGAATCCCGGCGCGTCCCCCGCGGCGGCGGGCGTAAACGGGGGCCACCCCTGCGGCGCCCGCCGCCTTTCTTTCTCGATTGGAAAAATGATTGAATGAATTTGGACAGAACAAAATACAGCGTACAGATTGAATGGTCTTAAACAGGCAACGTTCCTTATACGCGTAAAATAATCTGTGCTCTGTACTCTGTGCTCTCGTTCCATTCCGGCCGCAACGGGAACCGGCCGGTGAAAGAGATCTGCAAACAAAGAAGGGGTGAAGCCCGTGCGAAGCAAGAAAAAAGTGATCATTGGCGTGTGCGCGGCGGCGGTGGTTCTGGCCGTCGTGCTATGCGCCGTGCTGCTTCCCGGCAAGGAAGAAAAGCTGTTTGCCATGTCCGCCCAGCAGGGGGGCCAGGCCAGGGAAAAGACTTATCAGGCCTACCTGGCGGAAAACGGGTACGAGGATCAGGTATCTTCCGCCCGGGCGGAGGTGGACGTGTTTGCCTGGCAGGCGGAGGACGCGGTTCAGGCGGAAAGCGGACAGGACGGTGTGCTCACCGGCGACGCGGGCATGATCACCTGGCCGTTTACGGTGCGGGAGGCTGGGTTTTACCACCTGAAGGTGGGCTATATCGGCTTGCCCGGCACCACGTCCGATATTCAGCGCCGGTTGCTGCTGGACGGGGAGGCCCCTTATAACGCCCTGAACCAGATCGTGTTCAAGCGGCTGTGGCGGGATGAGGACATTCGCTTAAAGAATGAAAACGAGATCCGGCCCAACGCGGAGGAAATCTACCAGGCCCAGACCGTGTTCCTGGAGGACTACGACCGCCGCAGCGGCGCGCCGCTTTTGTTTTATTTGTCGGCGGGGGACCACACCCTGTCCTTTGAAGCGGTGAAGGAGCCCATGGAGATCACCTCCCTGAGCTTTGAAGCCGCGCCCGCGGCCCCCGCTTACGCGGAGGCGCTGGCCGGATGGCAGGCGGCGGGGCTTCTGCCGCTTCCCGAACCGCTCAGCGGCACGGCGAATGTGATTTGCCAGGCCGAGCGCCGGGAGGGGGGCACCAAGGAGATTTTGAAATCCAGTCCCTCCATCAACGTGCAGAAGAATTATTCCGACGCGGCGCTGGCGCCCTACCACGCCTGGCACACCCTGTACCCCACCATCGGGGCGGGCAGCTGGGCCCAGCCGGGGGACCAGATCACATGGACGGTGGAAGCGCCCGAAGACGCTCTGTATCTGCTCACCTTCAAGGGGCGGCAGACCAACCGGGGCGTCACCAGCTATCGCCGCCTGAAAATCAACGGGGAGCTCCCCTTCGCCGAGGCCGCGGTGGTGGGCTTTGATTACTCCGGCGTGATGCAGAATTATACCCTGACGGATGAAAACGGCAATCCTTATTGGGTGCATCTGCGCGAGGGGGAAAACACCATTTCCCTGGAAGTGGTGCTGGGGTCCATCGGCGGGGTGCTGAGCCAGGTGGAGGAAAGCCTGCGCACCCTGAACGATCTGTACCTGCGCACCATCCAGATCACCGGCCAGGCCCCCAGCCAGTTCATCGATTATGAAATCGCCAAGAAGGTGCCGGGGTTTGTGACCTCCATGCAGGAGGAAAGCCAAAGGCTGTATGCCCTGGTGGACGAAATGGTGGCGATCACCGGTGAAAAGGGCGAAAACACCGCCCTGCTGGAAAAGATGGCCATCGAAGCCGAGGGCCTGGCCAAGAAGCCGGAGCAGATCGTGAACGAGCTGAACCAGTTCAAGAACAACATTTCCGCCCTGGGCACCTGGATCGTGAATATTTCCAGCATGCCCCTGGAAATGGACAGCCTGATTCTGTCCGCCGATCTTAACTCCTTGCCCGCGCCCCGGGAGACCCGGTGGGAGGGGATCAAGGCGGACACCGCCCGGTTCTTCGCCACCTTCTTCCATTCGGCCAGCAGCGTGGTTTCGGACAGCGAAACCACCGGCAGCCAGGGCATCAAGGTGTGGATGGCCTCCGCCGGGCGGGAGCAGGCCCAGATCATCCAGAACATGATCGATGAAACCTTCGCCCCCGAAACGGGCATTCCCGTGAAGCTGCAATTGATCCCCACGGACGTGGTGCTGCGGGCCGCCTTAGCGGGCAACGGCCCCGACGTGGTGATTGGCCTCAATCAGGCCACGGCCCAGGACTTTGCCATGCGCGGCGCGGTGACGGATTTAAGCAAGCTGGAAGGCTTTACAGAAGCCACTGCCAAGTACGGGCCCGGCCTCATGCGCACCGCCTCCTATCAGGACGGCGTGTGGGGGATCCCGGAACAGGTGACCTTCCAGATGCTGTTTTACCGCCAGGATGTGCTGGACGATTTAGGGCTCAGCGTGCCCCACACCTGGACGGAAATCATGGAAATGATCCCGGTACTCAGCCGGGAAAACTATAAATTCTATATGCCCTCCACCCGCGTGGCCACGGGCCTGAACGTGTTCCAGGCCATGGTGTACCAGAACGGCGGTGAAATCTATCAGGGCCGGGGGGGCGATTACGGCATTGCTTCCGCCCTGTACAGCGACGAAGCCATGGAGGCCTTCAAGTGGTTCACCGATCTGTTTACCGTCCACGGCCTGGAGGTGCAGGCGGATTTCAACAACCGCTTCCGCACCGGCGAAATGCCCGTGGGCATTACGGATTACACCGCCTACTGCACCCTGGAAATTTTCGCCCCGGAAATCAAGGGCCTGTGGAGCTTTGCTCCCTTCCCCGGCACGGTTCTGCCGGACGGCACGCTGGATAACACCTACGTGTGCGATACCGTGCAGACCGTGATCATGAAGGGCGCGAAAAACAAGGAAGCGGCCTGGGAATTCGTGAAATGGTGGAATTCCACCCAGAGCCAATTGAACTACGCCAACACCCTGGAATCCATCATGGGAGCCGCGGCCCGCTATCCCGCCGCAGACCCGGACGTGATCCGGCAATTGCCCTGGAGCAACAAGGAGCTGTCCGAGCTGCTTTCCCAGTATCAGCATTTGACCGGCATGCCCGCCGTGCCCGGCTACTACATGAACACCCGCATGATTTCCTATGCCTTTGAGGACGTGGTGGCGGATCTATCCAGCCCCCGGGAGACCTTGTACCTGAACATCCGGGACATTGACAAGGAACTGACCAAGAAACGCACCGAATTTGGATTGACCACCATGGAAGGAGGGATGAAGGAATGATGGTTTCCTCCCAAAAGCTGTCCTTCGGGGCGGCGCTGAAACGGTACCGGAACCAATACCTGCTGGTGGCCCCCTTCGCCATCGTGTTTTTCCTGTTCACGGTGCTGCCGGTAGCCGCCGCCATCGCGCTCAGCTTCACATCCTTCAACATGACCAGCATGCCCAGCTTCGTGGGCCTGACCAACTATGTGACCCTGATCGTGGAGGACGACGTGTTTTTGACGGCCCTCAAAAACACCCTGGTGTTCGCCCTTTTGACAGGCCCCCTTTCCTACATCATGTGCTTCCTGTTCGCCTGGCTGATCAACGAACTGCCCCGCATTCCCAGAGCCTTGATGACGCTGGTATTCTACGCCCCCTCCATTTCGGGCAATGTATACCTGGTGTGGAAGCTCATTTTCTCCTCCGATACCTACGGCTGGGCCAACGCCTGGCTGATGAAGCTGGGCATCACACGGGAGGCCATTTTATGGCTCACCACGGAAGCGTATATCATGCCCATTCTGATCGTGGTGCAATTGTGGATGAGCCTGGGCGTATCCTTCCTTTCCTTCATCGCGGGCCTTCAGACGGTGGATAAGGCCATGTACGAAGCCGGGGCCGTGGAGGGCATCAAGAATCGCTGGCAGGAATTGTGGTTCATCACTCTGCCCGCCATGAAGCCCCAGCTCATGTTCGGCGCGGTAATGCAGATCACGTCCTCCTTCGCCGTCAGCCAGATTTCCCTGGACCTGGTGGGGTTCCCCTCGGTCAACTACGCGGGCCACACCATCATGACCCATTTGCACGATTACGGCAATCTGCGCTATGAAATGGGCTACGCCTGCACCATCGCCGTGGTGCTGTTCCTGATCATGCTGTTCTGCAACATCCTGGTGCAGAAGCTGCTGCGCAAGTTAGGTTAAGGGGGGACAGAAGATGGCAAAGAAAAAGAAGCTTCCCAAGCCCCCCCGGCAGCACGGCCTGATCGCCGCGCTGCGCAGGCGCAAGCTCAAACGCCGCCGCAGCCTGGCGGTGGATATATTGCTGTTCATCCTGCTGGCAGGCTTTGGCATTTTCTCCCTGTTCCCGCTGATTTTCACCGTGGTGAACGCCTTTAAGCCCATGAGCGAGATTTTCATTTTCCCGCCCAAGCTGACGGTGGATAACCCCACGCTGAACAATTTCTACGATCTTTCGTTTATCCTGGAATCCTTCGACGTGCCCATGAGCCGCTACATCTTCAACACGGCGATCATCACGGGCCTGGGCACCCTGGGCACGGTGCTGCTGGGCTCTATGGCGGCCTTCGCCCTGGCGAAGTACCAGTTCCCCGGCAGCAAAATGATGAGCAGCCTGATCGTGTACGCCCTCATGTTCTCCGCCTCCGTCACCGCCATTCCCAATTACCTGATCATGACCTACCTGGGCTTGGTGGACACCTACTGGGCGGTGATCTTGACGGCGGTGGGCGGCACGCTGGGGCTGTACCTGATGAAAAACTTCATCGTGCAGATCCCCGATTCCCTGATCGAAGCCGCCACCATTGACGGGGCCAATGAATTCACCATTTACTGGCGCATCATCATGCCCCTGTGCAAGCCCGCCTGGATCACGCTGATCATCCTGTCCTTCCAGCAAATGTGGGGCACCACCGGCGGCGTGTTCATCTATTCTGAAGAATTAAAGCCCGTCAGTTATGTGCTGTCCCAGCTGGTCAGCGGCGGCATTGCCCGCACCGGCGTATCCTCCGCCGTGTCTCTGATCATGATGACCGTGCCGGTGGCCGTGTTCGTGATTTCCCAGAGCAACGTGCTGGAAACCATGTCCACCTCCGGCATGAAGGATTAAGGAGGGAAAAGAAGATGAAAAAAATGCTTTCCTTCCTGCTGGCCCTGCTTCTGCTGATTCCTTCCGCGGCGTTTGCCGCCGACGGCACCAGCAACGTGTACGAGGGCTACACCTACGATTTTTACGGCAACGTAAAATCCACTCCCTCCCCCTTTCTGCTGGAAAAAACCATTACGTCTGAAAACTTAAAGGGCATTTCCCTGGACAGCGTGGACGACGTGTGCACCAGCGCGGACGGGCGCATTTTCCTGGTGGATGGCAAGCAGAGCCGCGTCCACGTGCTGGACGGGGACGGGAAAATGCTCAAGACGCTTAAAACCATCCGGGATACCGATAATAAAATCGTCATCTTAGAGGATGGGTCCCAGCTCATGTTCAACGGCTGCTCCGGCGTGTTCTATCATGAAAAGCAGAATGAGCTGTACATCGCCGATACCGCCGCCCAGCGGGTGGTGGTGCTGGACGGGGAAAACTACACCTTCAAGCGCCTGATCACCAAGCCCGCCAATATGACGGGCGTGACCGAATTCAAGCCCGCCAAGGTGACCGTGGATAACGCCGACCGCATTTACATTGTGGTGCAATCCAGCTACGAGGGCATCATCGAGCTCAACGAGGACGGCACCTTCTCCCGGTACTTCGGCGTGAACGAGCCCCAGGTGAATTTGGTGGACTTCCTGTGGAAATCCATCGCCACCGACGCCCAAAAGGAAAAAATGGGCAAAACCTACGCCCCGGCCTTCAACAACGTGGCCCTGGACGGCGAAGGCTTCGTGATGGCCGTCACCAGCGATCTGAGCGCCAATAAGCCCGTGTTCCGGTTGAATTTCCAAGGCAAAAACGTGATCCGGGAAATGGGCAGCTTCATGGTAAAGGGCGATTTGCATACCGTGGACGGCAACGCTTCCGTGTTCGTGGATATCGCCGTAAAACCCTACGGCACCTACGCTGTGCTGGATAAGGCGTATGGCCGCGTGTTCCTGTACAACTTTGACGGCGAACTGCTTTCCGTGTTCGGCAGCAAGGGCAATTTGAACGGCGAATTCAAAATCCCCAGCGCCATCGCCTGGCTGGGCGATAAGCTGATCATCGGGGACAGCGCGCTGCGCTGCGCCTACATCATGGAGCCCTCGCAGTTCGGCCAGGCCCTGCTGGACGCCAACGAAGCCTACTATTACGGACGCTGGGACGAAGCCACCGCTCATTTTGAGCAGGTGCTCCGCCTGTGCTCCAACATGGAAACGGCCTACGTGGGCATCGGCAAAAATTTGCTCATGCAGGAACAGTACAAGCAGGCCATGGACTATTTCAAGCTGGGCAATAACCGGGAATTCTTCTCCAAGGCCTATAAGGGCTACCGCAGCGAGGTGCTGCGGGATCATTTCGGCGTCATCGCCGTCATCGGCGTGGCGCTGATTGCCCTGGTGATCGGCTCTGAAATTTCCTACAACCGCAAGCAAAGGAGGGGAAGCAAATGAGAAAGCCCATCACCAAGGAAAAGCTTCGCTGGTGGGGCTACGCGCTGGTGCATCCCTTCGACGGCTTTTACGAAATTCGCTTCCGCAATCAGGGCAGTTTGCTTTTGGCGTTTCTGCTCATGATCGTCTTTGGCATCATGCGTTGCCTGTCGGCTCAGTACACGGGGTTCGTGATGAATTTCACCAATCAGGATGAACTGGACACCCTGTCCCTGTTCATTTCCAATGTGTCCGTGCTGCTGCTGTTTTCTCTCTCCAACTGGACGGTGACCACCCTGTTCAACGGCAAAGGGAAGCTGAGCGACATTTACATCGTGCTGTGCTATTCCCTGACGGTGCTCATCATCGGGGACGCGCTGGTATGCTTCGTGAGCAACTTTGTCACCACCGAAGAAGTGATGATCCTGCAAGCTGTGCAGATGCTGTGCATCGCCTGGTTCGCTTTCCTGATCGTGGCGGGCCTGGGCACCATTCATGAATACGGCCTGGGCGGCAACCTGGCCTCCATCCTGCTCAGCGTGGCGGCGGCGGCCATCATCCTGTTCATTGGGGTTCTCCTGTTTACCATGCTGGAGCGCATGGTCAGCTTCCTGACCAGCGTGGGCCAGGAATTGATGAGAAGGCTGTAAGGAGGGGCGTGCGATATGAAAAGAAAGCTGAAGGATTTTTACGGCGCGCACCCCATCCGGCGCACGCTGCTCACCATCGTGATCGCCGTGCTGGCAATCGGCCTGATTTACTTTTATCCCGCCTTCTCCCTGAAGGGGGTCCCCATCCCGGAGACATCCATTCCCCACGCCGCCAAGGGCGCGGAAATCCCCGTGGGGGACAAGGTCACCGTGGCGCAGGAGGGCAGGCGCACCCTGCAATTGGATACCAAGGAGCTGATCTTTACCCTCACCGACGATTTAACCGGCAAAACCTGGGTTTCCGCCGTGCCGGGCTCCAAGGAGGATAAGGACAAGGCCCTGCTGCAAATCACCTTCCTGGGCAACGATAACCTGGTTACCCAATGGAACACCTATGAAAACTGCGTGGCCTTCGGCACCTACAAGCTGTTTGAAATCGAAAACGGCGTGCGCATCGAATTGGACGTGAACGAGGGCGAATCCTCCGAATTCTTCGAGTACCTGCCCCAGCGCATCCCCACGGCCCGGTACGAAGAATTTCTGATGCCCACCTTGCAGGCCAAATTGGACGACGGAACCATTGAGGAAGCGGACTATAAGAAGTACGAACGCGCCCTCAGAATGGTGTACAAAAAGAACACCGCGGAAAACTGCTATGTGCTCACCACCTCCGGCACCCCCTCCATATCCGCGTCCAACCAATTGATCGCCATGACCAAGATCGTGGGCTACGACCGGGATATGCTCATCGAGGACTGCGCTCTCTACGGCACCGTGCCGGATTTCCATGAGCCCGCCCAGTTCGATATCGTGCTGGAGGCCTTCCTGGAAAACGGCGATCTGGTGGTGCGCCTGCCCGGGGACGAAATGAAAACCGGCAACGATTTCTACCAGCTGTACCGGATCGCGGTGCTGCCCTCCCTGGGCGCGGAAAGCTATGACAAGGAACGGGACGGCTACTTCCTCATTCCCGACGGCGCGGGGGCCCTGATGCGCTTCAACACCTACGCCGCTACCGTGCCGGAGTACGTGCGGCCCTTCCTGGACAACGATTATTACAGCGATTACTACTACATGCCGGATTACAGCCAGGAGCTTTTGACTCCCGTATTCGGCATCCTGAACGGCGGGGAGACCCCCGAAAAGGGTCTGATGGCTATTATCGAGGGCGGCGTCGAGACGGCCAATCTGCACTGCGCCCTGGCATCCCCCAGCGGCAGCGGCACCAATCGGCTGTACGCCTCCTTCGACGTGATGGATTACAGCCGGGTGAAGATTTACGGGGCCTATGCCGATAACGGAGCCACGTACCTGTCCTCCTCCGGCCACATCGACGCCAACTACTGCCTGCGCTACCGGCCTTACGGCACGGGCGTGACCTACTTTGACCTGGCTATGGATTACCGGGATTACCTGGCGAAGGCCTCCGGCAAGGAAATCGCCAAGCCGGAAGGGCCCCGGACCTACCTGGAATTCATCGGCGGCGTCACCCTGGCCGACCGCATCTTGGGCGTGCCCTACGATAAGACCACCTCCATGACCACCACGGATGACCTGCTGCACATCCTGAACGATCTGCCCGACGGCAGCGTGGCCGTCCAGTACGACGGCGCGTACAACGGCGGCATCCTGTCCGGCCTCAACGACGGAGCCCGCTGGGTCAAAGAAAACGGGAACGATTGGAACCAGGTGGTCATGGACGCCTTGTCCTCCAAAAAGGAAACGCCCATTTTCTGGCAGGCAAACCTTTCCCGGGTATACAGCAACGGCCGCAGCTACGTGCCTTACTTCCACGCCCTGCGGGATTTCTCCAACCAGGCGGCGGAAATTTACAGCTATTCGCCGGCCACCACCATGCTCAACGGCCGCTGGGACCCCATCCGGTCCTACACCCGGGTGTCGCCCAAATATCTGCCTTACCTGGCGGAGCGCTTGAACAAGGCGACCCCAAACACCAGCTTTGCCATCGGCGATCTGGCCCACGATTTCTTCCTGGATTACCGGTATCAGGCCATCATCGATCCGGTGCAGGCAAGGGCCTTGGTAAAGGACGCGCTGGGGAAGCTTTCCGGCCCCCTGTCCCTCCATGACCCGGCGGCGGATCTGGCCCCCCTGGGCCAGTGGGCGGTGGACGTGAGCCGGGACAGCAGCGAATACGCTTCCTTCTACGCCACCGTTCCCTTCAAACAATTGGCGCTTTCGGGTCTTACCCAAATCGCTGGGGAGGACGTGAACCTGACCTCCCGCAGCCTGAACGACGCCCTCCTGACCGCGGCGGAGCTGGGCACCTCTGTCAAATACACGGTCACCGCTCAGAATCCCTACGCCTTCAAGAGCAGCCACTTTGAATACCTGTACGCCGTCAATTGGGCGGACTGGCAGGCGGAAATCAACGACGCCATCGCCAAGACCACGGCGCTCCGCGAGCAGATTGGCGGCAAAGCCATCGAAAATCACCGGATGCTTTCTCCCCAGGTGTTTGAAACTACCTACGAGGACGGCGTGAAGGTGACCGTCAATTACGGCGGCGACGTATACGAAACGGAGGCCGGAGCCGCCGTTCCGGGCCACGGCTATATCCTTGAAAAGGAAGGAGGAGAAAACCTGTGAAACGCGTCCGCATCGCTTATTCCACCCAGCGCAAGCTGCTGGGCTTCACCTTCCTGATCCCGTTTCTGCTGGGTTTCCTCATGTTCTTTGCCCTGCCGCTGGTCAACACCATCATTTACTCGTTCAACTTCATCACCGTGGATGATTTCGGCGCCATGAAGCTGGACCCCGTGGGCGTGCAGAACTACATCGACCTGTTCACCGTGGAGGTGTCCACCCAGAGCCAGCAGATTCTGCGGGTGCTGGTGGATGAAAACACGAACGTGCTGGTGAACATGCCGCTCATCACTCTGTTTTCCCTGTTCCTGGCCCTGCTGGCTAACCGGAAATTCAAGGGCCGCGCCGTGGTGCGCATGATCTTCTTCCTGCCCATCATCCTGGGCCTGGACGTGGTCACCGATATGCTTACCGTCACCACCGGCAGCGATTGGGTAGCGGCGGGGGGCGGCCTGTTCTCCCAAAGCCTGGTGGCCCGGATGCTCATCCGCTACACCTCCATTCCCGCCATGTACTTGAATCCCCTGATCGAGTTTGTGGAAAATATCTTCTCCATCATTTCCCGGTCCGGCGTGCAAACGCTGGTGTTCCTGGCGGCGCTGCAGTCCATCAGCCCCAGCATGTACGAGGTGGCGAAAATCGAAGGGGCCACGGCCTACGAAACCTTCTGGAAGGTCACCATTCCTTCCATCCTGCACATCCTTTTGTTCGTGGTCATCTACACCATCGTGGATTTGTTCCTGACTTCCCAAATCGCCCAGGAGGCCTACTCCTTCGCCTTTGAAAAGAACAAGATCGGCATCGGCTCCGCCCTGTCTGTGGTGTACATCCTGAATGTGCTGCTGGTGCTGGGCCTGGTGCTGCTGCTGACGAGAAAGGCGGTGAACAAGAATGGCAAGTAAGAGCGCGAACCCCGCAATGTCTCCCGCCGCGCTGGCGAAAAAGCGCCGGGAGCTGCAAGCCCGCCTGTCTCCGGATCAGAAGGTGTATCTGGCCAAACGCAAAACGGCCTCCTTCGGCATGAACCTGGTCACCTTCCTGCTCATCCTGGGCCTGTGCTTTGTGATCCTGTACCCCTTCATCCGGCTGGTGCCCTCGGTGCTGTCCGCCATTGAAGATTTGGGCAATCCCAACGTGATCTGGATCCCCGAAAAGTTCTCCACCGTGTCCTTCCAGGCGGCCGCCCGCATGACCATGCCCGAAGGCGTCATGACCATGGTGAAATCCATCGGCTTCGCCCTGGCCATCATGGCTATCCAGGTGTTCATTTCCGCCATGACGGGCTACACCATGGCCAGGGTCAAGTACAAGTTCAGCGGCCTTTTGTTCGTCATTGTGGCCCTGTGCTTCCTGGTGCCCCGGCAGTCGCTGCTGCTGGCCCAGTACATTTACTTCAACCACTTTGACGCCCTGGGCATCCTGCGCATCTTCGGGGTGGAATGGAACCTGATCAATCAGCCCGCCACGCTGTACATGATGGCCCTGCTGGGCTTCGGCGTGAACCAGAGCCTGTTCGTGCTCATCTTCAGCCAGTTCTTCAAGAACATTCCCAAGGAACTGGAGGAAGCGGCCCTGATCGACGGCTGCGGCTTCTACCGCACCTATTTCCGCATCATGGTGCCCAACGCCGTGCCTGCCATTGTGACGGTGGCCATTCTGGCTTTCGTGTGGAACTACGGCGACACCTACTACACCCGGTACTTTGACCCCTCCGGCCCCTACATGGCCTCCAAGCTGGCCACCACCTTCATTGACGCCAACAAGGTGACGCTGCTGGAGCGGGTCAGGGTATGGTACAATGTGCCCGTTACCACCGATATGACCTT
>JAUNMW010000043.1 GCA_030537395.1 Clostridia bacterium | reverse complement strand
ACTACGCCAATATGTACGGCTGGGACTATGCCACCTACCGCAATGAAGTGATCAACGAAACCAAGAACACTTTCCCCGTATTCGGCATGGCCAGGAACGGCGGCTCCTTTATCTGCATGATGGAAGGCGCTTCCTCCTACGGCAGCGTTCAGGCGGATATCAGCCAACGCTACAACAGCTATAACTGGGTATGCGCCAAATACACCGTTCTTCATGGCGACCAGTACAACGTTTCCAATAAAACAGGCACGCTGGTGTACATGTTTGAAAAGCAGCTTCCCTCGGATACGCTGCGGCAGCGGTACCGTTTTGTGGACAGCGACAAGTATGTGGATATGGCCAACGCATACGGCGCTTATCTGCGGGAACGCTATCCCGAGCTGGCCGAAAAGGAAATGAACGGCGATATGCCCGTTCATGTAGAGCTTGTCGGCGCGATTGATAAGCGCGTGGTGAAATTCGGTCTGCCGGTCAGATCTGTGGTGCCGACTACTACTTTTGGTCAGGCTGAAAACCTGATCGGAGGTCTGCTGAATCAAAACGTGAAAAACCTGAACGTACGGTTCAGCGGCTGGGCCAACGGCGGTATCAATCAGCGCGTGCTTACCTCCGTTCATGTGGAAAACAAACTGGGCGGAAACAATGGCATGACGCATCTGATCAATTACGCCAAGAGCAAAAATGTGCCGCTTTACTTTGACGGCATCAGCTGCTTCGCCTATGACAGCGGGATTCTGAACGGATTCATCATCCAGCGGGATGCCGCCCGGTATACCACCCGGGAGAGGGTGCAGATTTATCCCTATGACATCATTACCTACAAGCCCATGGATGGTGAGGACCCCTTCTATCTGGTACAGCCTTCCTACGCCCAGAGAATGACGCAAAATCTGATCAATTCTCTGAAAGAAAAGAATGCTTACGGCGTTGCTTTCCGGGATGTGGGCAATATCCTCAGCGGCGACTACAACTTTAACGAGCTCACCACCCGCGAGCAGGCCAAACAAATGCAGATCGATGCGATCAGCAGCGCCAAATCCGCCGGACAGGCCGTGATGATCAAAGAAGGCTACGATTACGCGCTGCCTTATGCGGATGTGGTCACCGATATGGATTTGAACGGTATTGAGTATTCCATCCTTGACGCATCGGTTCCCTTCTATCAAATTGCTATCCATGGCGCTGTCAGCTATACCGGCAAACCCATCAATCTGGCAAGCGATTGGCAGGATGAACTGCTGCGGTGCGCGGAATACGGGGCCGGCTTGAATTTCACATTCATGGCGGAAGATACCCGGATCCTGCAGGACACCAATCATACGGGCTATTACGGCGCGTATTATGCTTCCTGGGAAGAGGAAGCCGCGAAGCTGATCACGGACTATCAGAAAGCGATGGAAGGCCTGAATAATCAATCCATCGTGGGCCATGAGAGGATCAGTTCCGACGTGACGGTTACCACCTATGAAAACGGCGCAAAGGTGTATGTCAATTACGGCACCGAGGAAATGAACGCAGACGGCATTCATGTACCTGCCCGCAGTTATATCGTGGAAAGGGGTGAGGCCCAGTGAGCAAGAAAAAGACCAACAGCCGGGACAGTTGGGGCTTGAGAGAATCCATCCTCACCTTCATTCCCGGCAACAGCGTGTACGGCACCATGCGCGCCCGGCAGGCGAGAACGGGCTTCCGGTTTATCCTGCCCTTCGTCATCGGCTTCCTGGTGTTCATGGCAAAGCCGATGGTGGAGTCGGTGATCATGAGCCTGAGCAATGTAACGCTGATTCCCGGCCAAGGCTACGATAAAGTATTCGTGGGTATCAGAAACTACCAAAACGCGCTGAGCGTAGACCCCTATTACAATCAATATCTGGTTGAGGAAATCAGCCGTATGGCAGTCAACGGCATCGCCACCATCGTTATGTCCTTCGTGATCGCCGTGATCCTGAACCAAAATTTTAAGGGCAGGACCCTGGCCCGCGCCATCTTCTTCCTGCCGGTGATCCTGTCCTCCGGCGTACTGGCCGGCATTGAAAGCCAGAATGAGTTCTACGACATGATGGCCGGTATGGCGGAATCTGTCGGTCGATCCTCCGGCGTGAACATTTCCGCCGCGCTGCAGGATCTGCTGGCTGTATCCGGCATCGGCAGCGGCGTGTTCACCGTTCTGTTTGACATGATCGACGCCATCTATGATATCATTATGGCCAGCGGCATCCAGATTATCGTGTTCCTCTCCGGCCTGCAGGCTATTTCTCCGTCCCTGTACGAAGCGGCGGATGTGGAAGGCTGCACTGCCTGGGAAGCTTTCTGGAAAATCACCTTCCCGATGGTCAGCCCTTTGCTTCTGGTGAATACGATTTACACCATCATCGACTTCTTCATGAAGAATGATAACCGGGTGATGGAACGAATCAACACCGTCATGTACGGCCAGCAGTTTGACTTCGGCCTGGCTTCCGCCATGAGCTGGATCTACTTCGGTGTAGCCATTCTGTTTATCGGAATCAGTGCCATTATCATCAACAGGGGGGTGCATTACTATGAAGACTGACGCATCCGCCGCCTTGAAAGCAAAGCCCACAAAAGCCGCCGACAAGCGGGACAAGAAATACGTATTCAAATCTCATGTGAAAAAATACAGCATTTCCATTGCCCGCGGCCTGCTGCTTTTCGGCCTGTGCTTCATGATCATCCAGCCCATGATCATTCGCTTCGCCACCTCTTTGATGGTGGAAAGCGATCTGTACGATACCACCATCGTGCTGCTGCCTCGAAACGTGACGCTGGATAATTACCGGATCGTGGCAGATTTGACGAATTTCCCCAAATCCATGATCAACACGCTGTGGACCAGTTTGCTGGTGTCCATATGCCAGGTCATTGCCTGCACGCTGGTAGGCTACGGCTTTGCCAGGTACAGCTTCCCGCTGAAAAAGTTCTGGTTTGCCTGCGTGGTGCTGCTGATCATCGTGCCGCCTCAGACTATTCAGACGTCGCTGTATGTTCAGTTCGCCTCGTTTGATATATTCGGCATCATCAAGGCGCTGAACAACGGAAAAGCATTGAATTTGCGCACCTCCGTAGTTCCCTATGTGCTCATGAGCCTGACGTGTATGGGCCTGAAAAACGGTTTGTACATCTACATGCTGCGTCAGTACTTTAAGGGAATCCCCAAATCTCTGGAAGAAGCAGCTTATGTGGATGGCTGCAGCACCATGCACACCTTCGTCAAGATCATGCTGCCCGACGCCGTGCCCACCATTGCCAGCTGCTTCCTGTTCTCCTTCGTATGGCAGTGGACAGACCTGTTCTACAGCCGGAACTTCCTGTCCAGCTATTCCATCTATTCCGTTCAGCTTTCGTCTATCGTCAGCCGCATGAGCCGTTATTTCAATAAGGGCTCCGACGTCGCTATGGTGGTGCCTAATGCCAGGCAGCAGCAATTGATCTTTGTGGGCGTGCTCATTTGCTCTGTCCCGCTGATCATTTTGTATTGCTTCACGCAGCGCACCTTCGTGGAAAGCATTGCTATGAGCGGCAGCAAGGAATAATCAGCCTTGCCTGACAAAAATGGGATATGATTGATCACTTATTGCGCAAAATGTACAATTATGAGAACTTGAAACGCAATATTTGATGAATTATTGCTCGAAAAGATGGAAAAAAAGCTTGCCTTTTTTACCGAAATGGTATAAACTAAGGAAGTAAGTAAGGGCACAATATTCTTTTGAAACTATGCACCATGATATGGTGTATGGAAATATAAAGGAGGTATTTCACTCATGAAGAAACTCGTAGCTCTGTTGATGGCCGCGTTGATGCTGTGCGTGTGCGGCATGGCCATGGCCGAAGGTTATCCCGAAGTGGTTGAAGGCATCGATTTTGGCGGTGCTGAGGTCCAGATTTTGGACTACTGGTCCGGCGAAGGCGCCCGGGTTGAGAATCCCACTGAAGAACAGGCTGCTCAGTATGCTTACCGCGATTGGATCAACGAAACCTACAATGTAAACCTGCATCAGAAGCAGGGCGGCGACTGGGGTACCTGCGCTGAAGAAATGATTAACTTCACCGGCACTCCCGATGGCTCCCTGCGGCTCTACATCATTGAGCCCGGCAAGGTTGGCTCTCTGGTTGCCAACGGCATCGCCGCTCCCGTCAGCGATAAGTATGTTGACCTGAACGCTGAAAAGTGGAATGCTGCCGAAAAGGAATTCATGACTGTGGGCGGTAAGCTGTACGGCCTGTACTCCGGCAATTCCGAACCCCGCGGCTGCCTGTACTTCAATAAGCGCGTGCTGAGCGAAGCTGGCATCGAATGGGAAACCATTTATGATATGCAGGCTGAAGGCAAATGGACTTGGGCTGCTTTTGAAGAACTGCTGGCCAAGATCACCCGTGACACCAACAATGATGGTGTAAACGACATCTACGGCCTGATCGGTTCCGGCGATGACGCTTATGTGCTGTCTACCTTCGCTAATGGCGGCTGCTTCTTCGATTTCGATGAGAATGGCAAGATCTATCCCGCCATGAATTCTGATGAAACCCTGACCGCTCTGGCCTGGTTCAAGGATATCCAGAGCAAGTACTGGGCCCCCACTCCCGAAGGCGCCAACTGGGATTGGTACAAGGATGCTTGGAAGCAGGGCTACTGCGGCTTCTATGTATACCAGACCTACGGCGGCTTCAATGACAACTCCGAAATGGCTGACATGGCTGACGATTGGGGCTGCGTTGCTTGGCCTGTGCCCAACGAAGGCGATACCTACATCAACGTAATCAGCGACAACATCACCATGATCCCCGCTTGCTACGATGAAGAAACCATCGCCAAGCTGACTTTCCTCTATGACCTGTGGTCTAACCCCACTCCCGGCTATGACGACGAAGACAGCTGGATCGGCAACAAGTACAACTACACCGATGACCGCGCTGTGGACGAGACCTACGCCATGCTGCGTGAGCCCGAACATTGCCGCATCAACAAGGTGACCTACCTGGGCACCCAGAACGACGTGCTGGGCAGCAGCCTGCTGTGGAGCCTGGCTGGCAGCACTCCCGCCGAATTGGTGGAAGCTGGCATGCCCGCTTGGCAGGCCCTGTGCGACACCTTCAACAACAAGTAATTGACTTGTGCTTGATTCATGGGCCGCTGCGCTTTCGCGCAGCGGCTTTTATCCTTGCCAAGACTTTTAGAATACAATAAAATGGGATAAGGATGAAGCACGATGAAAAAAATAAGGACAGCAATTCTGATTGGCATCATCATGGCACTGATGATGCCATCTGCATGGGCTGAAAACCCTATGATCTATCAATCCATCTTTTCATGGGATACGGATGGCTGGTATGCCCGTTCCGCGGGAGATGCTCAAATAAGCTTAACACAGGATCGCGCTCTGCATATTGAGGGACGCAATGCCAACTGGAATTCTCCGGGGCGGGATTTTATCCTGACGCCGGGGTATGCCTATGAGCTGAGCGTTCAAGTGCGCCAAAGCGATATGGAAAGCGCCGATTTTATGATTTCCGTAGCGCATTCATTGGACGGCACGGAAAGCTATGAAAATCTGGCCAATGGAACCGTAAAAAAGGATGCCTGGACTACTCTCGAAGGCACTTATACCGCCGGCTTCTTCGATCGGTTTGTTCTGTATGTAGAAACAGTGAACGCACCGGAGCTTTCCTTTGATATTCGCTTTTTCCGCATCCGGGCCCCGGAGGGAACACCGTCTGTTCTGGAAGAAAAGGAAGCAGAAGAAACCGGTTCGCTTCCATCTCTGCGGGAGGTATATGCCGATAAATTCATGTTTGGCACTGCGGCTCCCCAATATGCTTTCAGCAATACCAAGCTTACAGAATTGATGAAAACGCAATTCAATATCATCACACCGGAGAATGAATTGAAGCCGGATGCCGTGTTGGATGTGGCGGCGAGCAAAAAAATGGCGGCGGAGGATGAAAAGGCTGTGGCTGTACATTTTTCTTCCGCTCAAAAACTGCTGGATTTTGCCCAAGAAAACGGGATCAAGGTGCATGGCCATGTGCTGGTATGGCACAGCCAAACCCCGGAAGCTTTCTTTCATGAGAGCTATGATCCTGCGAAGCCGCTGGTCAGCAGAGAAGTAATGCTGGGACGGATGGAAAATTATATCCGTCAGGTCATGGAATACATGGATGAAAACTATCCTGGCGTCATCGTTTCCTGGGATGTGGTCAACGAGGCCATAGACGATGGCACTAACAAGCTTCGCAGTTCCAATTGGATGAAGACCATAGGAGAGGATTTTGTTGCCCGCGCCTTTGAATATGCGCGGAAATACGCTCCTCAAGGTACGCTGCTGTATTACAATGATTATAATACGGCATATGCGGGGAAACTGAACGGCATTTATCAGCTGCTTGCTTCCTTGATGGAAGAAGGAAATCTTGACGGTTACGGATTCCAAATGCATCACAGCGTATCCCAGCCCACCATGCAGCAAATCACCGCTTCAGTAGAAAAAATAGCCAGTTTGGGTATTCGGCTGAGAGTCAGCGAGCTGGATATCGGCATCGACAGTGAAAGTGAAGAAAACCTACAAAAGCAGGCGCAGAAATACGCCCAAATCATGCTGTTGCTGAACCGCTTCCGGGATCAGGTGGAAGCAGTGCAGGTTTGGGGAATCACAGATAATATGAGCTGGCGTTCAAAGAATTCTCCATTGCTGTTCGATAAAGCCATGCAGCCCAAACCTGCATTCTGGGCGGTAGCTGATCCAACTTCTGTGCATTAAATCTTGGCAACAAAAATTCCGGCAGGTTGTTCTGCCGGAATTTTCGTTAGCGTTTGGTTATCAGAGGCCAGTCTTTTCCCGAATGTATTTCCGGGCCATCTGGGCGTATTCAAAAGGATTGGCCTTGGCAGGATCCTGTTCGGCTTCCACGACCACCCAGCCTTCGTAGCCGCTTTCCTCGATCACCTGGAAGATGGGGGCGAAGTCTACGTCGCCGTCGCCTGGTACAGTGAACACACCGTTGCGCACGGCGGTCAGGAAGCTCCAGCCTTCCTTCCGGGCCTGATCTCGAATGGGCAGACGCACGTCCTTCAAATGGATATGACGGATGCGATGAATGTACTTTTTCAGGATGGGCAAGGGATCGATACCCGCAAAGGTGAGATGGCCGCTGTCGAAGAGCAAGAACACCTTTTCGGGGTCCACGATATCCATGAAGCGGTCTATTTCTTCCGCGGTCTGCACACCGGTGCCCATATGATGGTGCATGGTCAGGGTCATGCCCTTTTCCTGCGCTAAAGCGCCCAATTCGTTGTAGCCCTTGGCAATCAGTTTCCACTGTTCATCGGTCCACACGGCCTTCTGGCTGCCGAAGATGTTTATATCCTTGCCCTGGATGGAATCGCCCTGTTCAGAAGCGCCGATGACCCTGGCACCCAAAGCATAAAGCCGATCCCGATGCGCGATGAAGTTTTTGATGGTTACTTCATAGGGCTCGGAGGTAAACAGTGTGGAGAACCAG
The DNA here is from genome assembly GCA_030537395.1 of Clostridia bacterium. Classification (GTDB taxonomy): domain Bacteria; phylum Bacillota; class Clostridia; order Christensenellales; family Aristaeellaceae; genus RUG563. The sequence continues at coordinate 10,586 of JAUNMW010000043.1, read as the reverse complement.
GCGTTACAGATCTGCAGCCCGCGTACATCCAGCTTGTGCTTTAATACGGCCACATCTTGGGGATACTTGTTGCCGATTTCGCTGCCCTTGAAGCCAGCCAGCGCCATTTCGCTGACGCACTGTTCAAAGGTGTTTTCGCCGCCCAGATCGGGCATATCGTCGTTGGTCCAGCCGATAGGGGCAATAGCCAGTTTTACCTTGTTGGGATCAAGCATTGTAAATCAGCCTCTTTTCTTTGAGTTTTTTATTGGGAAAGGGAGTATAGAGTTCAGAGTACAGAGTGCAGATTATTTTGATGATCAAAGTGCGGTTTCATATAACTCAGCTATTCTATCTGTGCTCTGCACTCTGTACTCTGTTCACTAAGTATGTTAGAACTTCCTGGTATCCTTTACATGATCCATCAGTGACTCATACGCCGCCTGCACACGGGGCTGGGTGGAAACCTCCGCCACGCCCACGCGCCACCAGCTTTCGTAGCCAGGGGTCATGGAGCCCGGAAGTACTTTGATATCGTACAGCACGGGCTTATCCTGTTTCAGCGCGTCCTCCAGAGCGAAACGCAGCCCTTCCTCATCATGAATGGAATAAGCCTTCAAACCATATCCCGCCGCGCTCATGGCAAAATCCAGGGGCATAATGGGGCCGGTCAGTTCGCCGCTTTCCGAATCACGGAATCGGAACACGGTACCAAAGGTGTCGTTGCCCTGGTTGTTCTGCAGGTTTTCAATGCAGCCCCAGCCGGAATTGTCAAACAGGCAGAAATGCACCCGCAAATGCTCCTGCAAACAAGTGACCAACTCCGAATGGGCCATCAAATACGTACCGTCGCCGAAGAAGGTGTACACCTCTCTGTCCGGGCAAGCCAGCTTCACGCCCAATGCGCCGTTGGTTTCATAGCCCATGTTGGAGAAGCCGTATTCCATATGGTAAGTGTCCCGATCGCCAGGGCGGAACAGGCGCTGCATATCGCCCGGTAGGCTCCCTGCGCTGCCGACAGCGATATCATGCTTCTGCATGAATTCGTTGATGATACCAAGAGCACGGGTCTGGGTTAGGCCGCGCGCATCCTGTTTGGCATACCAATCATCCACGATGGCGTTCCATTCATTCCGGGCTTTCTTTACCGCGTCGCCATTTTGATAGCGGTAATCCTTAAGCGCGGCAGTCAGGGCAGTGAGCCCTTCCTTGGCGTCGCAGATGATGGGCTCGCTATCCATCTTTACCGCGTCAAAGGGGCAGATGTTGATGGAAACGACCTTGGCGTTTTCTTTGAAAAGCCACTTAGAGCAGGTGGTGAAATCGGTGAGCCTGGTGCCCACGGCGATGATCACGTCCGCGTCTCTGCCGATCACATTGGCCGCCTGGCCGCCGGTAACACCGATACCGCCCAGATTCAGGGGATGCGTCCAGGGAAGCACGCTTTTGCCCGCCTGAGTTTCGGAGAAGGGGATACCGGTGGTTTCGCAGAATGCTTGCAGCGCGTCGCCCGCAAAGGAATAGCGCACGCCGCCGCCGGCGATCACGATGGGATTCTTGGCATTCCGAATGATTTCGGCAGCCCGCTTTGTCTGCGCGGCTGTAGGCGCATGACGATCCATATGCCAAACCCGCTTGCGCAGGAAGGACACGGGATAATCATAGGCTTCGCCTTCCACATCCTGGGGCATTGCCAGGCAAACCGCGCCGGTATCGGCAGGGTCTGTCAGCACGCGCAGAGCGTGAATGGCGGCGGTCATCAGCTGTTCAGGGCGTTCGATCCGGTCAAAGTAATGGCACACGCCCCGGAAAGCATCAGTGACAGTCTGTCCGAAGGACTGGAAGAATTCAGCTTGCTGCAAAACGGGGTCGGGCTGACGGCAGGCAAAAGTGTCGCCGGGCAGCAGCAGCAGGGGGATCCGGTTGGCTGTGGCGCAGCCGGCGGCGGTGACCATATTCATGGCGCCGGGGCCTATGGAGGAAACGCAGGGGATGATTTCCAGGCGGTTCTTCTGCTTGGCAAAGGCCATAGCGGCCAGGGCCATGTTCTGCTCATTCTTTCCTTGCAGGAAGCGGATGTGATGCCCGCCCTGGTTCAGCGCCTGGCCTACGCCCACCACGCAGCCATGGCCGAACACGCCGAACATGTTATTCACAAATTTGTATTCTTTCCCGTCCAATTCCACATACTGCTGATCCAGGAATTGAACCAAAGCCTGCGCCATGGTCAGGCGAACGGTTTCCATGGGCAAAACCTCCTTTTTATACGGAGTTTTTCCGGGGGAAACCGTTCTTTGGAGCCAAAGAGCGGTTTCCCCCGGACCCCTTTCCGAGAAAGCTGAATTATTACTTCTTGTCTCCCCAATACTTGCTGTCCGGTTCCATGACCCAGAGATGCTCCTTCAGGAACACAGGGCATTCGGGCTGCTTGTAGGGCTGGCCGTCCAGATGGCGGATGGCCCACAGATACCACAGGGCATAGCCGGGGGCGGTGCAGTGGGGATGAGTAAGGCCGGGCTCGATGAACACGGTGTCGTTATTCTGCACTTTCACCACTTCATCGCCCAGTTCGCCGTAACCAAACCCGTTTTCTGGATTGGTTTTGTAGTAGTAAATTTCCGGCTGGGGATGATGATGCGGGGGATAGCTGCTCCACTTACCGGGGAACCCGATCACTTCTCCCAGAACCAGCTTGGCATCCGGCGCGTTGGTATAATCGAAAATGGTACGCACGATGCGGGTGCTGGTTTCGTGCATGAGACCCGCACCGCGGAATTCATCGGGCGTATCGGCAGGCAGATACAGCTTCGCGCCGAATTCCTTTTCGTTGTCGGTGCGCAGAATGTCGATTTCCGCTTCCTCGCTCAGGCAGGTGATTTTCACAGGATATGCCTTGTCCGCATGAATAGCAGTGGGGGGCACGTCAAAGCAGTTGGGCCGGTTTTCGATGTGCTCCTGCCCGTCCCATTCAAACTTCACTTCGCCGTATACCAGCAGCGCGGCCTTTTCCAGAGGGGCAGCTTCTTCCCAAACTTCGCCCTTTTTCATGCGGAACACACCGAAGTCCATCAGCATATCGGCATGAGGGCCATCCATTTTCGCCAGCCATTTGAGGCCGAATGGATGCGCGCCATGGGCTTTGATGATATTTTCGTTCATCTTCTTACGCCTCTCAGATTTCGCTGATCTTTACGGGACGATGCTCGTCCAGGGACTTCTTCGCAGCTTTGGCCAGCACCACGCTCATGAGGCCCGCATGGATGCCAACAGGCACTTCGCCGTCGGTGACGATCGCATGAATGAACTGCTTCATTTCTTCGGTGAAGGACTGCATGTAGCGTTCCAGGAAGAAGAACTGGGGCTTGTCTCCGACCACGCCGTTTACGGTGGATACCTTCACGGTGGAATCACCGTCGTTTTCATCCGCGGCCATGCCCAGGCTGCCGAACACTTCCACGCGCTGATCGTAGCCGTAAGCGGCCCGACGGCTGTTGTCGATCACGCCCAAAGCGCCATTTTCAAAGGTCAATGTCACGATAGCGGTATCCACGTCGCCGGCTTCGCCGATGCGCGGGTCTACCAGGCTGGTGCCCATGGCATAAACTTCCTTCACATCGCAGCCTGCCAGGAACATGGCCATGTCAAAGTCATGGATCATCATATCGATGTACAGACCGCCGGAGGAAGCGGCATATTCGGGAGACGGGGGCTCGGGATCGCGGGAAGTGATCTTGATGATTTCGATGTTGCCCAAGGTGCCGTTCTGCGCCAGCTGCTGCACATGGCGATGGTTGTGGTCAAAGCGGCGGTTGAAGCCGATCTGCAGCTTCTTGCCGGTTTCTTCGGCAACCTTGGCCACTTCCTTGATCTTTTCAATGGAAGTATGAACGGGCTTTTCGCAGAATACATGCTTGCCAGCCTTCAGCGCGGCGATGGAAATGTCTGCATGGGTGGGTGTGGGGGAGCAAACCAGCACGGCGTCGATTTCGGGATCGTTAATGATGTCCATGTAGTTGTTGGAATATTTGGGCACGCCGAAACGCTCCGCCAGCTTCTTGGCGCTTTCTTCGATCACGTCCGTGACCATGACCACCTGGGCTTCGGGAATGTGGTAAGTAATGGATTCCGCGTGTACATTGCCGATGCGGCCCGCGCCGACGATACCGATGTTCAACTTTTTCATGGGAAACCTCTCCTTTATTTGTTTATTCGGGGGAAACTGCTCTTTGGAGGCCAAAGAGCAGTTTCCCCCGTACCCCCTTCCGAGAAAGCCGAAAAGGGATTGCTCTTTTCCTCTTTGTTGGAGCGAACTCTATGCGTGTCTATAATTCCAAATACTTTATGCCGGATTGCATGGCATCCTTGATTCTGAGCAGAGCTTCGACTGCCTTTTCTTCGGTATCATACCACCATAGACTTTGCCAACTGCTGATCCTTGTTTTGAATCACCAGTGTTTTTCCGTCCACTTTCAATCCGCCGTAGCAGGGAAGCAGCTTCCGTTTATCTGGGCTCAGAACTTTCAGATGCTCCTTGGGCTGGATCATCGTGCCGTCCGACAGAGTCAAGGTATGGGAAGCAAAAAATGATTCCAGAGCTTCCGAAACGATTTCTGATAAGGAATCATTGACAGCTTCTTGAACGCTTTCGCCCATTTCATCCAGAAGGTCATCCTTCATGTTTTCCAAGGCGTCTTCGATCATTTTTTGTATCTCATCTCGGATACCGTTATCCATGGAGTGCTCTCCTTTTTACAGTGAGCCGTCCCAAGTGGAAACGTGTTCTTTCTTCATTTCCTCTTCGTCGAACCAGCGCACGGTGACGGTCTTGCTTTCGGTATAGAACCGGAAGGCGTCCTTGCCGTGGCAGTGGAGATCGCCAAAGAAGCTCTGCTTATGGCCAGAGAAGGGGAAGATACCCATGGGTACGGGGATACCCACGTTCACGCCTACCATGCCGCCATCGGTACGGCGGGCGAATTCACGGGCATAGTAGCCGCTCTGGGTGAAGATGACGGAGCCGTTGGCGAAGGGGTTCCGGTTCATCATCTGGATGCCTTCTTCAAAATCCTTCACCCGCTTGATGCACAGCACGGGGCCGAACACTTCTCTTGTGCCGATGGTCATATCCTCGGTCACATGATCGAAAATGGTATGGCCGATGTAGTAGCCGTCCTCATAGCCTTCCACCTTCACATCCCGGCCGTCCAGGATCAGTTCGGCGCCTTCATCGATGCCCTTCTGGATCCAATCCAGGATGAACTGCTGATGTCCCTTGCTGCCCACGGGGCCCAGCTTGCTGGTCTTATCATAGGCGGGGCCAACTTTCTGCTGCTTGCACAGGCGCACGATTTCGGCCACCAGCTGATCTGCAATGGATTCCTGAGCGACGACCACAGGCAGGGCCATGCAGCGCTCGCCAGCGCAGCCGAAGGAAGAGTTCATGATACCGGCGGCGGTGCGGGTGATGGGAGCGTCTTCAAGCACCAAAGCATGGTTCTTGGCTTCGCACAGGCACTGTACCCGCTTGCCATGAGCGGCGGCGGTGGCGTACACATGCTGGCCCACGGAGGTGGAGCCCACGAAAGTGATGCCTTTTACGTCGGGATGGGTCAGGAAGGTTTCGGCTTCGTTGCGGGAGCAGGGGACTACATTGAAGATGCCGTCCGGGATACCGGCTTCCTTATACAGCTCTGCGAACCGCAGGCTGGTCATGGGGGTGGTGGAGGCGGGCTTCAAAACGAACGCGTTGCCGCATACGATGCAAAGAGGCGCCATCCAGCCCACGGGAATCATGGCCGGGAAGTTCCAGGGGGCGATTCCGGCGAACACGCCGATGGGTTCCCGGTACAGGGTGGTATCATAGCCGGTGGAAGTGTTCATCAAGCTTTCGCCCATGAGCAGGGAGGGGGCGGAGCAGGCCAGCTCGGTCATTTCCAAAGCCTTGCCCACGTCGCCGGCGGCTTCGCTCCAGCATTTGCCGTTTTCAGTGGCGCACAGCAGGGTCAATTCGTCCATGTGCGCTTCGATCAGGTTACGCAGCTTCATCATGATGGCGGCGCGCTTACGAACGGGGGTGTCCCGCCAAGCAGGGAAAGCTGCTTTTGCGGCGGCGATGGCCTGTTCTACTTCGTCCTGGGTGCAGCAGGGAACCTTGGCAATCTGCTTGCCGGTGGAGGGGTCAAAGATGTTGTTGAATTTCTCGCTTTTGCTGTCGATGAACTGTCCGTTAATAAACGGCTTCATCACTTTGATCTCGCTCATGGGAATCCTCTCCTTATCTTGTTGTTTCTTATTTTACAGCGCTGTGATCACAGAGCCGTATTTTTCTTTTTCTTCCCTGATGAACTGCATCAGGCTTTCTTCCGTGGGCATATCCTTGCTGCAGGCATGGCTGGCTACCAGCATGGCGGCGGAAGCGCTGCCCCGCTCCAGAGCGTCCGGCAGGGAAACACCGGCCATCAAGGCATGCAGGAAGGAGGAAGCGTAGCCGTCGCCGCCGCCAAAGCCTTTGAGGGCGCTGACGGGGAAGGGCTTCACGTTCCAGTTGCCGTCCTCACGGCTGTAAGCGCAGGAACCCTCTTTGCCGTGCTTGATCACGCAGATCTTCGCATTTTTGCCCAGCCAATAGGCTGCGGATGTTTTATCCGTGCCGTCCAGGCCCAGAAGACGCTCCATCAGATCGAATTCCTCCCGGCTGCCCATGATGATGTCGGCCTTTTCCGCTACCATGGAGGTGTAGATGGCGATTTCATCCTTATTCTTCCAGGTGTAGGCCCGGTAATCGGCGTCAAACACCACTGGTACATGATTGCGCAGGGCAAAGGTGAGCGCTTTGAAGGATGCTTCCCGGGTGGGGGAGGTGCACAGGGCTGTGCCGGAAATGAGCAGGCAAGCGGAGGATGCAATGTAGGCTTCATCCACATCATCCACACAAAGCTGCAAATCGGCCACGCCTTCCCGGTACATCAGAATGGAGGACTGGGTGGGGGACAGCATTTCAGTGAAGGTGAGGCCCAGCTTTTCGCCGTTCTGACAGCGGAAAATGTGGGAAACATCAATCCCTTCGTTTTTGAAATAATCCGTCACGAAGGTGCCGAACTGGTCGTCGGATACCCGGCCAAGGAAGCCCACCTTGTTGCCCAGACGCGCCATACCCACGGCGATATTGGCAGGGGAGCCGCCTAGGTACTTGTTGAAATTGCTGCTTTCATTCAGGGGACGGTTGTAGTCGGTCGGATTAAAGTCGATGGCGACGCGGCCTACAGGGATGATGTGCAGCGGTTTGCTCAGATCAAATTGTATCATGGTACCTCACGCCTTTCCTTCGCTGCCAAACAGCTTGATATATCTTTGCACAGTGGCGGAAACCGCATCCACCGAAGATGCAATATTCTTAAAAATATCCTTTCCCTGGCAGGCACCGGCCTGGGACATGAACAGATCGGTGGCAATGTTGATCTTGCGCATGCCAAGAGAAATGACCTTTTGAAACTGCTCATCCGTCAAACCTGTTCCGCCGTGCATAACCAAAGAAGAACGAAGCTTTCCGTGCAGTTCCTCCAAGACTTCATAATGCAGCTGAGGTGTTGCCGCATACAGGCCGTGAGCGTTTCCGATACCGACGGCCAGCGCGTCAATGCCGGTTTCATCCATTCGGAAGCAATCATCCATACTGGCAATCTGGGCTTCGGATTCGCTTCCGTCCTCACCCCGGCCCACGCGGCCGACTTCCGCTTCCACCGTCGCGCCTTTTTCTTTTGCCAGGGCAACGGTTTGCTTAGCGAACGCCACATTGGCGTCGATGGGCTGATCAGAGCCGTCGCACATAACCGAGGTAAACCCTAAATCCAGCGCTTCCTGAACGCAGGCCAGCGTTTTACCGTGATCCAGGTGCACCGCTACGGGCACCTGGGCATGCTTTGCTGCGGCCAGCATCATAGGCCCGATCAGGTACAGCGGAGAATAGGGAAGCCGAATTTCCGCAATTTGAAGAATGGCAGGCGCATGGAGCGCTTCCGCGGCACGAATGACACCGCGGATACATTCCATATTGGCCACGCTGAAAGAGCCTACCGCATATCCGCCTTCTTCCGCCTTGTGAAGCAGCGACTGCATATTCACAAGAGCCATGGGTTATTCACCGTCCTTTGCTGTAAAATCAGGTAATCAGACTTTTATTTTTGTAACGAACCATTCTTATACATCATACCACAATTGCGCTGTTTTTTCAAGCGAAAATGGATAAATTGTGATTATATTTTGATAAATTATCGAAATCATATCGGCTCAGGATTCCGTTTTGCGAAATTGAAAATCAAAATGCATGGTGCGAGAAGCAGGGTCGCTGGTTCGGGAAGGATATACGATCCGAATCGTGCGCTCATTGATTTTATTCAGCTTGAATTGGGGGGCCTGAGCCTTTACGCAAACGTCCAGCCCAGGGAAATGCCATTCGCTGTCTGTAATCAGGATTCTTTCCAGATCGTGGGCTTCTATCTCAAAGAATATATCAACGTCCCGGCGCACCTGAACAGATATATCCATCGTGATGCGGCTCTTGTCCGCTTTCCCGTCAAAGAATATGGTGTGAAGATGCGTCATTTTTCCATCCGGCAGACAGCGCAGCAGCTTGATGGTACCCAGCCCCTTTTGCTGCCGCCAGAAAACCACCAGGGGATGCAATTGATAGCTTGGGTTTTCACTGCCTGACAGCGCGCCGGTCATCAGATCGGGCGTGATCCAGCCAGTCGCTGTACATAGAGCGGAATTGTGATCCGGATCTCCCCGCTCGGACAGCTCCCGGAAACGATGATACAAGATTTGTTCCTGTTTGGGAACCAGGAAATCCTGCTTCACATCCTCCGGAATACGCACGTCTCCCAGCACCGTCAAAGGATTGATCACGCTTTCAATGGAAAAAGGATGCCATGGGAAATGATCTTCGCCCAGAGCCCAGTATAATATATCACAAAAGCAGGTATGGATGGACATATCCAGCTCGTAGGCTCGGGAATACGGGCCGCAGAAGTTGCGCATAGCTGGATTATAGAATTCCGCCATATCCCGCCAGATGCCTTTCTCCAGTTCTTCAGCCAGCAGCTTCAGCGGTTGATTATGGCTGTACCGGCGAAGGAACCCCAGCGTGGACAGGTCCACGCCGCAGTAGGTGGGCGAATTGAATTCGGCGCAGGCGTGGCATTCCCGATAGCGTTCCAGCATTTTTTGAGCGTAGGAAACAGCATAATCCTGCCAGGATATTTCGTGAAAACGCTCGCCGTAAAAATCAAGCAGGAAAATGTGCATGCATTGAATATTCGTGTTGAGCGGCGTGAAATTGCTTTTACTGCGCGTAATGGCTCCTTCCATCGCCAAACGGGCGCTTCTGTTCAGCTCCTCCGACAGGGCGGGAGACATTCGCTTTTCTCCGTACTTTTGCAGCATGGCGAAGCACATGAGAATAAACTCGCGAATATTCGGCTCATAGGTGTCCCAAACCACCGGAACTGTTTCCAATACAGACGCGTTCAGCAAAGCTTCTATCTTTTCCGTATAATCTGCCAAACGGGGATCCTGTGTCAATTTTTGGTGGAAAGCGTCCGTGATCTGCTCATGGGTATAATCGGCGTAATATCGGCCAAAGAGCCCAAGACGCTGAGCATCCAATTGCCCCATGGGGGGTGTTGGCTCTTCCGGAGAATGGCGGAATACGCCGTGAAAAACCTCCCGCGGCGCGTTGATCTGCAGGGCGATCACAGCGTGACAGATTTTTTCAATTTCTTCCCAGGCATTTTCTTTGTTTTTGATCATCAGGGCCAGCGCGTAATACATGGATTCTCTCACGCTGATGATGCTTTGTCCTTCATATTCCAAAGTAACGTAATGAGAGGCAGGATCATAATGCTGTTCCAAAAAATTTGCGGCTTCATCAAGCAAAACCTTCCCTTCCCGGGATAAGCGATCATATATTTCCGAGGCCATGGATGCGTCCTCCTTATATAAAATAAAACTACTATCATTATATATTTCTCATGCGCTTTGTCAATGAAATATTTCAGTTCTTGACAATCCTTGTTTGGATTGCTATATTATCAATAACCAAATTGGCTCGCATACGCGGAAGGAGAATATAAAGATGGATTATCGGCAAATGGCGGATCTTGTACTGAATCGGCTGAAGGAAAGTGGCGGGGACGGGCGTTGGGATGATCATTTGAGCCTGGCTACCTGGGAATGGCCCCAGGGCGTTGCCATGTATGCCATGTTCAAGGTATATGAAGCAACCAAGGATCCCGGGCTGCTTGAGGAAATCAAAACCTGGTACGACGGGCACATTGCCAAGGGTCTGCCCGGCAGAAATATCAACACTACTGCCCCCATGCTGGGGCTTACCCTGCTGTATGAAACGACCCGCGATCAAAAGTATCTTCCTTATATTTCAGATTGGGCTGATTGGATTATGAACTGTCTTCCTCGCACGGAAGAAGGGGGTTTTCAGCATCTGACCAGCGATTGCATCAACGAACAGCAGCTTTGGGATGATACGCTGTTCATGACGGGCCTGTTTCTTTACCGGGCAGGATATGCGCTGCACCGCCAGGAATGGATGG
>JAUNMW010000321.1 GCA_030537395.1 Clostridia bacterium | reverse complement strand
GTAACAGAGGGAGCTTATGAGGGCCCCGCTTATCTGCTGATGCCGAATATATCCATTCTGTAAGACGTTTTTTACCGGCCTCCGTGCGGCTGTTTCAGTACGCGGAGGCTGTTTTTATTTGCATCATTCAGCTTATATGCAAACAGAGAATCCGTTTTTTCAATTTTCATGATAATTCGTGAAAAAATCTGTTGACAAAAACGCATTTCAGCGTTATAATACTTTTGTTGCGTAGGGGAATGGTGTAATGGTAACACGTGGGTCTCCAAAACCTTTGTTGAGGGTTCGAATCCTTCTTCCCCTGCCAATAGAAAAGTTCTGAAACTTTTGTTTCAGAGCTTTTTTCTTGCGCTCAATATAAATATGACAATTATATTACAAAGCGTTTGTATGGTTGACATGACACCTTTTTATCAGTATAATTGTAGCGAATCACAAAAATAAAGCCATATTGTACAAATAATGCGCTTTATTTTTGACTGTTTTTATTCTCGCAAGATCAATCTAAAGAGAGGGCGTGCCCATGCGAAAAAAACGTTTTGGTTGGTTGATCGGAATTCTTTGCCTGGCCGCAGTGATCGTGCTGATCGTTGCGCTGGGCGGGGGAAGTAGAGATTTCCACGAGAAATACGAAGGGGCCGACCTGTCTGCTGATATTTCCGGCCTTGGCAGAGAGGATACTTATGCAAACTATTTGCAGAAGTATACTTCCGTACCCAGCGGGCAGGCAGTCATTCCCGTGGATATCGCATCTTTTGAGGGGGATGCTGAACTTCGGGAAGAAGATGGCGCGCCCTGCGTATTCACGCCGGATGGGTCCTATGTGACCTGGAAGGTGAACGTCGAACAAACCGGCATGTACAATATCATGCTGGATTATTTGACGACGGCTTCCCGGGGCGTGGACATTGAAAGGGAACTGTACATCAACGGTGAGCTCCCCTTTACGGGAGCGCGCTCTCTTACCTTAACCCGGCTTTGGATGGACGGAGCCCCGGTTCGCCAGGATAACCAGGGCAACGATATCCGTCCCACCCAGGTGGAAAAGTTCGATTGGCAGCAGGTGCGCTTCAAGGATGATATGGGCTACGTTGCGGAGCCTTATCAATTCTATTTTGAAGCGGGGGAGAACACCATATCCCTGAAGGCGGTAAACGAGCCGATGGTGCTTCGCTCCATGTCCCTGATGCCGGTTCAGAATTATGCCACTTATGAAGAGTATTCCGCCGCGCAGCCGGATGTGAAAATGACCGATACCGCCAAGAACTGGCAGGCCATTATTCAGGGCGAAGCGTCCTCTTTGCGTTCTTCGCCTTCTTTGTATGCCCGCTATGATCGTTCTTCGCCCGCCACCGTGCCTTACAGCGTCACCAAAACCGTGCTGAACTATATTGGCGGCGATCCCTGGAACAACGCGGGACAATGGATTGAATGGAATGTGGAAGTGCCGGAAGACGGCTACTATACCATTTCCATCAAAGGCCGCCAGGCGTATCAGCGCGGTGCCGTTTCCAGCCGTATGGTGTATGTGGATGGTGAAATCCTGTTTGACGCCATGAGCAACGTGGCATTTGATTACAATACCTCCTGGGATATGAGAACGCTGAGCGATGAAAAGGGCACGCCTTATCGTTTTTATCTGTCCGCGGGCACTCATACCATCCGTATGGAAGCTACGCTGGGGGATATGGGCGCTATCCTGCAGCAAATGGAGGACAGCATTTACCGGCTGAACCTGATTTACCGCAAGATCCTGGTACTGACCGGCGTGAACCCGGATCGGTTCCGTGATTACAACCTGCAGAATATTTATCCCGGCGTGATCGAGGCCATGGATTTGGAAAGCAAGCGGCTCTATAAGCTTGTGGATGACACGGTAGCGATCACCGGCCAGAAGAGCGACCGCGTGGCCGTGGCGCAGACTTTGGCCGTTCAGATGGAAGGCTTTGTTGCGCATAACGAACGCATCACCCAATCCTTCAGTAACTTCAAGGATAATATCACAAGCCTTGGCACCGCCATGCAAAACATGTCTGAAACCAAGCTGGATGTGGATATGCTGGTGATCAGCGGCGAAAATGCCAAGCTGCCGGAAGTGCATGATGGATTCCTGGATAAAACGGCCCATGAAATCCGTTCCGCCGCTGCTTCCTATTTTGTGGATTACAACGCGCTGGGCGATGTATATGACGAAAACGACGAGCAGGTGATCGAGGTATGGATCACCACTGGCCGCGATCAAAGCACCGTGTTGAAGACCTTGGTGGACGATTCCTTTACGCCCACCACCGGCATTCGCGTAAACGTGAAGCTGGTGCTGGCCGAAACGCTGCTGACTGCCGTCGTGGCCGGCAACGGCCCCGATGTGGTGCTGTCTGTGGGCTCTTGGTTCCCTGTCAACTATGCCATGCGTAATGCCGTTGAGGATCTGACGCAGTTTAGCGATTTTGAACAAGTCATCAAGCCCTTCTATGAAAGCGCGCTGACGCCCATGCGTTATAACGGCGGCGTGTACGCGCTGCCTGAAACCCAGGACTTCTCGGTGCTGTTCTACCGGGAGGACGTGCTGGAAGAGCTGGGATTGGAAGTGCCAGAAACCTGGGATGAGCTGATTGCGCTTCTTCCCACCATTCAGGGCAACAACTTGTCTGTCGGCGTACCTTATCCGGATATTACGACGGTTGATATGTCCATTCTGAATTCTCTGATCTATCAGCATGGCGGCCAGATTTACGATGCGGAAGCAAAGCGCACCATGATCGACAGCGAAAACGGCGTTTCTGCCTTCAAGCTGTATACTTCTCTGTATAACGATTACGGACTTCCGACCGTGTACGATTTCGTAAGCCGCTTCCGTTCCGGTGAAATGCCCATTGGACTGGCTTCATACAGTCAATTCAACACCTTGGCAGTGTCCGCTCCCGAAATACGCAATCTTTGGAATTTTGCCGCGTTCCCGGGCACTTTGAAGGAGGATGGCACCATCGACCACTCCGTTCACAGCGGCGGCAACTGCTGCATGCTGATCGCAACGGACAATGAAACCATCCGGAATCATTCCTGGGAATTCATGAAATGGTGGGTCAGTACGGATACCCAGGTAAGGTTTGGCCGGGAAATTGAATCCGTTCTGGGCTCCTCCGCCCGCTATACACCCGCAAATACCGAAGCGCTGAAGCAATTGGCCTGGAGCAATGATCAGCTGTCTGTACTGGAAAACCAGATGGCACAGACTGTCGGCGTCC
>JAUNMW010000320.1 GCA_030537395.1 Clostridia bacterium | reverse complement strand
GGCTCCAGGCCACCTCGATGGCGTGGCGGATGGCCCGCTCCACCTTGCTGGAGGAGGTGCCGAAGCGCCGGGCGATGGCAGGGTAGAGCTCCTTGGTGATGCCGCCGATCATGGCGGGGGTTTCGATCACCAGCTTGATGGCCTCCCGCAGATACTGGTAGCCCTTGATATGAGCCGGAATGCCCATGGCCAGAAATAGATTGGAGATGCGGTCCTCCAGACTTTGCCCAGGCGCGGAAAGAAAACGGCCGTCCGCCTGGAGCGGAGGCTGGTTCTGGGCCACGTCCCGGATCCTTTCCAGCAGCGCGGGCAGGTCTATGGGCTTGATCATATAATAGACCACGCCCAATTCCACGGCTCTGCGGATGAAATCATCCCTGCCCAGGGCTGTGACCGCGATGACCCGGGGCCGCTTTTCCGGCGGCATGCGCTGCAGATGGTTCAGTACGCCAAATCCGTCCAGGGTGGGCATGATCATATCCAAAAGCAGCACGTCCGCTTGCTTTTCCTGAAGGACTTTCAGAATATCCAGCCCATTGGAAGCTTCCCCGATCAGGGAGATATCCTGCTGCTTCTGGAAATATTGCGCCATGCAGATGCGCAGTTCATCGTTGTCTTCCGCGATTGCGATCCGAATACTGCTCATAGGTATACCGCTTCCTCTCGTTTTTCAATGATGCGAATTGAGAAGGCCGCAAGGGCGCTTCCTTTCCCCATGATTCTTGCCGGGGATTGATGCTTCACCAATGATTATAACGAAAAGAATAAAAATGGCAATATTTTAGTAACCAAAAGAATTATTAACGACAATATCCGATCTTTTTTTTCATTGTTTGGAACACGGTGCGACGCAAAGAGATTTTTTTCAACAGAAAACGTAACGCCAAAATAAAAACACGTGTTCGCGTATTCGCGGCAGAAGTTTGTAAAAGCGCCGATCGGGAAAGCCGGCCTTTTTTGTTTTTTGGAAAAATCCATTGATCAAAATTGCTTCTGAGGGGCTCGGGATGGAAAGCCATGGAGCAGAATTGCTTCTGCATTCGACTGGGAGCTTTACAAGAAGAAAACCGGCAGGCTATAATGGCTGGCGAAATACGAGAACACATGTTCTCTATAAAACTGCAAACACAAAGAAGGGGGGAAACATAAATGAAAGGAAAGCTGAACGACCGGGACGCCAAATGCCCGTTTTTCCGCGCCCATACCAATGACAGCATCATGTGCGAAGGGGTGATCCCGGACAGTCATGTGAAAATCAATTTCGACGGGCCGGACACCAAGCGGATTCAGTACCACATTTTCTGCTGCTGGAAATTTGGAAACTGCGAAATGTACCAGGCCCTGATGGACCGGTATCAGGAGGAGGAATAGTATACCCATTCGGGGGCTCTTTTTTGCGGGCGGATTCTGAGAAAATCATTGGGGAGGTGAAGGAATATTGCCGAATCAAAAGCAGAAACAGGCGGCGGAAAAACGGTATTTGGAAAACGGCGAAACGCTGCGGACGCTGGCGGCGGAAATGGGTGTGGACTATGAAACCCTGAAGCGATGGAGCCGGGAAGGGGGATGGGCTGATAAGAAACGGCAGGCGCGGGGGACCGCCCGGGGAATGAGCGCCAAGGAAAAGCAGCTGAGCCGGCTGATGGAGGCCTCCGACGAAATTGAGGAAGCGCTGCAGATGGCGGCGACGGGCCTGAAACGCAGAATGGCGGAGGATCCGGATGGGGCGGAAATTGCCGATGGGAAATTCCGGGCGGGCAACTTGAACAGCATCGCTCACTCGATCGATCGGCAGACGAAAACCCGCATTCTGCTGTCCAGTGTGAAATCGAAAGAGGGGAACAAAGAAAACGGCGCCATTTCGGTACGGCTTTCAGACGAAGTGAAAAAGCTGACGGAGTGAAACGGAAGATGAAGATGCTTGTGATGCCGAAGCCAAACGCCCGGCAAGAGCTATTTTTCAGGGCAAAAAACAAATATGTGATCTTCGGCGGGGCGCGAGGGGGCGGGAAAAGCTGGGCGGTGCGATGGAAAGCGGTGCTGATGTGCGCCAGGTACGGCGGGCTGAAAGTGCTGATCATGCGCCGAAGCTATCCTGAGCTGCTGGAGAACCACATCAACCCGCTGAAGGATTTACTGCACGGCATTGCCCGGTACAACGGCACGGAGCATGAATTCCGATTCCCCAACGGGAGCCGGATCAAGTTCATGTATTGCAGCCGGGACGACGATTTGAAAAACATCCAGGGCCATGAATACGACATCATCGGCATCGACGAAGCGACGCAGATGACGGAGTTTCAGATAAAGTCCATCGCGGCCTGCCTGCGCGGGGACAATGATTTCCCCAAGCGGATGTACATGACCTGCAATCCCGGCGGGCCGGGGCACCAGTACATCAAGCGCCTGAAGGAGGGCCGCTTCCGGGAGGAGGAAAAGCCGGAGGATTACGTGTTCATTCAGAGCCTTGTGACGGATAACAAGGCGCTGATGGAGAAGCAGCCGGATTATATCGACCAATTGAAGGCCCTGCCGCCCAAGCTGCGGGACGCCTGGCTGTACGGCAATTGGGATATTTACGAAGGGCAATTCTTCGAGGAGTTCGTGGACGACCCGGAACACTACCTGGACAAGAAGTTTACCCACGTGATCGAGCCCTTTGAACCGCCGAGGGGCTGGAAAATCTATCGGAGCTTTGACTGGGGTTATGCGAAACCGTTCAGCTGCGCCTGGTGGGCGGTGGACTATGACGGGGTGTTCTACAGGATTCTGGAGCTGTACGGCTGCCGGAAGGACCGGGACGGGACGGACATCCCCAACGAGGGCGTGAAGTGGATCGACGACAAAATCTTTTCCGAAATTGCCCGGATGGAACGGGAGCACCCGTGGCTGGCGGGCAAGAAAATCCAGGGCGTGGCGGACCCCAGCATCTGGGCCGGGGAAGAAAACGGGATCAGCCGGAAGGACGTGGCGGAAAAGTACCGGGTGTACTTCGACAAAGGGAACAACGACCGGATACCGGGCTGGATGCAGTGCCATTACCGGCTGGCCTTTGACGAAAACGGGTACCCGATGATGTATGTGTTCAAGAACTGCGAGGCTTTCATCCGCACGATCCCGCTGCTGTGCTACGACGAGCATGAGGACGAGGATTTGGACAGCAGCCAGGAGGATCATGTGGCGGACGAATGGCGGTATTTCTGCATGACGGACCCCATCAAGCCGCGGATTCATCACGAAGTTGCTACACC
>JAUNMW010000042.1 GCA_030537395.1 Clostridia bacterium | reverse complement strand
AATATAACTCCACACTCCACTCTCCACACTCCAAACTGATTTAAAGCGCTCTTTAGGCAACTGAATCGTTACGAAAAAAGGAGAAACGCCTTATGCCCGTACATTACCTGATTACCCCGCCCTACACCCTGCGCGGCTGGAAAAAGCTGCCCTACGCATTGCAGCATTATATCAACGGAAAGACGGAATTTTTCCGGAAGGAGGACTTCTTCCTGCTTCAGTGCTGCGACGGCCAGACGGCCATCCACCGGGACCGGCTGACGGAGGAGGAAGCCAAGCGCTACGACCACTGGCTGAAAAACGGCTTCATCCGCGAATGCGGGCCGGAGGATCGGCTTTTGCCCTATCAGGAATACCGCTTTTATCCCGTCCGGTTCAAGGACAAGGTACAATGGTCCATCACCGGGCTGTGCAATTACCGCTGCCGCCATTGCTTCATGTCCGCCCCCCACGGGGCCCAGGGGGAACCCACCTGGGATCAGCTGATGACCATGCTGGACGCTTTCGAGCGCTGCGGCATCCGCACCGTGCAGCTGACCGGGGGCGAACCCCTGGTGCGGAAGGATTTCTGGCAGCTGGTGGACGCCATTCTGGCCCGGAATATTTTCATCACCGTGATTTATTCCAACGGCCTGCTGGTGACGGACGCGTTCATGGATGAAATGGAAAAGCGCGGGATGCGCCCCAGCATCCAGTTCAGCTTCGACGGCGTGGGCCACCACGACTGGATGCGCGGCGTGCCCGGCGCGGAAAAAATCGTGCTGGACGCCATGCGCCGCTGCAAGGAGAGGGGCGTCGGTTTTTCCGCTTCCATGGTGCTGTGCCGGGAAAGCGTGGGCTGCATCCGGGAAAGCGTGAACCTGCTGGCCTCCCTGGGCTGCATGGGCCTGAAAATCGGCGCGGCCTCCCCCCAGGGCGAATGGCTGAACGAGCCTGAACATTACCTGACCCAGGAGGAGACCTGGAACGCCTTCCTGGATTACATTCCCCAATACCTGGCCGACGGCAAGCCCCTGCCCATCGGCCTGGAGGGCTTTTTCAACTGCGACCCGCCCCAGAAGATCCCCAAATCCTATCAAGAAAAAAATGTGTCGGAGGAAAGCTTTTCCAAGGCGCTCATGTGCGGCCATGTGCGCAGCGGCATGTACGTAAGCCCCCAGGGCCGGGTGCTGCCCTGCATGAGCATGGTGGGCGGGCCCATCGAGCAGCAGTTTCCCAGCATGCTGGAAACGCCCCTGGAAGAAATACTGACTGATTCCTTCTATATGGACATCATTAACGCCCGCGTCAGCGATTTCATGGCCCATAATCCCGAATGCGCCCAGTGCGAATACCGCTGCGCCTGCTGCGGCGGGTGCCGGGCCATCGCCGTGCGGGACGGCTCCACCGATTACCTGAAGCCCGATCCCCTCACCTGCGCTTATTTCAAAGGCGGATGGAAAGCGAAAAAGGACGCCCTGCTGGAAAGCCTGGGCGCTGCAGAATAAAGGAGGACGAACAGCATGGAAATCACAAAGGAACTGAAAGAAAAGCTGCTCAAAGCCGCCGGCGAGGACGAAGTAAAAGCGATCCTCGGCGAAGGCGCCGATGACGAGAATGTCAGCAGGATATGGAATGAGATCCGTACGCACCGCGATCTGGAAAAACTCGACGACGACGAGCTTGAAGCGGTGAACGGCGGGTTGTCGCCGGGTGATCTCATCAGGTATTTCTTAGAAAAACGCGACTTTGAGAAGGAAGGGTGCGCCGCAACGGTGGAGCACAACAGCTTCTGCGGATCCAACGACGCCTGCGTCTACTGGGACGTCGTCTACGAAAACGACGACGAAGCCTGCCTCCCCGGCGTAAAGGGCCACGATTGGAGAAAAACGCATCATACTCACAGTAAATACGCAGGCGCAGCGGATTGCGAAATATGGATATGCAAAAGATGCGGAAAAAAAATCTTTGTATTTTGAGCGTTTTGCCGCGCCGGTCATACGCATACCGAACGGTCTGCGGCGGGAAACGGGTGATATGACGTCATGGAAATCACAAAGGGAAAAAAAGAAGAGCTGCTGAAAGCCGTCAGCGAGGAAGAGGTCAGGGCCATTCTGGGCAAAGACGCGGATGACGACCTGTGTCCGATAGCGGGCGCGGAAGGTCGCTGGCAGCACCGCTATCAGGTCAATCTCAAGGAAAATACCTCTTTCTGCGCAGTCTGCGGCCATGTGAAGAGGTAGAGATAAAAACGTTTTGGACCGATAAGCAGCCTCGGCAGCGGGAACTTTTTTCAAAAACCGATACGATGCGAAAGGAGCAGAGACCATGGAAATCACAAAGGAACTGAAAGAAAAATTGCTGAACGCGAACAGCAAAGAAGAAGTGAAAGCCCTGCTGGGCGCTCAGGCCCCAGAAGAAGAAGCGGCACGTGTGTGGCATGAGATCAAAAAGAACCGTGCCCCGGGCGAGACCCTGGAAGCGGTGGATGACGATGAGCTGGAAGCTGTATCCGGCGGTATACTCGGTTTCGGTGATGACGCCCTGGACGGACATGAAAAAAGCTGTTTTCTGCAGTACCACCATGCAAACGAATGCGAAATGAGCAAAGAGGCAGGAGGATATCACTATTGGAAAAATGAAAGCGGTTTGAGCAAGAAGTGCAAATACTGCAATAAAAGGTCCGGGACCAACTGTCACGGATCAAGCGGACAATGACCTGCTGAAACTGTCCGGGCAGATCCATATGAAGGAGGAAGAAAGCGTGGAAATCACAAAAGAACTGAAAGAAAAATTGCTGAACGCGAACAGCGAAGAAGAAGTGAAGGCGCTGCTGGGCGATGAGGTCACGGAGGAAGAAGTGGCCCGGGCATGGCATGAGATTCAAAAGAGCCGTGAAACCGGAGGCCTTAAACAAGTGGACGACGACGAACTGGAAGCCGTATCCGGCGCCGGATGGTGCGCTTTCCTGGGCGAATACGAACAAGCCGTGGACGGAAGGGACATCGGATGTGTTTTCAATGATTATGCCGACTGGGCTGAAGCCAACTCAAAAATCTGTCCGAAGGGCAACGCAACGGACGGCTGGTATCACAAATGGGAAATAGGAAGAGTATTCAGGAGCAAACAAGGAGTGCGTATGGGCCAGTTTGTGTGCACCAAATGCGGCAAACAAGGGGAGAAAAGTCATTTGGCCTACTCTGATCCTATGTTCGGTCAGTAATTGAGACGCCGGGGACGTTTCTTTTCGTTTCACAGACGGGCTGATTCTTTTGTATTGTTCGGCCGATTTTTCTTTTCTCCGCCCATTGCCCGCCAACCCTCCAGGGCGTGGCGGGTCCAGGATGTGACATTCCCTTGCGATCTCCGAAGAAACCACTATAATAACAGGTAGAATCCCAGAAAATTAAAAGGAGAACAAAACCATGGAAATCACAAAGGAATTGAAAGAAAAATTGCTGAAAGCGAACAGCGAAGAAGAAGTGAAAGCCCTGCTGGGCGATGCGTTCACACCGGCTGATGCCGCTTTTGTATGGGAAAAGCTCCAGGCGAAGAAGGCCGAAGGCGCTTTGGAAGCGTTGGATGACGACGAGCTGGAAGCCGTTTCCGGAGGTGGCGAGGAGGCCGCGAATGGGCATGAAGTAGGCTGCTGGGCAGGGATTCTCTGGTATTCAGACTGGGAAGAAGCCAACGAAAAATGCTGCGCGAAGAACAGCGAAGGCGGCTGGGAACACGATTGGGCCGTGGTAAGAGAATACCCCAGTCCCATACAAAGGCAGTATAGGTTTATAGAAAAGAGATGTAAAAAATGCGATTATTGGATGACAGTGAAGAGGTATAAAGTTTTCCGGGAACTGTAGCAAAGGGGCACCAAAAAGTGAGCGGGCAATCGGTCAATAAAGATGAATATCAGGTGATTGATGATACAACCGGGGAAGTGCTGGCCGGGCACGAACGGCGTCTGGACGCCATGATAGACAGCAAACAGCGGGGGTTCAGCGGCGATTCATTGGTTTGGTCTGCGTTACAACGCCTGCGCGTGGAATACAAAGCCGCCTGTGAAAGAGAAGCCGAGGAGAGGGAAAGAAGAAGGCAGAGCATCATCCTGCCTTGACTTCAAAAGCCGGGCCGGATTCTTTGGGCGGGCGTTCATCAGATGGACTGAACAGATACGATAAGGCTTACTCATCATCGCTGAAGGGCGCGAACAGCGCCACAGCGAAGAACGATTGCGCGGGCAGACATCGCCATGCGATTTCAGAATAAATTGAACCCGCCTCATGCGGAGAAAGGAAACACGATGAGCGAAAACAAGAAAACCCCGGAACTGGAACTGGAAAACCTGGAAGACGAAAAACTGAAAGACGCGACGGGCGGCACAGCCTTCCGGGCGGTCATGCCGATCGGCAAGCCCGGCCCGAACCCGGAGAAACCCGTTATTCCCGGCATTCCGTCCGATGAATCCGACAGCGATTTCGCCAGGAATAAAACCGGCCTCAAGAAGTAATCGCGGGAAACGAGGGGCCAAAGCCTTCCCGGCCGGAGCGTGGGGGAAGGGAAAAGAAGCCTTTTTCCCCCGCGCCGCCTCTTGCCGGCGTGGGAAACAGAGCATTCAGAAAAGGTGGTTTGTGCATGCAACCAAACGAAAACATCCGGGAGCTGCGCGCAAAGCTGATCCGCGCCAAGGATATAGAAGAAGTGCGGGCCATCCTCGGCCCCGAAACGACGGAAGAGGAAATTGACCGGGCCTGGCGGGAGATTGAAGCCCATCGCCCGGCGGAGGGCCTGGAAGCGGTGGACGACGACGAGCTGGAAGCCGTGAGCGGCGGGCGAAGCAGGGATCTTTTGACAGAGGGCTGCGCCGCGTCCGTGGAACGCGGAAGCTTCTGTTTACTGAATGATTCCTGCGTTTTCGTGGAAGTGCGATACAAGCACGAAGGCGAAGCCTGCGTCATTGGGCAAATAGGTCACGATTGGGGCGAATACTACACGAATAATGACGGAGCCGCCTATTCCCTGACCTTCCGGCGCTGCAAAAGATGCGGCAAGCAGCAGCAGTTCAAGGCGGGCAAACCAGTGAATGAATAGCGGTCAAACCCGTATAATAGTCTTCTCCTCTTATTGATACCGCCCCGTCGGCAGAACAGCCGCACGGCGCACATTTATTGAAGAAGGAGCGACAGACATGAGCGAAAAAGAAATCAGCCAGGAATTGCGCGGCAGAGTGATCCATGCCAGGAATATCGAAGAAGTGCGCGACATCCTCGGTCTGGAAACTACCGAAGGAAAAGCCGAACAGGTCTGGCAGGAAATTATGCGTCACCGCCCGCTGGAGGGCATGGAAGAGGTGGATGACGATGAACTGGACGCCGTGGCCGGAGGAACGTACCGGGACTATGGCGAGGAAGGCTGCTCCGCCACTGTGGAGGATGACAGTTGGTGTGGGACGGATGATGCGTGTGTGATGTTTGAAGTCAATTACGACCATTACGATCCTTGCCCCAAGGGAGGAAATCACGACTGGAGAGAGATTGGCAGTTCATACATCATCTGGCTGCATTTCAGATGCAGAAAATGCGGCGCGGAAGTGGAGGGCTTGTAAATCGGATATCCCGCGCGATTCCTGGCGCAGCATACAAAACATCTATGAAAGGACTGTAGACATGAGCGAAAAAGAAATCAGACAGGAACTGCGTGGGAAACTGATTCACGCGATAAATCTCGAAGAAGTGCGCGCAATTCTCGGCCCTGATACGAAAGAAGAGGATATCAACCGGGCATGGCAGGAGATCGAAGCCCACCGCCCGGCCGGCGGCCTGGAAGATGTGGATGACGACGAGCTGGAAGCCGTGAGCGGCGGCGCGGATCGGGACTGGGAAAATGACGGCTGCTCCGCTTCCGTAGAGCCGGGCAGTTGGTGCGGGTCAGACGACAATTGTGTCATTTTCGATGTAACCTACAGCAATTTTGACCCCTGCTCCGATACCGGCAGACACGATTGGAAATACAGGAATATAGAAAACGAGTTAACTCCTTTTGGGAGAAAAAGATATCACGTCTACAAATGCCGGAAGTGCGGGAAAGAAAAATATGAGGAATTTGATGAATGATACAAGCACGAAGGCGAAGCCTGCGTCATTGGGCAAATAGGTCACGATTGGGGCGAATACTACACGAATAATGACGGAGCCGCCTATTCCCTGACCTTCCGGCGCTGCAAAAGATGCGGCAAGCAGCAGCAGTTCAAGGCGGGCAAACCAGTGAATGAATAGCGGTCAAACCCGTATATTATTCCTCTCAATTCGTGCAATGAAAGAAATACAAACTTGCAATGTTCATTGATTTTTTAATCAATTGAAATATGTATGAAGGAGGAAGAAAGCATGGAAATCACAAAGGAACTGAAAGAAAAACTTCTGACCGCGAACAGCGAGGAAGAAGTGAAGGCGCTGCTGGGCGATCAGGCTACGGAGGAAGAAGCGGCCCGGGCATGGCATGAGATTCAAAAGAGCCGTGAAACCGGAGGCCTTAAACAAGTGGACGACGACGAACTGGAAGCCGTATCCGGCGCCGGATGGTGCGCTTTCCTGGGCGAATACGAACAAGCCGTGGACGGAAGGGACATCGGATGTGTTTTCAATGATTATGCCGACTGGGCTGAAGCCAACTCAAAAATCTGTCCGAAGGGCAACGCAACGGACGGCTGGTATCACAAATGGGAAATAGGAAGAGTATTCAGGAGCAAACAAGGAGTGCGTATGGGCCAGTTTGTGTGCACCAAATGCGGCAAACAAGGGGAGAAAAGTCATTTGGCCTACTCTGATCCTATGTTCGGTCAGTAATTGAGACGCCGGGGACGTTTCTTTTCGTTTCACAGACGGGCTGATTCTTTTGTATTGTTCGGCCGATTTTTCTTTTCTCCGCCCATTGCCCGCCAACCCTCCAGGGCGTGGCGGGTCCAGGATGTGACATTCCCTTGCGATCTCCGAAGAAACCACTATAATAACAGGTAGAATCCCAGAAAATTAAAAGGAGAACAAAACCATGGAAATTACAAAGGAACTGAAAGAAAAATTACTGAAAGCAGGCAGCCTGGAAGAAACGAAGGCCCTGCTGGGCGATCAGGCCACGGAAGCGGAATGCAGCCGGGCATGGCGCGAAATCCAAAAAAGCCAGGCGATGGAAGCCGTTGACGACGACGAACTGGCGTCCGTATCCGGCGGGTTCTCCGGTATTTTTAGCGATAGAGCGCCCGATGGATTCGACGCGGACTGCTGGTTGTGTTACCATTCAAAAAACGAATGTGCACGCAGTGAGCATCCGGACGGATACCATCATTTTGAAATTAAATACACGTCAGCACAGAAAATTCTCAAGTGCAAATACTGCGGCTATACCGATATTTATGATGCCTGAACGCATCCCGGGAAAAACCGGCGCCGATCAGGCCCTGCCGAAAAAACAGAACAACCAAACAGATATGGAGAAGAAAGAAATGAACACCGATAAGGAACTGCGGGAAACCTGCTGAAAGCAAACAGCCTGGAAGAAATGAAAGCCCTGCTGGGCGAAGCGATCACGGATGAACAGGCCGCCCAAACGTGGCGGGAACTGAAAGAAAAGAAGTGCTGAATCGCCTTTTTGCCCGAACGACGTCGGGCCGATAAAGATGCGGAAAAGAAGAACGAGCTTGAACCCTTCATTCATCGGGGGAAGCGTCCTGCCAAAGAAAGGAGAATAAAAATGATATTCTTTCATAAGAAAAACAGCGAAGAAGCGGCAGAACCCACGGAAATGGAAAACATCGAAGATACCGAACTGGACAGCGTGAATGGCGGTCTTGTATTCCAGCATTATGATGTGGGAAAAGACACAATTGAATATCAGGTAATTGATGACAAAACAGGAGAAGTGCTGGCAACGCACAAGTGGCGTCATGAAGCCCAGAAGGACTGCAGACAGCGGGGGATCAGCGACGACGATGCGCTCTGGTCTACGGTAGACCGTATTCGCACGGAATACAAAGAAGCCTGTGAAAGAGAAGCCGAGGAGCGGAGAGATAACATCCAAAGAAGTCGGTCGATCTTCCTGCCCTGACTTCACAGCAAAAAGAAGGATACAACGGTGAACACCGATCAAAGAAAGGAGAATGAAAATGATATTCTTTCATAAGAAAAACAGCGAAGAAGCGGCAGAACCCACGGAAATGGAAAACATCGAAGATACCGAACTGGACAGCGTGAATGGCGGTCTTGTATTCCAGCATTATGATGTGGGAAAAGACACAATTGAATATCAGGTAATTGATGACAAAACAGGAGAAGTGCTGGCAACGCACAAGTGGCGTCATGAAGCCCAGAAGGACTGCAGACAGCGGGGGATCAGCGACGACGATGCGCTCTGGTCTACGGTAGACCGTATTCGCACGGAATACAAAGAAGCCTGTGAAAGAGAAGCCGAGGAGCGGAGAGATAACATCCAAAGAAGTCGGTCGATCTTCCTGCCCTGACTTCACAGCAAAAAGAAGGATACAACGGTGAACACCGAAAAGGAGCCGGGTGAACAGCAATGAACACGTCGGAAAGCACGGACGAAAGAATCAGGCGGTTTTTGATCGCCCTGGCCCAGCATCCCGAGGCGGAAAAGCGGATGAAGCGCTATCCGCGCCCCGCGGCCCTTTCGGGGTTCGCCGAAATCGCGCTGGCCGTGGGCCGGGAGCTGGGCATCGAGACGGAAATCACGCGGGAACAGCTGACGCGCGCCCTGCAAAAGGAGGAAGCGGCGCAGCGCGCCCGCATCCGGGCGGCGGCGGAATTGCGGCCCCTGCCCGACGGGGATTTGCAGTCCGTCAGCGGCGGGATCCTGGCTATGCCGGGAGGCCCGCAGTCCATCCTGGAAACGCTGCTTCGGTGGCATATGGAAGCAAGCGGGAATTGAGAAACCGCAAAAGGAGAAATCTCCGTGAACGAAACCGGAAAAAACACCGGCCCCGTGGCGGCGCTGGCGGAAATCTATCCCCAGCTTTACCTGACGCCGGGCGATGAAGGGGCCTTGGCCTACGGGCCCATCGTGCGCCGGGGACAGGACGCGCCCTCCCGTTCCCTGGCTCATTTCCGGGGCAGCGCCCTGGACAGCCTGACCTGGGAGGATACCCCCGCCGGGCCGGTGCAAATCATCACATTAGGGAACCGGCAGGATTTTGAAACCTTCCTGCGCATCATGGCATACCGCTGCGTGCCGAAGGAAATCCCCGCCAGCCAGGGCGCGTCCATCCTGGACGGGGTGATCAACTGGACGAAAATCCGCGCCCATCAGGCGGCGTACTTCGACGGGGGCGGAGACGCGGAGGGCTGGCAAAGCGAGTTCAAGCGCTTCACCGCCGACGCCCGAAACTTCAAGGACGCGCTGATCGTGCTGTCCGTGGGGCCGTACAGCGCGCTGCCCGCCGCGGATGCGGGCCTTTCGGAATCGGAATGGCTGGCCGCGTCCCACTTGATCCGCAAAGCCCACGAATGCACCCATTTCATCTGCCGCCGCCTGTTCCCGGAGTTGATCGACCCCATCTGGGACGAACTGATTGCCGACGCCGTGGGGCTGTACGCGGCCTTCGGGCGGTATGACCGGGCGCTGGCCGGGCGTTTGCTGGGCGTAACGGCGGAGGGCTACGCGGGCGGACGGCTGGAAAACTACGCGGGGGACGATGACCTGAACGCCCTCGCCCGGAAGGTATACAAAACGCTGGCGCATCTGGAAGGACGCGCGAGCGAAGCAGGGAGCATCCCGGCCTATGAAATGGCGCTGCGGCTGGAAGCGGAGCACTCCTTCTGGCAGAAACAGCGGCACAGCGAAGCATGATTGCGCGGGCTGGCATCGCCATGCGCTTTCAAGATAAATTGAACCCGCCGCAGGCGGAGAAAGGAAACACCATGAGCGAAAACAAGAAAGCCCCGGACCTGGAACTGGAAATCCTGGAAGATGATGACCTGAAAGACGTGGCAGGCGGCGTAAGCGTCCAGTCGGTCATGCCGCTCGGCAGGATCGGTCGAAACCCGGAGAACCCCTCTATTCCCCCGCTTCCGTCCGATCAACCTGAAAGCAATTTTTCCGGGAACACAACCGGCGTGAAGAGGTAACCGCAGGGAACGGAGGCCAAAGACTTCCCGATCGGGGGCGCAGGAGAAGGAAAAAAGGAAACCCTTCTGCCCGCGCCCTCGCCCCTCGTCGACGCTGGAAACAGAATATTCAGAAAAGGTGGTTTGAGCATGAATCCAAACGAAAACGTCCGGGAGATACGCGCAAAGCTGATCCGCGCCAAGGATATAGAAGAAGTGCGGGCCATCCTCGGCACCGAAACGGCGGAAGAAGAAATCATACAGACGTGGCGGGAGATCGAAGCCCACCGCCCGGCGGACGGCCTGGAAGAATTGGACGACGACGAAATGGAAGCCGTATCCGGCGGCGCGAGCCGGAACTGGGAAGAGGAAGGCTGTTCCAGCACCATGAAGAAAGACGAATGGTGCTGGTTTAGCGACGAATGCTCCGATGTCATCATAACCTACAGCAATTACGACCCCTGCACCGGGGGCGGCCATCACAAGTGGAAGATAAAATGGGATATTGTCGAATATGGCCCCCTTGTTCCCAAAAGACGAATCATTTACGTATGCGAGGGCTGCGAAAAACAGAAAGAAGATTATTACGAGGTATGAACCTGCCCCATCGGGAGGACAGCCGGGCGGTTATCGTACAGAGGGCCAGCCGGGCATGCCCATTGAAAACAGGAGCGTAAGACATGAGCGAAAAAGACAACAGGCAGGAACTGCGCGGGAAGCTGATCCGCGCCAAGGATATAGAAGAAGTGCGGGCCATCCTCGGCCCCGAAACGGCGGAAGAAGAAATCATACAGACGTGGCGGGAGATCGAAGCCCACCGCCCGGAGGGGAACCTGGAAGAGGTGGACGAAGACGAGCTGGATGCCGTGAGCGGCGGCGCGGACCGGGACCTGGATGACGACGGCTGCTCCGCTTCCGTGGAGAAAGGAAGCTGGTGCGGGTCTGATGACTACTGCACCTGGTTCGACGTGACCTACAGCAATCATTCCTTCTGCACCGATGGTAAAAAACACGATTGGGAACTGCTCTATTCGGGTACCGGATTAATCGGATACAAGTGTTATTACAAGTATGAATGCAAGAAGTGCCAGAAATTAAAAACAGTGCTTGTGGAATGAACGCGCCCGCCGGCAGAACGGCCCCGCGGCTTCCGTGGGGCTGGGCGGCCGGTGAACTTCCGTAGAAAAAAAGGGGTAATAGACATGAGCGAATTGGAAAACAAACAGGAACTTCGCGAAAAACTGCTCAGCGCTAAGGATATAGAAGAAGTGCGGGCGATCCTCAGCCCCGAAACGGCGGAAGAAGAAATCAAACAGGTTTGGCGGGAAATCGAAGCTCACCGCCCAGCGGAGGGCCTGGAAGCGGTGGACGACGACGAGCTGGAGGCCGTGAGCGGCGGCGCGGACCGGGACTGGGAGAAGGAAGGCTGCTCCGCCACCGTGGAGAAGGGAAGCTGGTGCGGCTCCGACGACGATTGCATCTGGTGGGATGTAACCTACACCAATTTCGATCCCTGCTCTGAGGGCGGTAAACACGAATGGCAGCATAAGCTAACGGGCTTTGAAGGACGCAGATATATGGGAAGAGCGAAGTATTACCTTTACGAATGCAAGAAGTGTAAAAAAACGAAAAAAAGGTATGATGAATGAATCCACCCCATCGGCAGGATAGCCCCGCGGCTTCCATGGGTCGGGGCCGCCCGTAAACATCTATGATGATAGGAGTGACAGACATGAGCGAACGGGAAAACAAACAGGAACTGCGCGGAAAACTGATCCGCGCCAGGGATATAGAAGAAGTGCGCGTCATCCTCGGCCCCGAAACGGCGGAAGAAGAAATCAAACAGGTATGGCGGGAAATCGAAGCTCACCGCCCGGAGGACGGCCTGGAAGAGGTGGATGACGACGAACTGGAGGCCGTAAACGGCGGGCGGGACTTTGATAAACAAGGCTGCTCTGCTACCGTGGAGGAGGGAAGCCATTGCTGGTCCGACGACGCATGCAATATGTTTGAAGTAGAATACTTTAATGTTGACCGCTGCACCGATGGTCTTAGACATGATTGGAAATATTTGTGGGAAAAGCACGAAAGGATTCAGCATCTGTTTTTTCAACGAGATATGACATATAAATACTTCAGATGCCAGACGTGCGGTAAAGATAAAACAGAAACTATAATAGATATTCATCAATAGATTGAACCCTTCATTTTGGAAGAATGGACGCTCGTCTTCCGTGGGGAGGGGCCGCCGGTGAACATCCAGGAAAAAGGAGCGACAGACATGAGCGAACGGGAAAACAAACAGGAGCTGCGCGGAAAACTGATCCGCGCCAAGGATATAGAAGAAGTGCGGGCCATCCTGGGCCCCGAAACGGCGGAAGAAGAAATCAATCAGACATGGCGGGAAATCGAAGCCCACCGCCCGGCGGACGGTATGGAAGCGGTGGACGACGACGAGCTGGAAGCCGTGAGCGGAGGCGCGGATCGGGACTGGGAAACAGAAGGCTGTTCCGCCACCGTGGAGGAAGGAAGCTGGTGCGGATCCGACGACGACTGTTACTATTGGGATGTAACCTACAGTAATTTCGACCCCTGCCCCGTGAGTGGCAAACATAATTATGAGTACGCGAGCTTTGGAGTGGGCTGGAAAGAGGACTATATTCTCTTCGCGTGCACGGAATGTAAAAAAGAGAAAAAAGTGTGGGTTTCTAAATGATATCCCCGCTTCACCAGAACAGCTGCGCTGCTTTCGAGCTGAGGGACTGCCGGTGAACATCCAGGAAAAAAGGAGCAACAGCCATGAACGAACAGGAAAGCAAACAGGAACTGCGCGGAAAACTGATCCGCGCCAAAGATATAGAAGAAGTGCGCGCCATCCTGGGCCCCGAAACGGCGGAAGAAGAAATCAATCAGACATGGCGGGAAATCGAAGCCCACCGCCCGGCGGAGGGTCTGGAAGCGGTGGACGACGACGAACTGGCAGCCGTGAGCGGCGGCGCGGACCGGGACCTGGATGACGACGGCTGCTCCGCCACCGTGGAGAAAGGAAGCCGGTGCTGGTCCGATGACTACTGCACCTGGGTCGAGGTGACCTACAGCAGTGTTGACTTCTGCACCGATGGTTACAGACACGACTTGGAATTTATTGCAGAAACCCTTCCAAGTAAAGATCCGCTTGCTGCACTCTGCGGAGGAACGAATGTCGTTCGTATATATGCATGCAAGAAATGTAATAAAAGGATAGAAAAGGTTAAGTTTGTTCCTGACCCAAGAAAAATAAAAGGATAGAAAAGGCTAAGTTTGTTCCTGACCGTTGAACCCGTCTCATGGACGGGGCGGCCACACGGCTTCCGCGGGAAGGGGCAGCTGCTGAACATACAGTAAAGGAGAGGGGACAGCCATGAACGAACAGGAAAACAAACAGGAACTGCGCGGAAAACTGATCCGCGCCAAGGATATAGAAGAAGTGCGGGCCATCCTGGGCCCCGAAACGGCGGAAGAAGAAATTAATCAGACATGGCGGGAAATCGAAGCCCACCGCCCGGCGGAGGGCCTGGAAGCGGTGGACGACGACGAACTGGAGGCCGTGAGCGGCGGGGCGGACCGGGACTGGGAGAAGGAAGGCTGCTCCGCCACCGTGGAGGAAGGAAGCTGGTGCGGCTCCGACGACGACTGTTACTATTGGGATGTAACCTACTGTAATGTTGACCGCTGCACCGATGGCAACAAACACGAATGGGATTTGTATAGCGCAGAATATGAGTATGATCCAATGGTTTCACGCCAGGGAGGAGAGCTTGTCCATCGTATTTATATGTGCAGGAAGTGCGGAAATACGAAAGAAGATAGGGTCATGGTTTTTTACCACCGCCGTTGAACCCGCCCCATGGACGGGCCGGGGCAGCCGGTGAACGTGTCCATCGGAAAAAAGGAGGAATGGGCATGGGCGAACAGGAAAACAAACGGGAACTGCGCGGAAAACTGATCCGCGCCAAGGATATTGAAGAAGTGCGGGCCATCCTCGGCTCCGAAACGGCGGAAGAGGAAATCGACCAGGTTTGGCAGGAGATCGAAGCCCACCGCCCGGCGGAGGGCCTGGAAGAGGTGGACGACGACGAGCTGGAGGCCGTGAGCGGCGGCGCGGACCGGGACTGGGAGAAGGAAGGCTGCTCCGCCAGTGCGGAGTATGGAAGCCGGTGCTGGTCCGACGACTACTGCACCCAGATCGAAGTAACCTACAGCAATTTCGACCCCTGCCCTGAGGGCGGAAAACACGATTGGGACATTGATGAATGGGGCGATAAAACATACGATTGGATCGTATATAAGTATTCTTATCGTTACAGAGTCTTCCAATGCACCAAGTGCGATAAAAAAAGAACGGAATATTTAGATTGAACCTGCCCTTTCGGAAGCTGGCTGCGCGTCTTCCGCAGGGAGGGGCCCAAAGGAGCGACAGACATGAGCGAACAGGAAAACAAACAGGAACTGCGCAGAAAACTGATCCGCGCCAGGGATATAGAAGAAGTGCGGGCCATCCTCGGCCCCGAGACGGCGGAAGAAGAAATCAATCAGACGTGGCGGGAGATCGAAGCCCACCGCCTGGCGGAGGGCCTGGAAACGGTGGACGACAGCGAGCTGGAAGCCGTGAGCGGCGGCGCGGACCGGGACTGGGAGAAGGAAGGCTGTTCCGCCACTGCGGAGAATGGAAGCTGGTGCGGATCCGACGACTACTGCGTCTTGTACGACGTGACCTACAGCAATTTTGATCCCTGCCCCAAGGGGGGAAAACACGATTGGAAATTGTTAAGCAAGGGAAAAGATACAGGCCTTAAAGGTAAAAAAAGATATTGCCGCTACATATGCCAACAGTGCAAGATAGAGAAAAAAGAGTATATGTAAATGACTGCGGCGCCTGTCGGCGGGCGGCTGTGCGGCTTTAGCGCCGAAGGAAACCGGTGAGCATAAAAAAGGAGCGATTGACATGAGCGAACGGGAAAACAAACAGGAACTGCGCGGAAAACTGATCCGCGCCAAGGATATTGAAGAAGTGCGGGCCATCCTCGGCCCTGAAACGGCGGAGGAAGAAATCTTACAGACGTGGCGGGAAATCGAAGCCCATCGCCCGGCGGACGGCCTGGAAGAGGTGGACGACGACGAGCTGGATGCCGTGAGCGGCGGCGCGGACCGGGACTGGGAGAATGACGGCTGCTCCGCTACCGTGGAGGAGGGAAGCCGGTGCTGGTCCGATGACAAATGCACCTGGTTAGAGGTAACCTACAGTAATTTCGATCCTTGCCCCAAAGGGGGAAAACACGATTGGAGAAAGCGGGGCACGGGAATAGAGATCCACCTGATGGGCACAAAATCATTTCGCCACTACAGATGCCATAAGTGCAACAAAGAGAAAAAAGAGTATATTTAACTGATCATGCCGCCCACCGCCGACAGGCTGAAACACCCCAAAAAACATGTGAGGAAGCAAGGCCATGGAAATTGCAAAGGAACTGAAAGAAAAGCTGCTGAAAGCAGGCAGCGAGGAAGAAGTGAGCGCCCTGTTGGGTGAAGGAACCACGGAGGATCAGGCTGCGCGTATGTGGCAGGAAATCCAGGCCCACCGCCAGACGCTGGAGGAGGTGGACGACGGCGAACTGGAAACCGTGAGCGGCGGCAATATCTTTACCCGCCCCTTTGATCCCCCGGATCGCGACTATGAAAAGGACGGCTGCGCCGCTTCGGTGGAATATGGCAGTTGGTGCGGCTCCGACGACGCCTGCACCATCTATGACGTAACGTACACAAACAAGGAAAACGCCTGCCTGATTGGCGTGAAGGGGCACGACTGGGGCGCGCCGTGGCAGGAAATGGTGGATCGCGGAATATACCGCACAAGCAAAAAATGCAAAAGATGCGGAAAAGTGGTCAACTGCTGATTTGTCCGCCAGTCAAATGAGGATTCACAGAATAGACCGGATGAAATGATGAAAACCGGAAAAGGAGCGAACGGACATGCGTGACAAGGAAAACAGGTGGGAACTGCGCGGAAAACTGATCCGCGCAGGGAATATGGAAGAAGTGCGGGCCATCCTCGGCCCCAATGCGAAAAAAGCGGAAATCGACCGGGCCTGGCGGGAGATCGAAGCCCACCGTCCGGCGGAGGGCCTGGAAACGGTGGATGACGACGAGCTGGAAGCCGTGAGCGGCGGCGCGGACCGGGACTGGATCAAGGACGGCTGCGCAGCCACCGTGGAGGTGGGAAGCCACTGCGGGTCCGACGACTACTGCATCTGGCTCGAAGTAACCTACAGCAATTATGATCCCTGCCCCAAGGGCGGAAACCACGACTGGAAGAAAAAAACGAAATACGAGTTCAATCTTCCACAATATTACATACAATGCAAGAAATGCGGCGAACTCGAAGAAATCGAATTCAGGGACTGATCATCATCCGGAACGGCGGGCCGGACCTGAAAAAGCCCGGAAAGCGCCGCGGACGGATGATTCAGATTGGTATAACAGGCGTTTTTTCCACGCCATCATAAGAAAGGTGATTGTTTTCCGTATGAATTATTGGATTGTGCTGAGAAGGAGGATATGTACATGACGATCAACTTAGAAAAGAACGGAACCACCCTGACCGTCAAGCCCGAAGGGCGGGTGGCCACCAATACCGCGCCCATACTGGCGGATAAGCTCAATGAAGCGTTGGGCGATACCACGAACCTGGTCTTTGACTTTTCCGACGTGGAATATATTTCTTCCGCCGGGCTTCGCGTACTGCTTGCCATGCAGCAGAAAATGGACGAACGGGCAGGCGCCATGAAAGTCCTGAACGCCAACGAAGCCGTCATGCAGGTTTTCGATATGGCCGGATTCTTTGCGATTTTAGACGTGGAATAATCAGACGATCAGTCAACAAGCCCCCATCTGCCTGGGGCGGCATGTTCGCCGCGCAATTCCATAAGGACAAGAACAGCATAACGAGGAGGAAAAGCTATGACCATCAACTTTGAGAAAAACGGAACCACCCTGACCGCCAAGCCCGAAGGACGGCTGGATTCGGCCAACTCGCCGGGGTTTGAAGAGCGTCTGGAGCCGGAAATGGCCGGCATGACCCAAGTGATCATCGACCTGGAAAAGGTGGAGTACGTTTCATCCGGCGGGCTGCGTGTGCTGCTGGGCGCGCAGCAGGAAATGGAGGATCGGGGAGGCGCCATGAAGGTGATCCACGTCAATCCCCAGATCATGCAGATTTTCGATATGGTAGGCTTCCTGGATATCCTCACCGTGGAATGACGGACGGATATTCTGAAAACCGAAAACAATTCTGACGCAAAAAATCAGGAGGAAACGGCGGACGCGATCCGGGTATTTGAGGAGGAACAAAAGGCAAGAACAGACGCGCTTTTTTCTGATCTTGAAGCAATGGATGACGACGATCTGAAACAGATTTCCGGTGGCATGAGAGACACGTTTTGTGATGCGGACTATTTCTATCGCGAAGACCGTAAAGGATTGTGCGTGAGCGAGAATCGAAAAAATGGCGTTCCGAAAGCAAGAGATAAATCAAGCGATTTGGTCAATATATCCAGTATTATGTGTAAAGTCGTTGCCAACGTGTTGGAAAGCAACGACTTTTCTTCAACTCATCTTCAAATGATGTGTAAACGCCTCATTGACGCAGACCAAGGCAATATCGAAATTACGGGCGGTGGACGACGATGAACAGGAGGCCGTGAGCGGCGGCGCGGACCGGGACTGGATCAAGGACGGCTGTTCTGCCTCCATGGAGGAACACAGCCGGTGTGGGTCCGACGATAAATGCATCTGGATCGACGTAACTTACAGCAATTACGACCACTGCCCAAAGGGCGGAAACCACGAATGGAAGAAATACTCCCTCAATCTTGCACCTATCCGCCTTTTAACTCAACAGGGTTCTGTAACAGGACAGGCCTCTTTCCATAATCCATGAAGCACACAGCTTTCCGCTGTTTCAACCCAAATGAGCGAACCATCTGGGATTCGTTGCTTTCTTTTAAAGGATTCCGTGCGGTGCACAAAGAATATAACTCCGGGGTTTCACCCCGGACCCCACCAGGGTGGTGAGTATCCGCAAGCTCAATCGT
>JAUNMW010000319.1 GCA_030537395.1 Clostridia bacterium | reverse complement strand
GAAACCCTGGCCTGCGGAACGGGAGCCTGCGCGGCAGTTGCCGCCGCGGTGAAAACCGGCGTTTGCCCCGCCGGACGGGATATCACCGTCAAGCTGGCAGGCGGCGATCTGACCGTGAACTGCACCGACGAAAACATTCTGCTCACCGGCGAAGTCACTTTCGTGTTTGAGGGAGAATTTGAATACTGATCTTCCCACGGAAAGAAACCCATTTGTTCAGGAAGGATATGCCGGGCCACCCCCCGCATATCCTTCTTTGCCGCTGCCGGGTCCTTTGATGGATGGCGCAGCCTCCTCCAAATCGGCTTGTTTTTGGAAGCGAATCGTGGTATTATTTGGCATACATTCCACATTGTGACGGCTTATCCGCCGTTCTGTCAAAGAAGGTGACTGCATTTGAAGCGGAAGCTGACTGCGGTGAGCGTGCTCCACTACGCCCGGCTGGTGTACCGGTCGATCCTGTTTATCTGGCTCTTGATCGGTTATATTGCTTACCGACTGGACCGGGGGGAGGACATCGCCGCCGCGCTGGATCGGCAGCCCCTGGTGCTGGCTGTCGCCTGGGCTGTTTTCGTTTCGGAAATGGTGCTGCGCTTTTTTCCCTCCCGTTATGAAAGCCCCGGCTGCCAGAAGCAGTTTGAAAAAAACTATATCAAGTCCGGCCAGACGGATATTGTGATTCAGGATAATAACGCCACCGTGCTGGTGGCGCTCATCTGGATCGTATTCAACGGCGTGTTCGGCGCGCTGCGCATGACGGACGTTCTGGACGACGGGATCATGATCCTGCTGTGCGCCGCCTACGCCGTGTGTGATATGATCTGCATTTTATTCTTCTGTCCTTTTCAGTCCTGGTTTATGAAAAACAAATGCTGCAGCACCTGCCGCATCTACAATTGGGATTATGCCATGATGTTCACGCCCCTGTTTTTTGTGCGGCGGTATTACGCCTGGAGCCTGCTGGCCCTTTCCGTGGCGCTGCTGGTGCGCTGGGAAATCACTTTTTTCCGCCATCCGGAGCGCTTTTCCGAAAAAACCAACGATTATCTGCAATGCAAAAACTGCACTGAAAAGCTTTGCGCCCATAAAAGACAGCTGAAAACCCTGTGGCAGCAGATTGAGGAATACACCGCCAAAAGGATCCAGGCTTTGCGGAAATAAAAGAATCGCCATGCTGAGCGAACCCAGCATGGCGATTCCTATTATTCCTGTCCGGGACACAAGGTGTGATACACAGCGCCATCCAGCGTTTTCCAGAAAAACGCGCCGTTCTCCAGCGTCATATAGCTGAGGGGCGTATCTTCCTTGGGGATGGAAACGGACCCGGGGTTCAGATACCACACACCGTCCTGTTTTTCCCAGGCGGGCACATGGGTGTGTCCGTGAAGCAGGATTTCGTTTTTTCCCAAAGGCGGCAGATGCTTAAGATGATATACATGCCCATGGGTGACGAACATGGTTACGCCGTCGATTGCCAGATAGGCGTAATCCGCCAGGATGGGGAAAGCAAGCACCATCTGGTCCACCTCCGTGTCGCAGTTGCCGCGGACGCAAAGGATGCCGTCCTTCCGTTCATTCAGCAAAGCGATCACTTCCTTGGGCGCGTATTCCCGGGGCAGATCATTCCGGGGGCCGTGATACAGAATATCCCCCAGAAGCAGCAGCTTGTCCGGCTGCTCCCGGTCGCAGGCTTCCAGCATCCGGCGGCAGTAATAAGCCGAACCGTGAATGTCCGACGCGATCATCAGCTTCAAAGGCTTGTCCTCCCAAGCGTTCAAAAATCAGGCTTCCCAGTCCGGGAACCGTTCCTTGAAAGTGCCGAAGAAATGCTTCTTCATCACCGCTTCATACGCTGCTTCGGCGTATTCCTCCAGCTTGCCCTGCTCGTACAGGTATTGCAGGATGGTATAGCGATCCCGGAAGGTGCGGCCCCGCAGCACGCCCTGGATGTACCGGTCATGATCGGTGACGGTAAAAGGCAGCTTCAGCGTTTTTTGCAGTTTCTCAATGCGGTCAAAGGCGGGCAAATATTTTTCGATCAGCGCTTTCAAATGCGCGTCGTCCGTTTCGGCGTACAGCTTTCTGAAAATCTCGATGGCGGTGAATGTGCCCTCCCCCACCTCGATGCCGTGCAGATTGGGCACCTTGCCCTCCTCCACATCCATGACCTCCCAGGTCTGTCCGATCATATGCTCGGTGCCGGAGGCAGGCCGGGAGGAACCGCAGAACGCGATGCACTCCCCCGACAGAATCAGCCCTTCGCTGGTGGAACGGATGGCTTCGGGGTCCCGGCTTTCCAGCTTGCCGGAAGCATCGATGCACTGGGACGTGGCTTTCAGCACCATATCCGCGATTTGTTCACAGTAATATTCCCCGTTCCGGTCCCGGCTGATTTCCCAGTCCAGAATGGCCACATACTTGCCGATCATGTCCCCCACGCCGCTGAGCAGCAGCGGATAGGGGGCTTGGCAGTTCACGCTCAGATCAATGATGATGTGCCGGGCGATGGAACAATTATATACGATCTTTTTCCGCCCGTTCAGCAGGGGAGCCACCACCGAAGCGTACCCGTCCATGGACGGGGCCGTGCCGGCCACGCCGTAGGGGATACCCAGCCGATAGCTGACCATGCGGCAGGTATCGTTGATGGAACCGGAGCCCACCGCCAAAATGTAATCCGGGTTCATGGACCAGGCGTTGATGTCGTACACTTCCCGGTCCCGGCCCGCTTCCATCAGCACCTTGCCCACGTTTTCCGCGTTGGGCAGCGCGGGAGAGGGCAGAATCAGCGTATGGGACAGCTGGCCGGAGGCTTTCAGGATTTCTTCCACCCGCCTGCCTGCCACCCGGTAGGTGTTTTCATCCGCCACCATGAAAATCCGCCGGTAATCCTTCAAAATCTCCGCCACTTTTTCAATGGCGTGATCCGAAACCTCGATCACTTCCGTGGGAATGCTGTGGTGCTTCTGTACGCAGGTGCAGTCCATTTCGATCATTGGTTTTTCCTCCCTACGAAAATAAATTGAAAGCCGTTTAAGAGCGCTTTAAATTACTGAGTTAGTGCCAACTAAGGGGTTACGTTGGGGCTGTCCGCCCCAAACCCCGACCAGGGCGGTGACCGCCCTGGACCCACAATCGCGGAGTATGCTTGGTAGGACGAGAAAGCGTTGTTCCCGCTGCTGCTTGCAAGAGCTTGACACCAAACGAGCATACACTTCTGTCGCTTTCGGGCACGGCGGCTGAAAGCCGCCAAACCGGATGCTTT
>JAUNMW010000318.1 GCA_030537395.1 Clostridia bacterium | reverse complement strand
GCGGTTTCGGAATTCGACGAAACGCTCTGGGGCAGCCTGGTGGAATATGTGACCGTGGGCAAAGACAAGACGATGGTGCTCACGCGGCTTGGCGGGACAGAGATAGGGGCATAGGAACGTAAAAATCTAAAAACGGATTGACAAGTGACCTTTCGTTCACTATAATATGTGAACGAAAGGTCACTTAACTATTGCGGAGGTGCGTATGGCTAAAGACACGAAGGAGAGAATCCTGACAGCAGCGCTGGATATGTTCTCCCAAAAAGGATATGAGGGTGCCAACATACGGGAATTGGCTGCATCTCTCGGGCTGGTCAAGTCTGGCATCTACAAGCATTTTGAAAGCAAGGAAGCCATCTGGAACGCACTGCTTGACAGGATGATTGCCTATTATGGGGAACACTTCGGCTCTACCGAGCATCTGCCCCCTGTGCCGGATTCGCTGGATGAACTAGCCGCCATGACGATGCGGATGGTGGAACTCACGATCCGCGACGAGCAGATCGTGAAGACGAGAAAGGTGCTCACCCTGGAGCAGTACCGGGATGAGCGCGCGAGGGAACTGGCGACAAAGCATTTCCTGACCGGGCTGACAGAAATGTTCACGCGCATCTTCTCCGGCATGATGGAGAAAGGACTACTTAAAAAGGATGACCCCGCCATGCTGGCCTTTGCCTATACCGCGCCGATTTCCGCCCTCATTCACCTGTGCGACAGGGAACCGGAGAAAACAGAGGATGCGATCAGGAAGATCGAAGCGTTCAGCCGGCACTTTATTGCGACCTATGAGGTGAAGTAACAATGTTTGATTTGAGCAAGTATCTGGATGATCTGATTCTGAATTGTCATTCATTTTTCGGAGAACGGCTGCTTTACATCGGACTGCAGGGAAGCTATCTGCGCGGTGAAGCTCATGAAAACAGCGATATCGACATCATGGTGATCCTGGACCGCTTCTCCGTTCAGGATATGGACACATACCGCGAAATTTTGAAGAAGATCGGCTTTTATGACAAATCCTGCGGCTTCATCTGTGGGAAAGATGAAATGAAGCGATGGAATCCCCTGGAGGTTTGCCAGCTGCGCCATACGACAAAAGACCTGCTGGGCATTTTGACGGATTATCTTCCGCCCGCGACGCGGGAAGACGAAATCAACTATGTCAAGCTGAGCCTGGGGAATCTGTATCACGAGCTCAGCCACCGCTATATTCACGCAGACAGGGACAAGAACGTCGCCAGGTTTCGTAATACCTGCAAATACGTGTTCTATCTGATCCAAAATCTGCATTTTCTGGAAAGCGGCTGCTTTATCCTCAACAAAAAGGAACTGAAGAAAGCAGTTACCCGGGAAGATCGGATGACCCTGGAATTGACTGAGATGCCGGACGATTACGATTTCGATCAAGCTTTTTCTTCCCTGTTTGCCTGGTGCCAAAGAGCTTTTGCACGCATCGAACGCCTTGGAGGTACATGTTATGAGCCGTAAAGCGCTTGTCGTCATCGACATTCAAAACGACATCACGAAGCATTACCGGGATATCATCGACAATCTCAACAGTGCCATCGGCTGGGCGGCGGAAAGCGGAATGGAAGTCGTTTATATACAACACAACAACCTGTCCGCCGACACGCGCACCTTCAAGCCCGGCACAAAAGGGGCAGAACTCGTGCCGGAGCTCAGAATCGTCTCGGATCATATTTTCATTAAGACAAAAGCCAATGCTTTGACCAGCGAAAAGTTTTCGGAATTCATCCGGTCAAAGGATATCAGGGAGTTTTACATTACCGGTGCTGATGCCACTGCCTGTGTGAAATCCACCTGCTTCAACATGACAAAAGCCGGATATACCGTCCATGTCATCTCCGATTGTGTGACCAGCTATGACCCAAAGAAGATGCCGGAAATGCTTGCCTACTATGCGGACAAGGGCTGTGAAGTCAAGAACCTTGCCACCTATATGAGAATGAATTATCAATAGAGGAGATTGGACAATAACAATTTTACAGGCAGTTCATTGGATAATTTTGTCCGTCACCAGACTGTTACAGCGTGTTGGAGAAAGACAGACAATGATTGGAAGCTTGTGCCGAATGTTTATGAAGAAAACTGGTCGCAGGTGCAGCGCCGGGAAATTGCAGAAGACGTGGTGCATCATATAAACCTTGACCAGTCTGGCTTTGGCGCGTTCGATGGCGAGCGGATCATTGGTCTTGCGACCGTCTCCCACCATATATTCGGAACTGTGGCAAGATATGTGCAGCTGGTTTGTTTTCAGATATCAGAGGAATACAGGCGTCAGGGCATCGGCAGGAAGCTCTTTTCCCTGGCCTGCGAAGAGGCCCGGCGGCTGGGCGCGGACAAACTGTACATTTCGGCTCATTCCTCAAAAGAGTCACAGGCGGCATACCGGGCACTTGGCTGTACGCCTGCGGAGGAGGTCAATGATGGACTGGCGGCAGCGGAACCCTTTGATGTTCAAATGGAATACAGATTATGAAAAGTAGGAGAAGTGGGATGCATATTATCAAAGCAGAAGCAAACCAGGTAGAAAAAATTGTAAATATGTCTATCAGAGCTTTTGAAACAGATGTAAATGTTGGCGGAATAAAAGGTGAGTGCCCGCCTGAATTTGATTCAGTAGAATGGCATAAACAGATAGCCCGGGAGGGGCATTTGTATCAGGCAATGATAGAAAATGATTTGGTAGGGGCTGCCATCGTATTCCCGGATGAAACAGAAAACAGCGTATACATAGGCAGGGTTTTCATTGATAGCGTCTATCATAGAAAAGGTTACGGAATTCGCTTGATGGATTGCATAGAAAAGCATTTCCCATGGGCTGCTGAGTTTCATCTGGATACCCCATGTTGGAATGAGCGGACAAATGCTTTTTACAAAAGATTAGGCTACCGGATCATAAAGGTTGAGGATGGATTTGTCTTTTACCAGAAAAGAAAAAGCGAACCCAGTATCATCCAGCATTTCACATAAAGCATACTGCTATTACAGGAAGGAGGAAACCTTCAATGAATACAAAACCGGATGTCTATCTTTTCGGCCAGGTATTGGGTACTCACTCATTTCTTTTGAAGGGTGGCTTTCTGCAGCCTGACGAATACGCAGAAATCCAGGCGCAATACTTCTTCCCCGGCGGGGAAACGGGCACGGCGGCCACGGTGCTGGATTCCCTGGGCGTATCCGTCCGCATGGACGGCACCTGGATCGGCACGGAAGTCGCGCCCATGCTGCAAGCGTTTTACCGGGACAAGCAGGTGGAT
>JAUNMW010000317.1 GCA_030537395.1 Clostridia bacterium | reverse complement strand
ATTGACCATTCTTTTCTTCACATTCCGGCCACACGCTTTCCGGCAGGTACTGGAAGCCCCGCTGCGCTTCAAATAACGGCTTCACTGCTTCGGGCTTCATATCCCGGTTCCGGCACAGCACGGCAATATCCGCGTGCAAATCGGTATCCGTCATCAGGCAGGACATCCGGGCCATATAATCCGCCCAGCGCTTATAATGGGGCCACCAGATGCTGCCGGGCCCCACGTCCGGGGGCCGCTCCTGACTGCGCTGGCCCTCCAGACTGTAATAGAAGGCGTGGGGAATGAACAGGTTCACGCCCCGCACAGCCAGCCAGTCGATATACCATTTCATATCCTCCCCGGTAAAGTGCCAGGGATTGCCGTTCCGGTTGCAGGCTCCGAAGCATTCATTGCTGTTCCGGCGTCGGCGCATCAGTCGGGCGGCGTCGGCGGAGCATTTGCCCATCACGCTGTCCATACCCTCCGTGCCGCCTTTTTCCGGCGACACCCAGCGGAACACCAAATCCTGCCCCGGGGTGTGGAAATAGCGCTGCACCTCGATATCGTCGCTCTGGTGAGGATGGCCCATCAAAGCAATCCCATGTTCTTCACACCAGCGGGACAGGGAAGCATAGTACACCCGGCCCTCCCGTTCCAAAATCAAGGAATGATACAGCCGGGTATCGGCGTTTTCCTGGCCTGTGAAAAGGCCCGTCAGTCCCGCCAGATTCCCGCCCGCAGCGATAAAAGCCTGATCAAAATCCTTGGTCCAGGGCATCAAATCCTTCACGTTCCGGCCCAGGATGCTGGGCTCGTCGGTAAAGAAGCCGATGACTGTGTTTCCAAAGTATTCGGAAAACTCCCGGTAATAAGCTTCATGGGTCAGCTCAATAAAACGCTTCACGGCCTGGGGATTCAGGATATCGGCGCTTTTCGGCGCGTTTTCCTCCCCGTCGTCCTCCCCAAAGTGCACGCCCCGGATGGTGCCGCCGCTGAAGCGTTCCACTAAAAAGCCCTTTTCCGTTTCGCATAGCACCTGGTCCCCCGCCTCCGGTGCGGACACCAAACCGAGTCCCCGGCTGGCCCAATCGGAATTTTCCTTGACGATGAATCCGCCCGCGGAGCCGGAGGGGTACATGCCTTCATCGTACAGCACGATCCGCATATCCAATTCCGCCGCCGTTTCCAAGGCCGTGCGGATATAGGAAAAGTACGCCGGGGACAGATAGCCGATTGTATCGCTCAATCCCATCCGGGGATGCAGCACCGCGCCGAAAACCCCGTGATCGCAGAAATCCTTCATCTGCCGCCGGATTTCTTCATGGATCAGATCCCCGTTCAAAAACCAGAAGGGAACGGGCGTAAATTCCCGGGGCGGGGCGTTCAGCAAATCCAGTAATTCCATCGCTGCTTCTTCCCTCATTCAAAATCTTCCTGCCCCACGGTAAACAATTCGGGCAGGAGCAGGAAATTCTGTCCTTTGCTGCCGGGCAGAGGAATGAAATGATCCTCAGGAACAACATCCATCCAGCCCCGGATGGCCTGGGATTCCCCTTCTTCCGTCCGGCGAATATTCACCGAAGACCGAGGCTCCTCAAAGTAACTGAACAGCACGTCCTCATGCAGGGCGATGGACATGTATTTATCACCCCGCAGCAAGCCTTCCTTCACGATGGCAAAATGATGGTACACGTATTCAAACATGTTCTCTTCCTTCAAATACGCGATACGGCCCCGCCTTCTGAGCGGTTTGGGGTTCCGCTTCCAATCCTGTTCGTCCTTGGGTTCGCAGTGCCAATAAATATGGTACATTTTGGCCCAGTCCCGGGTTTCTTCCTTCTGGGGCCAGGGCGCTAAATACGGATGCAGCGGGCCCATGAAGCTTTCCGGCCCCGTCTGTTCACCCAGGCATTCATAATATAAAAACAGCTGGCATCCATATTGGTACAGCCCCGCCGTCATCAATTGTCCCTGACGGATCAGGTTTTCAGCGTTTTTTCGGCAGGCGGACAGGCTGGTTTCGTTTGGCGTCTCGTTCAGCTTTCCCCGGTAATGGCAGCGAAATACGGGCTTCCCGCTCACAGCACATTCCTCCTTCATGGTTCTTTCCCATTCATTTTAATGCAATACGCTCATAAAAACAAGCGCAACCGAAAAAAACGCTAAAACCACAAAAAAACTGATTGACAACGAAGTGAAAAACTGGCTACAATAAAGTTCGCAACAAGGCTTTTCTTTCAAATCAATCCATAAAAAGGAGTGCTGCTATATGTGTGATCATCATTTTTCTCCCGCGGACGGAACCCAGTACATTCCCTATGATCAGCGCACCGGCAACGAATCCATCGTGTATTTTACCCGGGATCTGAGCCCCCAGGGCCTGATGAAAATGTACGAGCGCGTGAACGCGGACATCGCCGGCCGCGTCGCCGTCAAGCTGCACACCGGTGAGCCCCACGGCCCCAACATCATTCCTCCCGCCTGGATCAAGGAATTCCTGAAAAAAGAGTTGCCGGACGCCACCATCGTGGAAACCAACACCTTTTATGAGGGCGACCGCTACACCACCGAACAGCACCGGGAAACCTTGAAAGTGAACGGCTGGACGGACTTTACCACCGTGGATATCATGGATGAGGACGGCACCACCACCCTGCCCGTGAAGGGCGGCAAATGGTTCACCGAAATGAGCGTGGGCGACCATCTGCTGAACTATGATTCTCTTGTGGTGCTTACCCACTTCAAAGGCCACACCATGGGCGGTTTTGGCGGCTCCAATAAAAATATCGGCATCGGCTGCGCCGACGGCCGCATCGGCAAGGGCATGATCCACGCCAAGGACGGCAACGACTGGGGCGTGGCGGAAGAAGAACTGATGGAGAAGATTTCCGAATCCACCAAGGCCACCATCGATTTCTTCGGCAAGCACGTGACCTATGTGAACGTGCTGCGC
Organism: Clostridia bacterium; assembly: GCA_030537395.1. Taxonomy (GTDB): domain Bacteria; phylum Bacillota; class Clostridia; order Christensenellales; family Aristaeellaceae; genus RUG563. Next base: position 352 of record JAUNMW010000317.1, on the reverse strand, counting down.
AACATTTCCGTGTCCTGTGACTGCGAAGGCGTTGAAGCCGAGCCCGTGGTGACCCCCAACATCGGCATCCTGGCTTCCGTGGATATCCTGGCTATCGACCAGGCCTCCGTGGATATGATCATGGCCATGCCCCCCGAATACCGCCACGCCATGGAAGAACGTATGACCAGCCGCCACGGCTTCCGCCAGCTTTCCTGCATGAAGGAAATGGGCATGGGCAACAACAAGTATGTGCTCATCGATACCGATAACGACGACAAGCGCATCTGCGCCGCCTGCGCGGTGAAGGACGTGAAGCCCTTTGAAGGCTGAAATCCGCAAAACAGTTAATACCTTCATCTTAGTTGTTTTT
>JAUNMW010000041.1 GCA_030537395.1 Clostridia bacterium | reverse complement strand
TTGGCGCACAGCTTCTGCTGGCTGGTGCTGCCCTGAATGTCCACGTCCATGCCCGCCTGATTCTTGCGGAAGCCCACGAACTGCAGCGGCACGATGTCCGTGCCCTGATGCAGGAGCTGATAGAAGGAGTGCTGGCCGTTGGTGCCGGGCTCGCCGAAGATCACGGGGCCGGTGACATAATTCACGGGCTCGCCGAAGCGGTTCACGCTCTTGCCGTTGCTTTCCATATCCAGCTGCTGCAGATGGGCCGGGAAGCGGGAAAGGGCCTGGGAATAGGGCAGAACCGCGGTGGCGGGATAGCCCTGCACGTTGCGCTCGTATACGCCGATCAGGGCGTCCAGCATAGCGGGGTTCTTGCAAATATCCTTATTCTTGGAAAGAGCATCTTCTTCCGCCGCGCCGTTCAGGAAACGGGCGAACACATCGGGCCCAAAGGCCAGGGACAGCACCGCGCCGCCCACGCAGGAGGTGGAGGAATAGCGGCCGCCAATGTAATCGTCCATGAAGAAAGCGGCCAGATAATCGCTGCTGCTGGCCAGGGGGCTGGTTTCGCTGGTGACGGCCACCATATGCTTGGCGGGGTTCAGCCCGGCGTTTTTGAGAGCGTCCTTCACGAAGGATTCATTGGTGAGGGTTTCCAGCGTGGTGCCGGATTTGCTGACCAGCACGAACAGGGAATGAGGCAGATCGATGGACTTTAACACGCTGGCTGCGTCGTCCGGGTCCACGTTGCTGATGAATCGGGCTTCCATCTTCTGCAGTCCGTTCTGCTTGGCCCAGTTTTCCAGGGCCAGGTACATGGCGCGGGGGCCCAGATCGCTGCCGCCGATGCCGATTTGCACAACGGTGGTGAATTTTTCACCGGCAGCGTTGGTGATTTCTCCGGCATGCACTTTGTTGGCAAAGTCCGCGGCTTTCTTCTGCTGGGCTGTGTAGAATTCCCGCTTGTCCACGCCGTCGGCTACCACGGCATTGCCCTGCTGGCCTCGGGTGAGCTGATGCAGCACCAGGCGCTTTTCGCCGGTGTTGATCACATCGCCATTATACAGCGCTTCGTACTTTTCGGTCAGCTGCGTTTCATCAGCCAGTTCCTGAAGCGCGGAAAGAACTTCTTCGTCCACCTGCTTGGCGGCAAAATTATAGCTGAGGCCGGCGCCCATGGGTACGGCGTATTCCTTCACGCGCTTGGCACCGTTTTCCCCGCTCATGGCCTGGGCCAGATTCACACGGTTTTTCAGAGCGGCCAGCTTGCGATAAGCTGCGACTGTATCAAGGTTTTTCCAGGAAATCATTGCTTCCATCCTCTCTGTTTTAAAAATACCGCTGATGCGGATAAATTCATCCATATCTATTATACATCAAAATGGATTTCTTGCAACCCAAATTGTATTATTTTATTGGATGTACGGGCTTTTTTTCTGAATGGAAGCGCTGTGTATCCTTCAGGTTCTTTTTTGAAATTTGACATAGAAAATGCCTGAATTTGCCTAATTTGGGAAGGAATAGGACGGGAATACGCATTGTACAGGATGGGAAAGAGTAGTATAATATGCGCGGTGCAGTTTAGGCGCTGCACCGTATATCTTGAGCATGCGCATAAGCGGTGCGCGAAAGGATGAAAGGCATTGAAAAAGGTTATCTGCAAGGTCGAATATGATACCGAAGCTTCTGAACTGATTCAGAAGAAGGCGTTCGGCGAATTCGGCGATCCCAAGGGCTATGAAGAAACCCTGTACAAAACGCAGGACGGCAAGTTCTTCCTGTATGTAAACGGCGGCGCGGAATCTCCCTATGCGGAAGAAGCCATCAAGCGCATGTCCCCCGCCAAAGCCGAAGAATGGCAGAAGGCGTAAGCCGCTGCTTCTTCCCAAAGAAAGCCTGACCGGCATGGAACCGGACAGGCTTTTTTGTATGCGCGGCTTTTTATTCGGGAGAAGCTTGAGTATCAAACATCAATCCCGGTAAATATATCCCCGTCGATTGACCGGATATCATCCAAAGGAATGGGACCGCAGGCGGATAAAAGCAGCTCCCGTTCAAATAGACGAAGCTTTTTCAATCTGCCGGAAACCGTAACATATTTCCCGCCCGCTTTTTGAAGATCGGGCAAAAAATAGGTAACGGTCAGCAGGGGATGATCCGACACGCAGGTTTGCAGAAAACTGATTCTTTCGTTCAATTCTTCCTGGGCCCATTCGCCCGGAACGATTTTTTCCTCCGTCAGCCTGGCGGATTCCGCAATGGCGGCGTCATAGCCTGTCAGGGCGGCGAAGGGGGCAAACTGCGCGGCGCGTTCCAGGGGGGTCATGCGCCTGCGCACTTCGGATACGTGATGGGGCAGATCGATGATATCCGCGTAGGGAGAATCGCTCACAGCGAAGGGCCTCCTTTAATACTTCATCACCAGCTTGATCACCTTGGAGCCGATTTTGTATACCGGCCCTTCCAATTCCTTTTTTGCTTCCTGCAGCTTTTGCCGGATGGGAATCTGCTGGGGACAATGCAATTCACAGTGGCCGCATTGGATGCACATGCCCGCGCCGGTGTTGTTTTTCCGCAGCGCGGTGCACATAAAGTATTCCTTCCAGCCCATGAATTTTCCGTCGGTGTAGCGGCGGTTGTAGGCGGCGAAGGTGCCGGGAATATCCACATGATGGGGGCAGGGCATGCAGTAGCGGCAGCCGGTGCAGCCCACCTTCATGCGGGCGTTGATGGCGGATTTTACTTTTTCGATCAGCGCAAAGTCCGCTGCCGTGAATTCTCCGGGCCGGGCTTCATCGGCGGAACGGATATTTTCCTGCACCATTTCCATGGAATTCATGCCGGACAGCACGCAGGTGACCTCCTGCTGATTCCATAGCCAGCGGAAGGCCCATTCAGCGGGGCTGCGCTTCTTATCGCTGTCCTGAAAAGCTTTTACCGCATCCGGGGGCAGATTATTGACCAGCCGCCCGCCCCGCAGGGGTTCCATGATCACAACGGGAATGCCTTTTTTCGAGGCGTATTGCAGGCCCGTCACCCCGGCCTGAGTATGCTCGTCCAGATAATTGTACTGAATCTGACAGAAATCCCAGTCGTAAGCGTCGATCAATTGGCAGAACATATCCGAATTCCCGTGATAGGAAAAGCCTACCTGCCGGATCGCGCCGGATTTTTTCTTTTCATCCAGCCAATCCGCTATGCCCAAACCCTTGATGCGCTCCCAGGATTTGATGTCGGTGAGCATATGCATCAGATAATAATCTACATGATCCGTTTGCAGACGGCGCAGCTGCTCCTGGAAATACTTTTCCATGCTGTCAGGCTTTTTCAGAAGATAATGGGGCAGCTTGGTAGCAATGCTGATCTGATCCCGTGCGTTGTTGCGTTTCAGGATTTCGCCCAGGGCCGCTTCGCTGCCGGGATAAATATACGCTGTATCAAAATAATTCACGCCGCCCCGGATGGCGGCCATGATCTCCTTTTCCGCCTTATCCAGATCGATTTTTCCCGCTTTGCTGGTAAACCGCATGCAGCCATAGCCCAAAATGGAAATGGGATTGCCGTATCTGTCCTTCCGGTACTGCATAAACACACGCTCCCGTACAAAGTCATTATTTGTAAGTGATGCTATATTTTCGCCGTGCAGACCGGAAATCCTCTTTGGAAAAAAGATGATCGTTTGAAACGCCGCCCTCCGGACTGCATTATGCTTTGTGCCCGCCGATTTGGGCGTTCCGATCCCGGGCGGTGGCTCCCTCCAGATAATTCATGCCTTTCAGAATGGCGTTTTTTCCAAAGCGCTTTTTGATGTCCAGCACTGCATGCTGCTGCCGCTGCTCCTTCTCCAGAAGGGCTTTTTTCCGCAGACGCTTTTGCTGCTCCGCGTGATAATCCGTAAACATATCCAGCTGCATGGGCACATTTTCCGGCACCTCGTCCTTGGGCTGCACATGGCCCGCCCCCACATACATCCGGCGAACCAAAAGAGAAGGATGCACGATTTGATCGTACAGCGCGGTGATCGCGTCGGCAATCAGCCGGGTGGAGGAAGTGAATTCATTCAGCCGGATGCTGCCATGAACGCCCTTGGGGGATGGACGGCCGTAATAATCCGCTTCCACCGGGCCGTGATAGGCGGCCATCCGGGCGGGATCCTGCAATGATTCCCGGTCGTACCCGACGGCCAGCGCTACCTGATCCGTCTGCAGGCCCTTTTCCACCAAATCCAGCGACAGGGCTTCCGCCATTTCCCGTACCACCAGCCGGGCTTTGTCCGCTTCGTAAGGACAGTGCAGCACCTGGCCGCTGCTGACGGAATGATCCTGCGGCACATAAGCCTTGATATCCCGGATGGTGCAGCTTTCATAGCCCCAGGCGTGATCGATCAGCAGTTCCGCATTCACGCCAAACAGCTTATACAGCTTGCTTTCGCCATAGGGGGAATAGGCCCCGCCCAGAGAGCAGCGGGCGATATCACCCATGGTATACAGCCCGTTCTGCTCTAACTTCCTGGAATAACCGCGCCCAACCCGCCAGAAATCCGTCAGGGGCCGGTGATCCCATAGCTGCTGACGATAGGAACGTTCATCCAATTCCGCAATGCGGACCCCGTCTTTGTCGGCAGGCATATGCTTGGCCACGATGTCCATGGCGATTTTTGCCAAATATAGATTGGTGCCGATGCCTGCGGTGGCTGTGATACCAGTTTCCCGAAGAACTTCCCGGATCATGCGCATCGCCAATTCCCGCGCCGTGCAGTGATACAGCGACAGGTAAGGCGTCACATCCATGAACACTTCGTCGATGGAATAAACGTGAATATCGTCCGGGGAAACGAAACGATTATAAATTCCATAAATTTTGGTGCTGACTACCATATAATAACCCATGCGGGGCGGGGCAATGAGAAAATCCAGCTTTAAGGCAGGGTTTTGGTGAAGCTCCGGCGCGAAACAGGAGGAGCCGGTAAAGGTCTTATCCGGTGCGGAAACCAGGCGCTGGGCGTTGATCCGGCACACCGCTTGATTTACTTCAAATAACCGAGCCCGCCCCGGAATGCCGTATGCCTTTAAGGAAGGGGTCACGGCCAGGCAGATGGTTTTTTCTGTGCGGCTGCTGTCTGCTACCACCAGATTCGTGGTCAGGGGGTCCAGCCCCCGGGAGGCGCATTCGGCGGAGGCATAGAAGGATTTTAAATCGATGGCGATGTAAACCCGCTGCTCTTTGTCGGATGAATCGGAAAGCTGATCCATTGCAATGCCTCCTTGCTTTCATTTTCATAGAATGAGAACAAATGTTCTTAAACGTATTATAGCAGAACTTTTGCCGTTTGAAAAGAGGAAAATGAAAAAAACTGCCCTGTAAAATTATTTCAGCTGTTAAAGAAAAATACTTGACAGCTTTCAAAAAACGTGTATAATAGTACCCTGTCAAGGAAAGCGGGTTGACAGGAGGCTGCCATGAGCACAGAAGAGTTTTCTTCCATGGAAAAGAAGGTAACGCTGAACTGGCTGCTGGCTTTCTATGGCAATCTGCTCACGGACACCCAGCGGGAAATGGCGCGGCTGTATTGGGAAGAGGATTATTCCCTGGCCGAAATCGCCGATCAGTTTTCCGTCAGCCGGCAAAGCGTGCACGACACGGTGAGCCGCACGGAAAAAAAGCTGGAAGCGTGGGAAGAAAAGCTGGGCATGCTGCGGCGTTTCCAGGCGATTGAAGACGGATTGAACGAATGCAAAAATCAGCTTCGGCTGGTGAAGGCTTCCGAAGATACGGAAATTCATTTGAAAAATGTCTGCGATTTGATTGATTCTTTGCTGGATCAGGAGGAAGAGTAATGGCTTTTGAAGGGCTTTCAGAAAAGCTGCAAAACGCCTTTAAGAAATTGACGGGCAAGGGCAAGCTGACCGAGCAGAACATCAAGGACGCCATGCGGGAAGTGCGCATGGCCCTGCTGGAGGCGGACGTCAACTACCTGGTCGTCAAGGATTTCATTAAAAAGGTAACGGAACGCTGCATCGGCGCGGAGATCCTGGCCAACCTGAACGCGGGCCAGCAGGTGATCAAAATCGTCAACGAGGAATTGACCGAATTGATGGGCGGCAGCAACGCCAAGCTCACCTGGTCCTCCTCCGTGCCCACGATCTACATGCTCTGCGGCCTGCAGGGCGCCGGTAAAACCACCATGGCCGCCAAGCTGGCCGGATACCTGACTAAGCAGGGCAAAAAGCCCATGCTGGCCGCCTGCGATATTTACCGTCCCGCCGCCATTAAGCAATTGCAGGTGGTTGGCGAGCAGGTGGGGGTGCCTGTGTTTGAAAAGGGCACCCAGAACCCGGTGATCACCGCCAAGGAAGCGGTGGAAAACGCCCGGTATTATGGCCGGGACGTGCTGATCATCGATACCGCCGGCCGGCTGCACATTGACGAAACGCTGATGCAGGAGCTTCAGGACGTAAAGGCCGCCGTCCGTCCCCAGGAAATCTTGCTGGTGGTGGACGCCATGACCGGTCAGGACGCGGTGAACGTGGCCAAGTCCTTCGATGAAAAGCTGAGCATCGACGGCGTGATCGTGACCAAGCTGGACAGCGATACCCGCGGCGGCGCGGCGCTGTCCGTACGCGCGGTAACGGGCAAACCCATCAAGTTTGCCGGCACCGGCGAAAAGCTGGGCGATATCGAACCCTTCCATCCCGAACGCATGGCAAGCCGTATCCTGGGCATGGGCGATATCCTGACCCTGATCGAAAAGGCCGCCGCCTCCGCCGATGAGGAGGCCGCCGCCAAGCTGGCTGCCAAGAATAAGGGCAAAAAGAACCCCGCCGATTTTGATCTGGAAGATTTCCTGGATCAGATGCACCAGATCAAAAAGATGGGGCCCCTGCAAAACGTGCTGGGCATGCTGCCGGGCATCGGCTCCAAGCTCAAGGACGTTGAAGTGGACGAAAACGCCCTGAAAAAACCGGAAGCCATCATTTGCAGCATGACGGTGAAGGAACGCCGGAACCCCGCCATCCTGAATGCTTCCCGCCGCAAGCGCATCGCCGCCGGGGCAGGGGTGACGGTACAGGATGTGAACGCCCTCATCCGCCAGTTTGAGCAGATGCAGAAAATGATGAAACAGATGATGGGCAACAAACGCGGCGCGCTGCGCGCCATGAAGAAAATGGGCGGTATGGGAAATTTCCAGTAACGCCGTCCAATCAACAAGCGGGTTATCATAGCTTTATGATTACCATAGATCATTCATTCAAAAAACAGGGAGGAACAATACCATGGCTGTCAAAATTCGTCTTAAGAGAATGGGCATGAAGAAGCACCCCTTCTACCGCATCGTGATCGCGGATGGCCGCAGCCCCCGCGACGGCCGTTTCATTGAAGAAATCGGCTACTACAATCCCATGAAGCAGCCCGCCGAAATCAAGGTGGACAATGAAAAGGCCCAGCAGTGGATGAAGAACGGCGCTCAGCCCACGGAAACCGTGCGGGTGCTGCTCAAGAAGTCCGGCGCCATCGAAGGCTGATGACTGAACAATTGTCATCGCAGAAAGGAACATCCATGCGGGAACTCGTCCTATTCCTGGCAAAGTCGCTGGTGGATCAGCCGGATGCGGTTCAAGTAATGGAAACCGAAGGGCCCGAAGCCATTATTCTGGAGCTTTCCGTGGCTCCCGAGGATATGGGCAAGGTCATTGGCAAGCAAGGGCGTATCGCCAAGGCAATCCGCACGGTGGTCAAGGCCGCCACGGATAAAAATGCCAAGCCGGTGTTTGTGGAGATCCAATAAATGCCAGACGGAAGGGCGGCAAGAATCTGCCGCCCTTTTCTTCTACATGTCAAAAATGCTTTGTCGTTCTTTGAATGAACACTTAAAGTCAAAGAGAGTTGAGAGTTAAGAGTTGAGATATATTTTGTTGATACAATTTATTCGTTTTATTCGTTGAAATCGCAGTCAGAAAGACAAAACTACAATAAAAATCTCAACTCTTAACTCTCAACTCTCAACTCTCAACTCCCTTTCTTCTCTAAAGTGTTCATTCCTTGATTAAGTCTTAAAAGGGGAAAAGCCATGCTTTCAGAGTATTTGCTCGTCGGTCAGGTGCTGCGGCCCCAGGGGATCAAGGGGCAGGTGAAGGTGCGTCCGGACACGGATGATCCGGGCCGATTTGAAGAACTGGAATTTGTATACGTAAAAAAAGGCGAAGCTTATGAGCGGGTATCCGTGGACGAAGTGAGCGTTCGGGATAATGAAGTGTATCTGCGTCTGAACGGGGCTCAGACCCGGGACGAAGCGGAAAAACAGCGGAACTGGATGCTGTATGTGGATCGGGCCCATGCGGTGGAGCTGGGGGAGAACGAAACCTTTATCTGCGATCTCATCGGCTGCAAGGCGGTGGACACCCAGGGCAACGAATTGGGCAAGGTGACGGACGTGCTGCAGCCCGGCGGCAACGATGTGTATGTGATCAAAACCCCCAAGGGAGAAATGCTGCTGCCCGCATTAAAGCATGTGATCCCCACGGTGAACGTGGAAAAGGGCATCATCATCATCGACGAAAAACGGCTGCCCGAAGTGGCTGTATGCGATTGGGAGTAAAAATGGACGCGAAAGATTATTTGGAGCAGTATTATGCTCAGTATGACGAGGATAACCGTCTGCGCTCCAAGCATGGCTTTGTGGAATTCCACACCACCATGCGGTACATTGAAAAATATTTGAAGCCGGAGGATCGCGTTCTGGAAATCGGCGCGGGCACCGGGCGGTACAGCCATGCCCTGGCCCAGCAGGGATACCGGGTGGACGCGGTGGAGCTGGTGCAGCACAATATCGATATATTCAAGCAAAATACACAGCCGGGTGAAAACATAACCATCGTGCAGGGCAACGCCCTGGATTTATCCGCGTATCAGGATGATGCTTATGATATTACCCTGCTGCTGGGCCCCATGTATCACCTGTATTCGGTGGAAGATCAGAAGCAGGCCCTGCGGGAAGCGCTGCGGGTGACCAAGCCCGGCGGGGTGGTTTTTGCCGCTTACTGCGGAAACGACGCCACCATTGTGCAATACTGCTTCCAGCGGGGCATGTTCAAGGACCCCAAATATCAGGCGCTGATCGACCCCGTCACCTTCAAGGCGGGCTCCTCCTTCGCGGAAATATTCGTGCTGTACCGGAAGGAAGATATCGATTCGCTGATGGAAACCATGCCCGCTGAACGCCTGCATTTCGTGGGTACGGATATGGCGGCCAATTATATCCGGGATACGGTGGACGCCATGGATGATGAAATGTACGCCCGGTTCCTCAAATATCATGATGCGATTTGCGAGAGGCCCGATATGGTGGGCGTCAGCCACCATTTCCTGGATGTGTTCAGAAAGAAAGCATAGGCGGTGAAGAAAATTGGCCCTGCCCGAATTGGATAATCACGATGCCCGAATTCAATATTATGAATTGATGCTGGAGGGGGATATCACCGGCATGGTGGAAATTCCTTTACCGGAAGGATATTTCTATGCTTTTTATCAGGATGGGGACCGGGACGCGTGGATAGAAATCGAAAAAAGCGCCAAAGAGTTCTCTTCCTATGAAGAGGGCCTGGACGCCTGGAAGCGGTACTATGAGGCGCATGAGAGCGAATTGTATAACCGAATGGTGTTCGTGGTCAATCGGTTGGGGGAAAAGGTGGCTACCGCAACGGCGTTTTATGATGTGCGGGGCATTGATCAAAGCGGGGCCGGGTGGCTGCATTGGGTGGCCGTGAAAAGGGAGGAGCAGGGGAAAGGACTGTCCAAACCCCTGATTTCCCATGTGATCCAGGTCATGAAGCAATTGGGCTATTCTCATGGCAAAGTTCCCACCCAAACCACCACCTGGCTGGCGGTGAAGGTGTATCTGGATTTGGGGTTCCGGCCCATCGAAAAAAACTACATCCGGTGCAGGGATGGCTGGCGCATCATCAAGCGCCTGACGAATCATCCCGCGCTGTCAGACCTGGACGCCGCTTCGGATGCTGAGGTTTTGGCGTGGGAAAAACAGCCCATGACCATCGATATTCTCACCATTTTTCCCGAAATGTTTGAAAGCGTGCTGAATACCAGCATCATTGGCCGGGCACGGGAACAGGGCCTGATCACGATTGAGGCTACGGATATTCGGCCTTTTTCCGGCTCCAAGCATAAAAACACCGACGATTACCCCTTCGGCGGCGGGGCGGGCATGCTGATGATGGCCCAGCCCATCGCGGACTGCATGAAAGCGGTATGCGAAAAGCGGGGCGTTCCATGCCGTGATAACACGGCGGCAAACGAAAGCCCGTCGCCGGTCAAGCGCATTTATCTGTCCCCCCGGGGCGTGCCGCTGACGCAAAAACTGGCCCAGGAATTGTCCAAGGAGGAGCATTTGATCCTGCTGTGCGGCCATTATGAGGGCGTGGATCAGCGGGCCCTGGACAAATATATCGATATGGAAGTGTCCATCGGGGATTATGTGCTTACCGGCGGAGAACTGGGGGCTATGGTGCTTTCCGACTGCGTGGCCCGGCTGATCCCCGGCGTGCTGGGCAGCGAGGAAAGCCCTCAGGATGAAAGCTTTTCCGACGCGGGATTGCTGGAATACCCGCAGTACACCCGGCCCCGGGAATTTGAGGGCATGACCGTGCCCGAGGTGCTTTTGAATGGGGATCATGCCAAAATTGCCGCTTGGCGGCGGGAACAGGCCATCATCGCCACTGCCCAGCGCCGCCCCGATCTGTTGGATTCGGCGAAGCTGAACGATAAGGAAAAGGCGTTGGCAGACCAATATCGAACAGATAATCATGATCAATGATTTTCATCAAGCATTGGAAAATGAAGGAGCGCTCCTCCTTGCTGATTGCGTCGGCAAAGGGGAGCGCTTTTTCCAAACAAAAACAGCGGCGGAAAGTCCGCCGCGTGATTCCATTTTTCCTTATTCCACCGCGATCAGGTAATAGTACAGGGGCTGGCCGCCGGCATGTACTTCCACATCGCAGTCCGGGTACAGTTCGCCAAATTCTTCGCCCAGGGCCTCCGCGTCCGCTTCCGCGGTATCCGCGCCGTAGTAAATGGTGATCAGGCCGTCGTCCTCGGTCACGATGGCCTTCATCAGCTCGATGGCCACGTCGTGCACATTGTTGGCTTTGAATTCCACCTTGCCGTTATGCAGGCCGATGATATCGCCTTCATTGATGTGCATATCCTCAAAATCGCTGTCGCGTACGGCGTAGGTGATGGTGCCGGTGCGCACCCGCTGGGCCGCTTCATCCATGCGTTCCGTGTTTTCCTCGGCGCTCAGATCGGGCTGGAAAGCGACGGCGGCGGCAATGCCCATGGCCACGTTTTTGGTGGGGATCACCGTTACGTTCTTTTCGGACAGCTCCGCGGCCTGCTGGGCGGCCAGCACGATATTGCCGTTGTTGGGGAACACGAAAATGTGTTCCGCGTTTACGGAATCGATGGCCTTTTGCAAATCTTCAATGGAGGGGTTCATGGTCTGTCCGCCCTCCACGATGGCATCCACCTGCAGATCCTTGAGAATGTTGGAAAAGCCCTCGCCCAGGGATACGCTCACCATCCCGTAGGGCTTGGGGGGCTCCGCCGCATGGGCGGCCTGTTCCGCTTCTTCCCGGATTCGGCGTTCCAGGGCGATATTCTGCACATCAATGTGATCAATTTCGCCCAGCTCCGTGCCGTATTGCAGCACCCGGCCGGGATCGTTGGTGTGCACATGCACCTGATAGCCGCCTTCAATGGATTCCACCTGCACCATATCGCCGATGCGGTTCAAGCGGCGGCGGAAATGATCGATATCGCTGTCCTGCACCTCAGGCTTGATACGGGTGAGGGAAAAGGCGGTATGATAGCCGAATTTCAAATCTTCAATGGCCTCATGGTCATCCACAAATTCGGCGGCCTGCTCCTTGGCTTCTTCCTCCGCGACAACGGCATCCACGGATTCGCCCCGCAGTACGGCGGCGTAACCGGTATAGATGTACAAAAGGCCTTTGCCGCCCGCGTCCACCACGCCGGCCTGCTTGAGCACAGGCAGCATTTCGGGGGTGCGCTTCAGAATGGCTTCGCCGCTTTGCAATATCACATTGAACAGCGCGTCGTAATCATCGGGGGCCAGGGCAGCCTGACGCACCGCGTCCTCCGCGATGGTGCGGGCCACGGTCAGAATGGTGCCTTCCTTGGGCTTCATCACGGCTTTATAGGCGGTTTCCGCGCCCTTTTGCAAAGCGGCGGCAAATTCCACAGGCGTAATTTTTTCAACGCCTTTCAGCGCCTTTGCAAAGCCGCGGTACAGCTGGCTGGTGATCACGCCGCTGTTGCCCCGGGCGCCGCGCAGCGCGCCCTTGGAAAGGGCCTCCGCCGCTTCGTCCGCCCGGGTGAATTCCTTGCTGTTCACTTCACGGGTGGCGCTTTGCATGGTCAGGCTCATATTGGTGCCGGTATCCCCGTCGGGTACGGGAAACACGTTCAGCGCGTCCACCGCTTCCCGGTTTTTTTCCAGTAAAGCCGCTCCTGCCAGCACCATTTCCCGCAGCAGCAGGCCGTCAATCGATTGTACCTGTATCAAAGGGTTTCCCTCCGTTCAAACGTGGAAATCAAATGCGGATGCCTTCCACTGAAATATTGACGGAGCGAACCTTGACCCCCGTCATGCTCTCAAGCTTATAGCGGACGACCTCCACGATGGTTTTGCAAACCTCGGCCACGGAAATGCCGTATTCCACCACGATGAACAGATCCACATCCAGTTGATCATCCACCATGCGAAGCTGCACGCCCTTGCTCAGGTTTTCACGGCCCAGCCATTCCACCAGACCGTCCTTGGCGCGCTTGGACGACATGGCTACGATACCGTAGCATTCCAGCGCCGCATAACCAACGACCTTGAGCATAACATCCTCCGCGATAAAGATGGTGCCCATGTCATTTTTGATTTTGCACTCCATTTTACGAACCTCCTTACGCCGGTTCTGATCCAAAGGGACGCTTTGGATCAATCTATAGTATACTGTATTTTGGTCTGGGATGCAAGGGTTGAATTCATGAAGAGGAGATTTTTTGCTTATTTTTCAAGAAAAATATAATAAATTCTTATCTTTCCAATGGATTGGGGAATAAAGAACGCTTTAAACGGCGAAGAAAAAAACAGAGTGCAGAGCACAGATTGATATAGTCTGGAAGATGAATCGCGTTCCTTTGAGATCACTGTAACACCTGTACTCTGAACTTTGTACGCTGTGCTCTCTTGCAGCATTGAAGCATTCTTGAAGTGTATGACGGAACAGTATCCTTACATTCTATTGCGCATACCGAACAGAAAGGCGCGAAAAAAGAAAAGCCCCGCTTTCGCGGGGTGAAAACGGGATGCCGGTTAGATCAGACAGGCGTGAACGCGTCCTTGCCCAGGCCGCAGATGGGGCATACCCAGTCCTCGGGAATATCTTCCCATTTGGTGCCGGGAGCGATACCGCCTTCGGGATCGCCCGCTTCGGGATCATAGATGTAACCGCAGGGGCACTCGTACTTTTCCATGGTATTTCCTCCTTGCGCGGATGAATTGTTTTCATCCGGATTCTGGATTCATTATATCCGGTATCCATCTATTTCGCAAGAGGAAAAATCAATCCTCCCGGGATTCCTCTTCCGGATACCAAACGGAGGTTTCGGCGGCGTTGGAAGCGTCCGGGGCGGCATATTGCCGCAGGAAAAATGCCTGCATATCCGGCGATTCTTTTTTCAGATTCAATATGGCGTCCCGGCTCAGCGCCTGGCCGTCGCCCTGGCAGGCGTAGCAGCGATATAAACAGGTGGGGCACACGCAGCAATTATCCTTTTCCGAATGGATCATGTAGCTTTCCACGTCTTCACATTTGGGGCATCCGCAGCGCATGGAATGAATTCCTCCCTTACTTTTTGCAATCATAATTATAGCACTGAATGAACGAAAAGAAAAGGGATACCGGATGAAAGGCAAAGCATGGAATGAAATACAATTTATATGCAATAATTGAAAAGCTGGGCTCTTGACAGAGGCTTCATGGAAGGTATAATAATGCATATGTCCGGCATAACCGGACGGAATAGAGGCGCGGCTGACAAAAGTAGCGCGGGGGAGCCCGGCCGGGGCAAAGAACCCGCGTGAAAGGGGAAGCTGCCGAAATGCGCCGTTTGGCTGGGCGGCGCGTTGGGCTGGAGGAAAACATCTTTCAGACTGTCATGGCCTGGGCCATGGAGCGCTATTCGATGTTTTTCCTTTTCTGAGGAATCAAAGCGGAGAATGGCGCGGCTGTTCCCGCTTTTTCTATGATGAAGGAGGAAAAGAAAATGAAGAAAATGTTCGCTCTGGTATGCGCTGTTCTGCTGGTTCTGTCCGCCGTGCCCGCTTTGGCGGAAGGCACCCTGCGCGTGGGTATGGAATGCGGTTACGCGCCTTACAACTGGCAGCAAATCGAAGAAAATGAATTTACCGCCCGTATTGCGGACGGCAGCGGCTACGCCGATGGATACGACGTGCAGATTGCCCTGCGCATCGCCAAAGCGCTGGATATGGATTTGGAAATCGTGAAAACGGAATGGGATGGTCTGATCCCCTCAGTGCTCAGCGGCAATATCGATTTGATCATCGCCGGCATGAGCCCCACCGCCGAGCGGAAAATGACCATTGATTTCACCGATCATTATTACCAAAGCGAACTGGTGGTAGTGGTGCGCAAGGACGGCCCTTATGCCAGCGCCAAAACGCTGGCCGATCTGTCCGGCGCGGTGATTTGCGCTCAGCTGAACACCTTCCATGACACCGTGATCGATCAGATTCCCAACGTGCAGCATGATACGCCCCGGGAAACCTTCCCCGCCATGATCGTGAACCTGCTCAGCGGCGCCGTTGACGGTTATGTGGCGGAGCGTCCCGGCGCGGAAGCGGACGTGATGGCCAATCCCAGCCTGACCTATATCCAATTTGAGGAAGGCCAGGGTTTTGAAGCTT
Organism: Clostridia bacterium; assembly: GCA_030537395.1. Lineage (GTDB taxonomy): Bacteria > Bacillota > Clostridia > Christensenellales > Aristaeellaceae > RUG563. Next base: position 3,427 of record JAUNMW010000041.1, on the reverse strand, counting down.
CTGAAGATGATACCGCCATCGCCATCGGCCTGGCTTACGGCAGCGCGTACAAGGATGCCATCAACGCGGCCCTTGCGGAAATCAGCGAGGATGAACGGGTTCAGATCATGCTGGACGCCACTGCCCGGCAGCCGCTGGTGGCCGAATAATTGGAGGAACAGAGTGCAGAGTACAGAGTGCAAATTTGATTAGCTAACAATTTTAATTTAAATTTGCGAACACTATTTCATCTGTACTCTGCACTCTGAACTCTGTACTCTTTTTATGAAAGGGTGAATTCCTTGCCTGCCAATATTCCCGCCACGTTCTTTGGCTGGGTACAGTTTTTGCTGAATAAGTACGGCGCGCTGTTCCTGCGTGGAACAGGGGTCACGCTGCTGGTAGCCCTGACCGGCACCGTTCTGGGCTTTGTGATCGGCCTGCTGGTGGCCATCGTTCGCACCATTCCGCTGCCCAAGGGCGGCTGGATCAAAAAAATGCCTTTGCGGACGGTGCATTTTCTGTTGAACGTATACATTGAAGTGTTCCGGGGAACTCCCATGATCGTGCAGAGCATGGTGATTTACTACGGCTCCATGATGATCGGGCTCATCCAGCGCGGCGCGCCTGTGCTGCCCGCGGCCATTTTCATTGTATCCATCAACACAGGCGCGTACATGGCGGAAATCATCCGCGGCGGCATCATCAGCGTGGACGCAGGCCAGAAGGAGGCGGCCACTGCCATTGGCATGACCCATTGGCAGAGTATGGTGCGGGTGGTGCTGCCCCAGGCGGTGCGGAATATTATGCCCTCCATCGGCAATGAATTTGTGGTAAATATCAAGGATTCCAGCGTGCTGAACGTGATTTCCCTGAACGAGCTGTACTTTACCGGGAAGGGAGCCGCCGGCACCTATGGGCGGTACTTTGAAGCCTTCTTCGTGATCGCCTGCATTTACCTGATTCTCACCTTTACGGTAACAAGGCTGCTGCGGCTGCTGGAAAAGAAAATGGACGGGAAGCGGAACTATACCATTTACGGTTCCCAAAGCGACAGCCACGCCAGCATTACCGTGCATGAAGGGGAGGAGGCATGAGCATGGCGGACAATATTCTGGAGATCCGGCATTTGGTAAAAAGCTTCGGCGACCATGAAGTGCTTCGGGACATCAGCTTTCAGGTAAAAAAAGGCGAAGTAATCTGCATTATCGGATCCTCGGGGTCCGGCAAAAGCACGCTGCTTCGCTGCATCAATTTTCTGGAGCAGCCCACCGGCGGGCAGGTGCTTTACCATGGAAAAAACGCGGAAACGGAATGGAAACGCACCCTGTACAACAGCAAGGTAGGCATGGTGTTTCAATCCTTCAATCTGTTCGGGAATATGAATGTGCTGGAAAATTGCGTGGCGGGGCAGAAGCTGGTGCTGAAAACCAACCGCGCGGAAGCGGAAAAACGGGCTGTTCATTATTTGGAAAAGGTGGGCATGGGGGCCTACCGGCACGCCCGGCCCGCCCAATTATCCGGCGGGCAGAAGCAGCGGGCGGCCATTGCCCGAGCCCTGTGCATGGAACCGGAAATTTTGCTGTTTGACGAGCCTACCAGCGCCCTGGACCCCGAAATGGTGGGGGAGGTTTTGAACGTTATGCAGGATCTGGCATCCGCAGGGATGACCATGCTGATCGTCACCCACGAAATGAGCTTTGCCCGGGATGTGGCCAGCCGCGTGCTTTTCATGGACGGCGGCGTGATCCTGGAGGATTCCCCGCCCGCGCAGCTTTTTACCGCCCCCGCGCAGCAGCGCACCCAGGAGTTTTTAAAGCGCGTGCTGTCAAGACAATTGTAAAGCAGAGCATAGAATCAGTCCATGGACGGCTGTGATCGAAGGGATAAAAACCCGAACGATACGCCGTCTTTTTTAATGGCCGTCAATTCCTTTCAATTTGGCTTTATTGTTCAAAGAATGGCACAATTTATCGATTGACCCTTGCAAAACGCCGTGATATAATGTATTTGGTAAAGGTTGGGGTTTTCGGCCTTTGCCGCGAAACAATGCTCCATCCCAATATGATACAGAAAAGGGGTTTATCATCATGGCTAACATCGATCTGACCCAGTATGGCATCAACGGAACCAAGGAAATCGTTTACAATCCGTCCTATGAACTGCTGTACAAGGACGAAATGGATCCTTCCCTGACCGGTTATGAAAAGGGTCAGGAAAGCGAGCTGGGCGCCGTCAACGTGATGACGGGGATTTACACCGGACGCTCCCCCAAAGATAAGTACATCGTCATGGACGAAAATTCCAAGGACACCGTGTGGTGGACCAGCGAAGCGTACAAGAACGACAACCATCCCATGACGCAGGAAACCTGGGCTGTCGTGAAGGAACTGGCCCAGAAGGAGCTTTCCGGCAAAAAGCTGTACGTGGTGGACGCTTTCTGCGGCGCCAACAAGGACAGCCGCATGGCCGTGCGCTTCATCATGGAAGTGGCCTGGCAGGCTCATTTTGTGCGCAATATGTTCATCAAGCCCACCGCTGAGGAAGAAGCCAGCTTCCAGCCGGACTTTATCGTGTACACCGCCTCCAAGGCCAAGTGCGAACAGTATAAGGAACTGGGCCTGAACAGCGAAACCGTGGTGGCCTTCAACGTGACCAGCCGGGAGCAGGTGATCCTGAACACCTGGTACGGCGGCGAAATGAAGAAGGGCATGTTCTCCATGATGAACTATTACCTGCCTCTCAAGGGCATGGCGTCCATGCACTGCTCCGCCAACACCGATATGCAGGGCGAAAACACCGCTATTTTCTTCGGCCTGTCCGGTACCGGCAAAACCACCCTGTCCACCGACCCCAAGCGTCTGCTGATTGGCGACGACGAACATGGCTGGGACGATAACGGCGTGTTCAACTTCGAGGGCGGCTGCTACGCTAAGGTCATCAACCTGGATAAGGATTCCGAGCCCGACATTTACAACGCCATCCGCCGGGATGCTTTGCTGGAGAATGTGACCCTGGATGAAAACGGCAAGATCGACTTTGCCGATAAGTCCGTCACCGAAAACACCCGCGTTTCCTATCCCATCGAGCACATTGAAAAGATCGTTAAGAACGTGCGGCCCACTTCTGCCGGCCCCGACGCCAAGAACGTGATCTTCCTGTCCGCCGACGCTTTCGGCGTGCTGCCCCCCGTTTCCGTGCTGACCCCCGAACAGACCAAGTATTACTTCCTGTCCGGCTTCACCGCCAAGCTGGCGGGCACCGAACGCGGTATCACCGAACCCACCCCCACCTTCTCCGCCTGCTTCGGCCAGGCCTTCCTGGAACTGCATCCCACCAAGTACGCTGAGGAACTGGTCAAGAAGATGCAGAAGTCCGGCGCTAAGGCTTACCTGGTCAACACCGGCTGGAACGGCACCGGCAAGCGCATCTCCATCAAGGATACCCG
>JAUNMW010000316.1 GCA_030537395.1 Clostridia bacterium | reverse complement strand
CTCTAAACTCTTGCCAATACGCTGAATGATAATAAAAAATGCACTGTTTAGGGAGGAAAGCCTATGCGTGTTCCTTACGAAGCAATGCGGGCGGAATTCATCCGCGTGCTGAACAAATACGGAATCACGGGAGATCGGGCGGAATTGTCCGCCACGCTGTTTGCCGACGCCAGCCGGGACGGCATTTACACCCACGGGCTGAACCGGTTCCCCAAGTTTATCAAATCCATTGAGAACGGGTCGGTGGACGTGAATGCGGAAGCGGAAATGGAAGCCAGTCTGGGCATGCTGGAGCGCTGGAACGGACGCCGGGGCTGCGGCAATTTGAACGCCTATCGCTGCATGCAGCGGGCCATCGAATTGGCCCATCAGCAAACCATCGGCGTGGTGGCGCTGAATAATACCAATCATTGGATGCGCCCCGGCAACTACGGGTTGATGGCCGTCCAGGAAAACTGCATCGGCATCCTGTGGACCAACACCGTGCCCAATATGCCCCCCTGGGGGGGCCGGGAAGCCCGCCTGGGCAACAACCCGGTTGTGTTCGCCGTGCCCAACGGGGAGGAGGCCCCCGTGCTGCTGGATGTGGCGGTGAGCATGTTCAGCTACGGCAAGCTGGAAAGCTATGCCCGACAGAATAAGGAGCTGCCGGTGGATGGCGGTTTCAATCCCGATCAGCAGATCACCCGCAACGCCGCCGATATTCTGGCCACCCATCAGGTGCTGCCCATCGGCTACTGGAAGGGCAGCGGCATATCCCTGATGCTGGATCTGGTCGCCGCGGCCCTCAGCGGGGGCCGCACCTCCCGGCAGGTGGGCGAATTGCCCACGGAAACGGAATTGAGCCAGGTGTTCATCGCCATCGACCTGAACAGCCTGCCCGACGGGAAGGAATTTGCGCAGAAGGTGCGGGACACTTTGGCCGATATGCAAACCTCCAAGCCGGTAGACCCCCAGCGGCCGGTGTATTATCCCGGCAAGAACATGATGAAAACCCGGGCTGAAAATATGGAAAAGGGCATTCCCGTGGAGGAAAGCGTATGGGAAGCGGTGCTGAAGCTATGAAAACCCAATGGATCCCCGGCGCGGTATCCGCCACCTTCAAAAAAATGCCCCTGACCACCGACGAGGTGATCGCTCTGCTGTCCGATTGCGGGTTGAAAGCGGTGGAATGGTCCGAAAACGTGCACGTATGGCCCAACGATCCCGACAGCGCGGCGCTGCTTCGCCAAAAAACGGAGGCGGCAGGGCTGCGGGTGGCCGCCTACGGCTCCTATTTCCGTCTGGGCGAAAATGAACAGCCCGGCCCCGCCTTTGAACGCAGCCTGCGCTCTGCCAAAGCCCTGGGCGCGCCTATCATTCGGGTATGGGCGGGCACTCAGGCCTCCGCCGAGGTGGATGATGCGCAATTCATCCGCCTGGCCGATGAAGCGGCGCTGATTGCCGAAATGGCGGCCAAGGAACAAATCAAGGCGGCCTTTGAATGGCATAAAAACACCCTGACCGATACCAACGAATCTGCGGAAAGGCTGATTCGAGAAGCGAACCATCCCAACCTGTACTGCCTGTGGCAGCCCACGGTGGCGCTGAGTCCCCGGGAGCGGGTGCAGGGGATCAGGCTGATGGGCGGCAGACTATTGAATTTCCATGTGTATTCCTGGCCGGACGGCAAGCGGGGCCCCCTGAACGCCGCGGAATGGCAGTATTATCTGGACGCCGCGGCGGATATGGGCGGGGAGCACTGCGCGCTGCTGGAATTCGTTCGGGACGATTCGCCGGAGCAATTCCGATCTGACGCAAAAACGCTCCTGAAACTTTTGGAAAGCGGTGAAGAAAATGGCTGATCTGTATGTAAAATCTCTGGATATGATCAATCCTTTCGTGGTGGCCTCCTCCCCGGCCACCCAGGGCGCGAAAAACGTACTGAAAAGCGCCAAAATGCGCCCCGGCGCTATCACCATGCGCAATTTCGGCCATGGCAGCGGCGGCGGCAGCTTCTTTTATCCCGACGCGGCGGCGGCCTATCAGGGCCAGCCCTGTTTTCACAGCCATGCCGTGGGGCGTCAGGTGCCGGATACCGTTTCCACCCTGGAGCAATACTGCGAGGAAGTAAAGAAAGCCCGCCGGGAGCTGGATTCCGATATCAAGCTGTGGGTGTCCGTGGGCCATTACAGCGATATTGTGAAGGGCGGCGACTGGGAAAAGGACTGGGTACGGCAGACCAAGGAGCTTTCCCTGGCGGGGGCCGACGCCTTGGAGCTTCACTTCAACACCCCCGGCGTAGCCGTTGCCAAGGACCGCATTTTCGATTATTATGAATTGGTGCGCCACTGCACCGCCATGATCCGGCAGGCGGCTCCCGCTTCGGTCAAGGTCATGGTGAAGCTGGCGGTGGAGGGCTGCGATGTGCTTACCTCCATGCGCATCGCCCAGGCCAGCGGGGCGGATGCCGTGGGGCCTACCGCACGCTGGAAAGCGTTTTATATGGATCTGGACTGGCGGCGCACCCAGCCCCGGCCCGGCTCGGGCTACGGCGGCACCCAGGCCAATCCCATCGTATGCTACGCGGTGGCGGAGGGACGCAATAACGGCATTTCGCTGCCCATGTACGCAGGCGGCGGCGTGTTCTCCTTCGATCAGGCCGCCCGGTTCATCATGGCGGGCAGCGACTGCGTGCAGCTGGGGGCCCTGGCCTGCTCCGGCGGCGCCATGGCCTGCAAAAAGGTGATCAGCGATCTGAGCAAATGGATGGATCAGGCGGGCTATCCCGATATGGACAGCCTGAAGGGAGACGCGCTGCAGCTGTTCAATATGCCCGGCGACTTTGCCAAAGCCCGTCAGAACGCCCTGGGCGACGCTTACCAGCAATGTCAGGTGGATGCCGATAAGTGCATCGGCTGCGGCCGCTGCGTGGACGTGTGCTGGCAAGAAGGCATTGAGATCGTGGAGCGGAAGGCCCGCAAAACAGATCATTGCATCGGCTGCGGCTATTGCTTCCAGGTGTGCCCCACCAAGGCGCTGAGCGTGGACGCCGGTGAAATCCTTTCCCGTCCGTTCAAAGAAGAGCAATGATCAATCTACAGGAAAATGACAGAGGCCATGCCGGACGAACCGGCATGGCCATTTGTATCCATAGAAATAGTTCATACTATTAGCATACTAAAGTCATAACAGTATTGTTCTCAAGGGTAAAAATCATGCGGCAATCCGGCAAAGGGGACCGTTGAGGCCTGCGCGGCCTCAAACTCTGCGCCAGGGCTTGTTGTCCGCAGCCTCAATCGGCGCAAGTCCGCTTGATGCGGACATTGCTTGTTT
>JAUNMW010000040.1 GCA_030537395.1 Clostridia bacterium | reverse complement strand
CAATGAAACCCTGTTCACCCTGATGATGAACTATGTGGCCACCTTCCTGGTGTCCTATTTCCTGGTGGTGTGGGTGCCCAACGGATCTTCCTCTCTGCCCAAGCTGAAATACGGCAAGCTGCCCACCGTGGGCGGCAACGATTATCTTTTGATCATCCTGATCGTGCTGGCGCTCACCATCGGGCTGTATATTTATCTGAATTATTCCAAGCACGGCTACGAAATCAACGTGGTGGGCGAAAGCGTGCGCACGGCCCGGTATGTGGGCATCAACGTGCGGAAAGTGATCATCCGCACCATGCTGCTCAGCGGCGTGCTCTGCGGCCTGGCCGGGTATCTGATCGCCGCGGGGCTGGACCAGACCGTGACCACTAATTCGGTGGGCGGTCAGGGCTTCACCGCCATCATGGTTTCCTGGCTGGGGAATTTCAATCCGCTGATGATGATCATCACCTCCGGCCTGATCCAATTGCTCAATCAGGGCGCGGCCCAGATCAGCCAGGATTTCAATGTGTCCGGCGCGCTGCCGGACGTGATCACCGGCATCATTCTGTTCTTCATCATCGGCAGCGAATTCTTCATCCGCTATAAGCTGCATTTCCGGGGCCGCGGAACCCGCGGAAAAGCTGGAAGGAGGGTCGTAAAATGAATATCTGGCTGAGTTTTTTCATTGATTCTCTGGCCTTCGGCGCCACCTTCGTGTACGGCTCCACCGGCGAAATCCTCACCGAAAAAGCGGGACACTTGAACCTGGGCATCCCCGGCATCATGTGCATGGGCGGCGCGGGCGGCTGCCTGATGCTGAATATGATCGGCAAATCCGGCCTGCCCCCTTTTCTGATCGTGATTCTGGGCATCCTGGCCTCCCTGGTTTTCTCCGGGCTCATGGGATTGATCTATTCCTTCATGACCGTCACGCTGCGGGCCAACCAGAACGTGACCGGCCTGGCGCTTACCACCTTCGGCGTGGGCCTGATGAAGGTGATCATGAGCAAAATGAACGCCACCGTGTACCTGGTGGGCCCCAAGATGTACTATCGCTGGCCCTTCGCCGGCCGGCAGGACAGCCTGCAGTGCCTGGGCGTTCTGTTCTTCCTGGCCATCATCATTGCCATCGCCGCCAGCTATGTGCTGTTCCGCACCAAGGTGGGCCTGCATCTGCGGGCTGTGGGCGAAAACCCTGCCACCGCTGACGCCGTGGGCATCAATGTGAACCGCTACAAGTACGCCGCCACCATCATCGGCAGCGGCATTTCCGGTCTGGGCGGGTTCTATTACATCATTGACTATATGGCTTCTCAGGAAGCATACCTGAGCCTGGAAGCTTTCGGCTGGCTCAGCATCGCGCTGGTCATTTTCGCCCTGTGGCGGCCCCATATGACCATCATTGGCTCCACCGTGTTCGGCATCCTTTTCTCCTGCAGCAGCTATATCACCAACATCGAATGGATCCAGGTGACTATGGCTATGAAGCCGCTGCTGAAAATGCTGCCCTATGTGTTCACCATCCTGGTGCTGATCATTTCCAGCGTGCGCAATAAGCGGGAAAATCAGCCCCCCTCCTCTCTGGGCCTCTCCTATTTCCGGGAAGACCGGTGAGGCGTTTACGCCCGGCTGTTGATATGACAAAGCGGATCAAACAGAAAAAAGAGCTTGCCTCCGCCTATGGAAACGTGATATAATTTTACAAGACAGTTGATATATCTGCATGAAAACGGCAAATTCTTCCGTTCTATGGGTGAACCAACATTAAAGGAGGCAATTTTGATGAAACGATTTCTTTCTCTGATTCTGGCGGCGATATTGCTTTGCGCCTGCATGCCCGCGATGGCCGACGACGGCAATGCCAATGCAGGTTCCACGCTGCTGCGCAGTCTGACCCATAACTGCCCGAACACGGGCATCATGCTGCCGGAATATTTCAGCCCCTATCAAACTTCCTATCTGCTGACCGTGGCGGATTGGGTGTCCCGTCCCACGTTTACCCCCACCGCCATGGATCCCAACGCCATCATTCGGGTGAACGGCCAGGTGGTAAAAAGCGGCCAGGTGAGCCAGGTGATCCCCATGACCAACGCGCCCCAGGCCGTGACCATTCAGGTGAGCAACGGCAGCGAGTCCACCGTGTACACCATTTATCTGCAGCGCCGTCCCAGCGAAAAGCGCACCCGGGTTTCCGCCGGCTACATCAATAATATTTACCTGAAAGGCACCACTTGGCGCATTGATGCCGACCTGGTCACCATCAAGTACAGCGGCGAGGATTACAACAGCGGCAACCTGTCCACCTTCAGCAACGGCGGTAAGGATTCCTACGACTACGAGGTGGAGCCCAACTGCATTTTCTATTACGGAACCAAGAATAACTGCTACCGCGCCACCAATATTACCAACTTTATGAACAGCTATCGACAATATGGCTCCTCCCTGTACACCATCGTATATATCGAAAGCAAAATCGTGGCGGTGTTCCCCTACGGGGCGGATTACTGAGACGCATGAATCAAAATCCCATGCCGGGATCAAAGGCCTGGCATGGGATTTTTTCTATGCAAAAAGCAGAGGGAAAAGGGAATGATCCCATTCCTTCCGCTTTTTGATTGCCGTCGGATCCTGATATCTGCCGGCGCAAGGCCTGTGGCTGCCCTTATTCCGCCCGAACGAACTGGATTTCCGGCTCCTCCGGGGTCAGTTCAGAATACCAGCTCAGGATGGGCATGCCGTTTTCGTCGGGAATGACCGCCAGCCGCCCGCCCGCATTGGTCACGATAGGGTCGCCCAGCGCTGCTTCCTCGGAATCGGTAATGGGCACTTCATAATAAGTGCCGTTATCGTAAACGAAAGCGTTCAGCTCGCAGTCAAAATACAACGTGGCTCGGCAGATATAAGCGCCGTGGGTCATGGGAGAAATGATCTCTGCATCAAAGCCTTTTTCCGGGTTCTGGGTCAGGGTCAGGACGGTGAACTGGGTGTCCTTTTCCAGCCATTCCCCGGTGAAATAATCCGCCAGCTCCGCGTCGCTGGGGGAGGCGGTATGGGAGCCGCCGGTTACCTCCTGAATTTTGCCGTCCTTCACCAGCAGATCAAAGCCCAGCGCTTCGTCGCAGGCGATGCCGGTAAAGTGCCGCAGGTACACGGCCATCTGGCCGTCGCCCACCGGATCATAGCGAACGGTCAGCACGCCGCCCGCGGTTTCGGCGGAGACCAGCTTCACCACGCTGCCGTCCTGGGCCATGTCATCAGCGCGCCATTCGCCCGCGTCATCCGGCTGCAGCTGAACGCGCAGGATGTAGCTGCCGTCCTCCAGGGAGCCGGTGATGGGCTCTGACATGAATGCCCGGCTCAGAGGAATGGGGTCCCAGCCATAATCCTGGTAAGCCTCCACCGCCAGGCCGTTGGCGGCCACATAGTCCCGGATGAAGCGATGGCGCACGTTCCAGCCCATGGCGTTATCCAAATCTTCAGCCTCATAATAAGCTGTCTCCAGCGCTTCATTTCCCTGGCAGAAGCGGTGAATGTCCTTTGCGTAATCCTCGCCGTCCCCGGCCTGCTCCGCGTCCGTCACCTTCCAACCGTTCTCCGTTTTTTCCAGCGTCAGCACCGCGGGCATTTCACCGCCGGAAATGGTTTCCAGCGTGGCGCCGTTCAGCACATAATTGAACAGCCAGAAGTTCCCGTACACCCGGCAATGGCTGTCGTCCGTTTCTTCCACCAGCAGGATGATCGGCGCGGGAATGGATACGCTGCCGGTTTCGGGTCGATAGCCCGGTCCGAACTCCGCGGTATATTCCGCAACGGCGGCCTCGATGGGGTCGTCACCGGGATAGGCATAAGCAGGAAGCGCGCTTTCCGCACAGGCCGCGCCCGCGCATGCCAGCGCAAGAATCAAGATCAAAGCAAACAGTTTTTTCAAGTATTGTTCCTCCCTCCGCCCTGTAAGGCGTCTTTGGCCGGGCAGTTTCATTGCCCGCATCATTTTATACGTATGTTCAGCAGGGTATGTTGCATGAAAACGGAAATTTTTTTGATCCGCCAACCAATGCCCGGATTCAAAACGGGAAGGCAAGATGGAAACGCCCCTGCCAGGTATTCTTATCCCCAGCGGGATAAATTCAAGGTTTTATTGATACAGCAATAACGCCTCAAAGGCCCCTTCCCGCCTTCCGGCTGTACCAGGCGGCTGATCGGACGCACATCAAAAGAGCGGCTTGATGCAGACCGCTCTTTTACATCGCAGGAATTATTTCAGGATTTCCCGAATGGCGTCGTTCAGCCAATCGCCTTCAAACAGCTCGATCAGACCGGCGTCGCAGGCCGCGGCCAGCTTCAGGCTGATGGGCAGCTTTGCCAGCACCTGGGTGCCGAAGCGCTGGGCGATTTCGTCCGCGTGGCTTTCGCCGAACACGTCCACATGCTTGCCGCAGTCGGGGCACACGGCGTAACTCATGTTTTCCACCAGGCCCTTCACGGGAATCTTCATCATATCCGCCATGTTCATGGCCTTTTCCACGATCATGCCCACCAGCGCCTGGGGCGTGGTGACCACCACCGCGCCGTCCACCGGTACGGACTGGAATACGGTCAGGGGCACGTCGCCGGTTCCCGGGGGCATATCAATGAACATCACGTCAATATCGCCCCAAAGCACATCGGTCCAAAACTGCTTCACGGTGCCGGCAATCACCGGGCCCCGCCAAACCACAGGCGCGGTTTCGTCCTCCAGAAGCAGGTTCACGCTCATCATTTTAATGCCGGTGCGGCTTTCCACAGGCAGGATGCCTTCCTCATTGCCCATGGCGGTTTCCTTCATGCCGAAAGCCTTGGGGATGGAGGGGCCCGTCACGTCGGCGTCCAGAATGGCGGTTTTATAGCCTTCCCGCTGAGCCATCACGGCCAGCAGCGCCGTCACCAGGGATTTGCCTACGCCGCCCTTGCCGCTCATGACGGCAATTACTTTTTTGATGTTCGATCCCGCGTGGGGTTTTTCAATCAAGCTCTGCTGCTGATCCCGGCTGGGGCAATTGGCCCCGCAGGAGGAGCAGTCGTGGGTGCATTCGCTCATGGTATTCTCTCCTTGCTGTTGATGCTCCACGGCGCGCTTTTTCCCGCGCCGTACCGTTTTCAAAACGGCTTCCTGATTATAGCATACTTCCGCATGAAAGTCCAATGGAAACGGGAAAGTTTGACAAACGCGCCTGAAAGTCAGTATTCCAAAACTTCGCGGCTGCTTCCGCAGGCGGAGGGGCAGCCCGCGCATCCGCCCTCGCCGGTTTCGCGCAGAGAGGGGGGAAGCTGCTCGCCCACGGCCTTCATGGCGTCGATCACTTCGTCCGGGGGCAGCGGGCTGGGGATGCCCGCCAGGGCCAGATCAGCGGCCACAAAGGCTCCGGCCACGCCGCTGGCGTTGCGGTACACGCAGGGCACCTCCACCAGCCCGTGCACGGGATCGCATACCAGGCCCATCACGTTCATGAGGGCGAAGGCGCAGGCGTCGGCGCTCTGCTGGGCCGTGCCGCCCCGGACGTACACCAGCGCGGCGGCGGCCATGGCCGCGGCGCTGCCGCATTCCGCCTGGCAGCCTCCTTGGGCCCCGGAAATGCTGGCCCGGGCGGCGATCACTTCGCCTACGGCCCCCGCCACGATCAGGCCCTCGATCAGCGTTTCGTCAGACAGCTTGTATTCCTCCTGGGCCGTCAGCAGCGCCGCGGGCAGGATGCCGCAGGCCCCCGCGGTGGGGGCCGCCACGATTTTGCCCATGGCCGCGTTGCATTCCGCGATGGCCAGGGCCCGAGCCGCCGCCCGGCCCAGATAACTGCCGCCTACGGTCTGCCCCTGGGCCACGGCGCTGATCAGCTTGCTGGCCTGGCCCCCGGTCATGCGGCTCATGGAGTGCAGCTTGGGGTCAAAGCCCTTTTCTGCGCTCTGCCGCATTACGTACAGGGCTTCTTTCATTTTGTCATGAATCATGTCCGCGGTCAGGCCGTTGTATTTCAATTCGTTTTTCCGGGCCGCTTCCGCCAGGCCGATGCCTTCGGCGGATGCTACCAGGTGTGATAGAGAATACTCCATCCTTGCATACCTCCATGCTATTCTTCACATACCACTGAAACATTTCCCTGAAATCCCGGAAGCAATCGGGCAGACCCAATGCTGATTCCGGGGCAGGGGATCGTCCGTTACATACCCTTCATGCAGCGTGTCTGGCCCAGCGGAAAATTTTTCCCAGCAAAAGGCGCAGTGGTCGTGATCCCATTTGGGGTCAGGGCTTGACCAGGGACGATACACCAGCGTTTTCCCGTAAAGATAATTCATTTGATTGGTCAGCCGTGCGTCGTTTTGATCGGTCATTCATTCCGCCTCCTCGTCCAGAGCCTCCAGCAGAAAGCTGACGGGACGGAACCCATCGTTGCAGGAAATCATGGCGGATTTGGGATTCTTCATCCACCCGTCATAGAAGTTTTCCCCGCCGTGGGCCAGGGCCATCACGAAGGGGGACACAGTGTCCCACGCGCTGCCGCAGAAGCCCGCAGGCCGCTCCCAGCCGTTGGCAATGAAGACTTGGCCCAGCTTCATATCGCAGGCGTGCTCGATGGGGTTTTCATATTGCGCCATCAGATCATCATATCGGGCGATCTTTTTGACGGTGATACGGACCTTTTTCATAGTTTGCTCCTGTTCTGCCTGAGGTTTAAGAGAGTTGAGATTTAAGAGTTGAGAGTTGAGATTTATATAGTCGCAATTAGTCGCTTTCTCTTTCTCACTGCAAAGCCAGTGAAATAATTGTATCAACAAAATATATCTCAACTCTCAACTCCTTTTCTTCCCTAAAGGGTTCCATGAATTCTCGCATTAGATCTGATCAAGCAGCGTCACATCGGAAACGGCGGGCAGGATCTTGAGGGCGGCGATCAGGTTGTCCTGGGGCCGCTGATCCAGCTCGATGGCCATGATGGCTTCGCCGCCCGCCTCCCGGCGGAACACCCGCATGGTGGCAATGTTGATCTGCACGCCGGAGAGGATATGGGTGACCATGGCGATGGCCCCCGGCGCGTCGGTGTGGCGGATCACCAGGGTGGTGCGTTCCCCGGAAAAGCCCACCTCCAGGCCGTCCAGATACTGCACCATGATGCGGCCCCCGCCGATGGAGGCGGCCTGCACGGTCACATGCTTGCCCGATTCCCCGGTCACATCCACCACCACGGTGTTGGGGTGGGCGTCCCGCAGGTGAACGGGCTGGAAGGAAATATCCAGGCCTTCTTCCTTCGCCAGCTTCAGGCTGCGGCGCAGCCGCTCGTCATCCACGCCCATGTCCATCAGGCCCCCGGTCACGGCTCGGTCCGTGCCGTGGCCCACATAGGTTTTTTCAAAGGACCCATGGAAGGACACCACGGCTTTCACGGGCTTTTCGCCCAGCAGCTGCCGGGCCACACGCCCGATGCGGGCGGCCCCCGCCGTGTGGGAGGAGCTGGGCCCGATCATCACCGGGCCGATCATGTCGAATAAGTTCATATCGTTTTCCCCCTATGAATGAACGCTTTAATCCACAAAAGAGTTGAGAGTTAAGAGTTGAGAGTTGAGTTGTATTTTGTTCACAAAAACATTCAAATGGGACTATATAACTCTCAACTCTTAACTCTTAACGCTCAACTCACCACGCTGATTTAAGATGTTCTTTTTCCGATAACTGCCCTGTCCCCAATCGCCAGCAGCGCGGGCAGCAGCGTCAGAATCAGCATCACGGACACGGCGGCCCCCCGGCTGAGCAGCAGGCCGATGGCGGAAATGTAGTACACGCTGCACAGCTTGCCAATAATGTACCCGGCGGTGATCAGGATGACGCCGGAGGTGAGCACGGTGGGCAGGGCTTTATGCAGGGCCGCTTTCAGGGCGTCCAAAACGGCCAGGCCCTCCCGCCGTTTATCCCGGTAATGGCTGGAGAGCAGGATGCCGTAATCGATGGTGGCTCCCATCTGGATGGATACGCAGATCAAATAGGACATGAAGAAAATGGGCTGGTGGATCAGCCGGGAAATGCCCATGGTGATCCAGATGGCCCCTTCGATGACGAACACCAGCAGCAGCGGTAGGGACAGGGCCCGGAAGGACACCGCCACGATGAGCAGGATGGCCGCGAAGGTGATCAGATTCACCTTCATCAGGTCCCCTTCAAAGGCGTTGCCGATATCGTAGGTGGACATGGGCACGCCGGTGATATAATAATCCTCGCCGTATACTTCCCGTGCGGCGGCCTGGATGGCGTCAATGGTGGGGCGCGTTTGGGCGCTGCTGACGGAAAAGCGCAGATCCAGCAGCATGCGGGCGTAATGGGGCCCGTTAAAGGCCGCTTTGGCCGCGGCCAGGGTGGAGCGCAGCTGGGTCAGGGTTTCGTTGCCGGAAAGCAGATTCCCCACCGCTTCCAGCAGCCGATCCGCCCGCACGGAGGTTCCCAGCCCCTGGGTGCGGAAGTAAATGCCCACCGCCAGCGCGTTCAGGCCCGTCAGCTCGGCCACATCCTGCGCAGTATAGTATTTCAGCGCTTCCGCGCCGTCGGTCACCATGGCGGAAATATCCCGGATGGCGGGAACACCGTCGATTTCCAGCGCCGCCAGCTTGTCCGCCAATTGCCGCTGCAAATCGTAATCCGCGTCCTCCTCGCCCCCGGGAACCAGGATCACCATGGGGTTGCTTTCGCCAAACACCCGCACCACGTCCTGGCTTTCCCCGCTCTGGGTGGAATGGCCGGAATCAGTGAATAAATAGGTGTTGCCGCTTTGCAAATAAAAGCCGAACACCACCGCCGCAATGAGAAGAACGGCCAGGGGCCGCCGGATTTTGTATACCAGCCCCGCCAAATGCTCCCCGCCCAGCTGAATGGGCCTGTGCCGGGTGTTTTTCAGGGCTTTGCCGAACAGCAGCGTTACCGATGGCATGAGCAGGAACACGCACAGCATGCTGATCACGATGCCCTTGCTGAGTACCAGGCCAATATCAAAGCCGATGGTAAAGCTCATGAACAGCAGGGACAAAAGCCCTGCCACGGTGGTAAACGCGCTGGAGGCGATGGGCATGAAGGAGTGGGCCAGGGCCTCCGTCATGGCGTCCTCCCGCTTCATCCCTTCGTCCAGAAAGCCGTTGTAAGCGTGCAGCAGCATGATGGCGTAATCGATGGACAGGGCCAGCTGCAAAATGGCGCAGACGGCGAAGGTGATGAAGGACACGTCGGGGAAAATAAAGTTGGTGCCCATATTGATCAGAATGGAAATGGCCAGCACGATCAGGATGACCGCCGGCTCCAGCCAGGCGTGGGAGGTAAGCAGAAGCACCAGCAGCACCACCGCCACCGCGATGCCCATGACGCCGGGAATTTCCGCGCCAACGCTGCTTTGCACGTCCAGCAGCGCCGCGGCGGACCCGCCTACCGCGTAGGGCCCCGCATCCGGGAACATCTGCCGCAGCTTGCGCACCAGGGCGGAAGCGTCGCAGTCCCTGAGCGTCAAAGTGACCCGCTGATACGTGACGCCGTCCAGGCTTTTTACGTCGCTCTCCGGATCGTGAACGGCGATTTGCACTTCCTGGAGCCCGTTCATATCCTGAATAAAGCCGTTCAGCACATCCTGGGGCAGATTTTGAAACATTGCATACAACTGCTCCGATGTGCCGAATTCTTCCTCCATCACCTTCAGCGCCCGCTTGGTCATGGTGTTTTCATCCAGATACCGGGTCAGATCATAATTGATTCTGGTTTTTCCGATGGCGGGCACGCAAAATGCCGCGCAAATCAAAAGCGCAATCAAAATCCCTACCCGCAGCCGCACGATCCCCGCGGCGATTTTTCGCTTCATATCTTCGTCCCTTTCCGCCTTGACATCCTTGAAAAGTATACTATATCATGAGCCGGGATGTCAATTTCTATGAGGGAGCAGTTTTTTGTTATTGAGCACTTTGAGCAACGAAGGAGAGAACAGAGTACAGAGTGCAGAGCACAGATTTATATAGTCTGGACAATGGATCACGTTCCTTTTGTAATCGCTAAATAATCTGTACTCTGTACTCTGATATCTGTACTCCCTTGCATGTTTAAAGGCCCCCTTAAGTTATTTTGCATTAAAAACGATTGCCGCGCAACTTTTCCCCCTGCCAAAGCGTATATTATGTGAAGATCTTCAGAAGCGGGAGGCCCCCATGGACAAAGCGACCTTTGAGCAGCTGTACCGGGATATGCTGCCGGGATTTTATCGATTGGCCCAAAGCGTGCTGCGAAATCCTGCGGACGCTCAGGACGCGGTGCAGCAGGCCGCGCTGAAAGCCTGGATGGCGGCGGACAGGATACGGCCCGGAAACGAGCGGGCCTACCTGACCCGCATCGTGATCAACGAAAGCCGGAACATTCAGCGCTACCGCATGCGGGTACTGCCCGCGGCGGAATTCCGGGAGGAGGGGTACGACCCGCCGGACCGGGAATTGGCCTGGGCTATCGACAGCCTTCCGGAGCATTTGCGGCTGCCCCTGCTGCTCAAATACATGGAAGGATATTCGGAAAAGGAAGCCGCATCCGCGTTGGGCATCGGGATGGCCGCGCTGAAGGGCCGGCTGTACCGGGCCAGGCGATTGCTGGCAAAGGAACTGAAGGAGGAGGTGGAATGGACATGAAGCGCATTGGAAAGCAGGAACTGCAAAGCCTGTACGCACCGGTGACCCCAGAGGTGGAGGCGGGCGTGAACCGCGCTTTGTCCGCCCTCCCGGAGAGAAAGGAGAAACCTGTTATGAAAAAGAAAATGACCGCGCTGGTACTGATCGCCGCGCTGCTAACGCTCACCGTTACCACGGCGCTGGCCGCGTCTAATTGGGAAAAAATCTCGGCTTTTTTAGGCTTGAACGGCACGGTGGCTCACCTGGACGTGAACGAGGAAGCCATTGCGGCTCCCGGTTTGACGGAAAACAGCAGCCAATGGCTGGTGATTCAGCCAGAGGAAGCCTATTGGTCCGAGGAAGGGCTTCATGTGGTCCTGCACGTGGCGGCAGCGGATGATCGAAAGCTGGTGGTTTCTTCCACTGAAATTGACGGCGGGGGAGAAGAGGAGGATGTACCGCTGGATGATAAGCATATCTGGATCGATGAAAAAATCCTGACCGTGGGGGAATGGCGGCAGGGAAAAGAAATCCTGTCCTTTGAAATCTGGAGCGGCGGCGAAGGCTGGGATTATTACAAACGGGACGAAACGGGCGAGGACTACATCATGACCCTGTTTGACGTAGACGCCGACGCGCTGACACAGGGGGCCGCTCTTTCCTTCGAGGTGGCCGCGCATAACCTGATCACCGGCGCGCGGGAGCAATCTGCCCTGACCATTCAGCTGCCGCCGATGACCCGGCAGCCAGGAAGAAAATGACAAACAAAAACGCAAAAAGTCCCCGGAGCGATCCGGGGATTTTTTAGAAAGATGATGATTCCGGCCAATTGTTTTTATTCTTTGGCAAGCCTGTTCAGCACCCAGGCAAAGGCCTTGGCGGTGCGCAGGGCGGCATCCCGGAAATGATTGCCCTCGTTCCATTCCAGAGCGGTGATCAGCCGGGGATCGGCGGCATAATGCCCATGCAGGGTTCGGATGCAATCTCCCACCCGGGCCATGACGGAGTTCCGGGTTTTTTCTTCCCGGTCCCCCAGGCTTAAATAGACTGCCCGGGCGTGCAGCTCATGCTGAAGCGCATATTCCGTAAACTCCGGGAACCATACGGAGGGGGAAGCGGCGGCTGCGCCGTGCCAGACGCCGGACGCGTAAGCGGCCCACAGAGCGAAAAGCCCCGCCAGCGAATAACCGCCGATGATCAGCCGGCAATCCTGCGCCAGACCGCATTCGCGGCGCAGGGCGGGGATCAGGTTCTCCTGTATTTTGCGCAGGGTCCCTTCCGCGCCGCCGCCAAAGGGATGATTGCCGAACACGGCGGGCGCGGCCCAGGGAGACAGATCATCGTTCCAATCCTGCACGGGCGCGGCGGCCAGCAGAAACGGAACGGCTGTTTTCTCAGCGATCAGCCGCGCTTCCGCGTCCATTTCCGCCAGGTCATGGCTGTCCACCGGCTGAATGAGCAAAAACGGCGCGTTCTTTTCACCGTACAAACGGCAATTTGTTTCGCCTGCAGATAATGCTGTGCTGTTCATGGTTATACCCCGGCCCTTTCGGCAAACATCCGGCCCGTCTGCGCAATCAGCCGCAGCACATGAGGGGCCAGGGCGGGATCGAAGGTGCTTACCGCGGCATAGGTTTCAAAGCTCAGCGCTCCATGATAATCAATGGCTTTCAGCCCTTCCATGAACCGGTTCCAATCCAGAATGCCCATGTAAGGCGCAATGTGCTGATCATCGATGCCGTTGTTATCGTGAATGTGGAAGGCCTGAATGCGGCTGCCCAGCTGCTCCATGATGCGCTTGATATCCTTGCCCAGCAGCAGCGCGTGGCCGGTGTCCAGGCAGAAGCCGAATATCTCTTTTCCGGCAATTTCGTTCAGCTTATCGATATAGCGGCAGGTCACGTCAAAATCCGAGCAGCAGGCGGTGTATATTTTCCCCCGGTGCCGGGTGAACATGTTTTCCAGGCAGATCATGACGCCGTGCTTCTTCGCGGCGGGGATCAGGCGGGTGTAGCGGTCGATGTTCCGCTCCCATTCCTCCTGCGCGCTGACGGCCTGATCGTACCCGTTGAAGAAGGGATGGATGATCAGCCGGGGACAGCCGATGTAAGCGCAGCCGGCGATGGTTTTTTCCAGCATCCGCATCAGGTATTCGTTATACCCGTCATCCTCCGCCAGCCAGGAGGGGAAAGGGGCGTGGGCCTGGGAATTGAGAACGCTGTATTTTTCCGCGGCGTCCTTCCAGGGCTGGAAATATTTCAGGCTTTCTTCGCCTTCCGCGTCGAAAGCGGGTACATGCTCCTTGTGGGCGATGGCGCGATAAGGCATCAGCTCGTCCAGGTTCGCGTCCACCGCGTCGAACCCCGCCTCTTTGATGATCCGATAAGCCCCGTCGATGCCGTAAATCTGGGTTACGCCCCCTGTTTGCACGCCAATGACCGCCATGGGATCGCCTCCGTATCAAGCCCTGAAACCGGGCGTTTTTGTCGAAACCAGCATAGCACCGGAAACGGCGGTTTGTCAAGAGAATGGAGGAAGCTTAGAATGATACGTTGAGAGTTAAGAGTTTGGAGGCTGTGCCAAAATGGAGAGTACAGATGATTTGGCTGCTGTTCTGCTGAATTGAACTGGAATCAAACCGGCAATAATCAAGGAAACCGTAAGGGGCGGATGATATCCGCTCCTGCCTGATTCAAATCGCTCATTCCTGCCGCCGGGTGATCAGCCGATCCTGGCAGCGCTTCATCCAGCCACCCTTCAGATAATAGACAATGAACAGGCAGGAGGTGATGACCCAGGTCATGGGGTAGCTGATCATGGTAAGCGGGATGCTGGGATTGCGGGAAACGAAACCCAGCAGCCATACCAGCCGCAGCACGCAGATGCCGCAGAGCGTAAACAGCGTAGGCACCACGGATTCCCCGGCCCCGCGCATAGCGCCGGAAAGAATTTCCACGCAGGTATAGGTGACATAGAAGGGCGCGATCAGGCGCAGGATCTCCATGCCCTTATCGATCACCACTTCGTCATTGGCGAACAAATGGAAAAAGGATCGGCCGAACAAAAGCAAGAATACGCTGCACAGCGCGGCGGAAGCGAATGCCATGGCCAGGCATTCCCGCACGCCTTTTTTCACCCGGTCATACTTCATGGCCCCGAAGTTCTGGCCCACAAAGGTGGTAATGGAGATACCGAAAGCGTTCAGGATCATCCATTGGAAGCCGTCCAGCCGGCCCCAGGCGCTCCAGGCGGCGGAAACATCGGTGCCGAAATTGTTCACGAAGGCCTGAATGAGCACATTGGAAATGGAATACATGACGGACTGGAGCCCTGCCGGCAGGCCGATTTGCACGATGCGGCCCAGCAGATCGGTGTGAAAGCGCACTTGCCGCCAGGACAGATGATAAGCCTGGGAGGAGCGCATGAGCACCACGACCACCAGTACCGCGCTGACGGTCTGGGACAGGATGGTAGCAATGGCAGCCCCCGCCACGCCCATATCCGCGCCCATCACCAGCAGCAGGTCCAGCACAATATTGGTCATGCAGGCAGCCACCAGGAAATACAGGGGCCGACGGGAATCGCCCACGGCCCGCAGGATGCCGGAGCCGATGTTATAGATCAGCGACGGGATCATGCCCAGGAAATAAATGCGGATGTAGGTGACGGCGGGGCCCATCACGTCCTGGGGCGTGTTCATCCATTGCAGCAGGGTGGGGGAGAGGAAATAGCCCACCAATGTCAGCACCGCGCCGCCGGTCAGGGCCAGGGCGATGGCGGTGTGCACCGTGCGGGATACGTCGTTTTGCTTCCGGGCCCCGTAAAACTGGGAAATGATCACAGTCGCGCCGGAAGCCAGGCCTACGAAAAAGCCTACGATCAGGTTGATCAAATTGCCCGTGGAGCCGCCCACCGCCGCCAGGGCCTGCTTGCCCACGTACTTGCCCACGATCATGGCGTCGGCGGTGTTGTACAGCTGCTGGAAAAAGGTGCCCAGCAGGATTGGGAAAAAGAAAATCAGCAGCTGCTGCCAGATCACGCCCTCCACGATGCCGTAGCCGGATTGGGGCTTTTTGGTTTTTTCCATGGGAGATCCTCCATTTGTTACTGGTCAATGAATAATTACAGAAGGCTTTAAACCGGAAAAGAGTTAAGAGTTGAGAGTTGAGAGTTAAGATATATAATGTTTATGAATACTGTCCGCTGGATGTATCAACTATATAATCTCAACTCTTAACTCTCCGCTCTCAACTCTGACTAAAAGCGAACGGACCAATACATCACTCCGCCGTCAGCTTCGGCTTCCATCCCTTCAGCGCCGCCTGGCCCTCGGGGGTCACGGGCTTGATCCACGTACCCCGGAACAGATGGATTTGCATGAGGATATAGCGGATGGGTTCATCGATATAGCAGGCGATGAACACCCACATCGTGGGCAGCTTCCACACCATGCCCGTCAAATACACGCAGGGCACCACCATCACCCACATGAACACGATTTCCAGCACCGTGCCGTAGGTGGCGTCCCCGGCAGCGCGGTAGGTATCGTTCTGCACCCAGTTGCCCATGCGGATCAGCGCGGCCACGGCGTACACGCTCACCATCATGAACGCCAGGCGGAAGCTTTCCCCCCGCATGCCCATCACGGTCAATACGGAGGTGTGCAGGGCGATCAGGGCCACGCAAACGATGCCGATGAACCCCTGGCACAGATACACCAGCCGCCAGGCCCGGGTGTAAGCCACGTCGATGCGGCCGGCCCCCACCTCTTTGCCCACCAGCACGGAGGAAGCGTTGGAGAACCCGGCGAAGAAGCCGATCACCAGGCCCTCCAGGGTGCGGAACACGGCCAGGGCCGCAATGGCGTCCTCCGGCTGACGGCCCAGCACAATGTTGATCACCATGTTGCCCGCGCCGATGAGCGCTTCGTTCATGATGATGGGGAAGCATTTGCGAAAATAAGCGCGGATCAGCGGCCTGTTCCAATGAAAATGCTTTTTCACGGCCAGCAGATAGGGGTGCCCGCTGCGCTTGGCCAGCAGCAGGATCACGGCGGCGTTCACGCCCTGGGCGATCACCGTTGCCAGCGCCGCGCCCCGGACCCCCATGGCAGGCAGCCCGAAACGGCCGAAAATCAGCACCCAGTTCAGGAAGATGTTCACCCCAACCGCCGCGATGGAGCCGTACAGGGGAATGCGTACCCGCTCCGTGCACCGCAGCAGCGCGGCCATGGCCATAGAAAACACCATCAGGGGATAGGCAAAGCCCACGATGCGCAGGTATTCCACGCCGATGCGCTGGATGCTCACTTTATCAGTGTACAGCCGCATGACGGCTTCGGGAAACAAAACGCCCAGGGAAGCGAACACGAACGCTACCAGCATCATGCAGCTCAGCGTCAGGCCGTAGGAGCGGTTGATGCCCTCATCATCCCCGGCCCCCCAGTACTGGGAGAAAAACAGCATGCCGCCGCCCACAAAGCCCCAATAGCAGCTGAACATGAGCGACGAAAACTGGGCGCACAGGCCTACCGCCCCCACGATCTCCGTTTGGCCCAGGGAGGCGATCATCATGGTGTCCACCATGGAGCCCGTGGTGGTGAGCAGGTTCTGCAGGGCCACCGGCACCGCGATCACCGCGATCCTGCTTAAAAAATCTTTCCAGTCAAAGCCGCTTTTCCTCATGCGCTTCTCCTTCGTCAGTCGTGCCTCAGCAAATAAGGGGGATCATGGCATGAATCGGGGGAACCGTAAAGAAGAGTTCAGAGTACGGCGTTCAGAGCGCAGATGATATAGTTTTCAAACAAAATGTGCAAATGGAAGCATGCATCTTGTTCAGTGAATCCATATAGACTATTCCATCTGTACTCTGCGCTCTGTACTCTGAACTCTTTTCAGTACAGCCTGCTGAGCAATATAACAACCGCAATCAAAGCCGCCATCAGGGCGCAGGCGATATAATCCCGCTTTTGGCATTTGAGCACCCGCAGGCGAGTGCGGCCCTCGCCGCCGTGATAGCAGCGGGCTTCCATGGCCATGGCCAGGTCGCCCGCCCGGCGGAAAGCGCTGACGAACAGGGGCACCAGCAGGGGCACCATGGCCTTGGCCCGGGCAATCAGATTGCCGGATTCAAAGTCCGCGCCCCGGGCGGTCTGGGCTTTCATGATTTTATCGGCTTCTTCCAGCAGCGTGGGAATGAAGCGCAGGGCGATGGACATCATCATGGCCATTTCATGGGCCGGGAAATGGATGACCCGCAGGGGAGAGAGCAGCCGCTCCAGCCCGTCGGTCAGGGTGATGGGCGGGGTGGTGAGGGTGAGCAGGCTGGAGGCCAGCACCAGCAGCACCAGCCGCAGGGAATAATGAATGGCCGTGATCAGGGATTCCTTCTTGATCACCGCGAAGCCCAGATTCAGCAGCGGCGTTTCGCCCTGGAGGAAAAACAGGTTCAGGATGAACGTGAGGATCAGGATGAAGCGCAGGGGCTTTAAGCCCTTCAGCATCATTTTCACCGGCACCCTGGACAGCTTCGCTGCAGCGATCAAAAATACGATCACCGGCACGAAGGCCAGCAGATTCTGGGCCAGGAAGATCGCCACGATCAGGGCGATCAGCAGGATGATTTTGATCCGGGGGTCCAGCCGGTGCACCACGCTGTCGGCGGGGTAGTACTGGCCCAGGGTGATGTTACTGAGCGCCATGGGCTTTCCCCCCTTTCCACAGGGCCAGCAGGGCTTTTTCCGCCTGCTCCTCCCGGAAAATATCCGCAGGGCAGTCGATGCCCATTTCCCGCAGCCGGATGCCCAGTTTGCATACGGAGGGCACATCCAGCCCCATGCCTTCCAGCTCCTCCGCATGCCGGAATATCTCCTCCGGGGTGCCCTCCATGGCGATGCTGCCATGCACCATCACCACGGCGCGGGTGGCGAAGCGGGCCACATCGTCCATGGAATGGGAAATCATGACGACGGTGGCGCCCTGCTTATGCAGCCCGGAAATCAATTGCAGCATGTCTTCCCGGCTCTGGGGGTCCAGCCCGGCGGCGGGCTCGTCCAGCACCAGGATTTCGGGTCGCATGGCCAGCACGCCTGCCATGGCCACCCGGCGCATCTGGCCGCCGGACAATTCAAAGGGAGATTTCTCCGCCATGCCCGGCTGATCCAGCCCCACCTTCCGCAGAGCCTCCTGTACCCGTTCGGCGATTTCCACGTCGCCCAGGCCCAGGTTTTTTGGGCCGAAAGCGATGTCCTTGGCCACGGTTTCTTCAAACAACTGATGCTCCGGGTACTGGAACACCAGGCCCACCTTCTGCCGCACTTCCTTTTTGTTGAAGCCCTTTTCGTGAATGTCCTTTCCGTCCAGCAGCACTTTGCCGGAGGTGGGCTTGAGCAGCCCGTTGATGTGCTGGGCCAGGGTGGATTTGCCGGAGCCCGTGTGGCCGATCAGGGCTAAAAACTCGCCCTGATGGATGGTCAGGCTCACATCCTGAATGGCGGTGGCCTGGAAAGGGCTGCCGGGCTGATAGGTATGGGTCACATGATCGAGCGTCACCTGCACAGCCGCGCCACCTCCTCCGCCATTTCATCCACGGTCAAGATACCTTCTTTTAAGGGCATGCCCGCCTTGCGCAATTGCCCAGCAAGCCGGGCCATGGGCGGCGCGTCCAGCCGGTAGGGGGTCACCCTGGCGGCATCCGAAAGAATGTCCCGGGGGGAGCCGGACAGCACGATGCTGCCCTGATGCATCACGTGCACCTGGTCGCAGGCCACCGCTTCCTCCATAAAATGGGTGATCCATAAAACGGTGATGCCCATTTCCTTGTTCAGCCGCTTCACGGCGGAGAGCACTTCCTTGCGGCCCTGGGGGTCCAGCATGGCGGTGGATTCATCAAAAATAATGGCTTCCGGCTGCATGGCCAGCACGCCCGCGATGGCTACCCGCTGCTTTTGCCCGCCGGACAGAAGATGGGGCGCCCGATCCGCAAACTGCAGCATGCCCACGTCCCTGAGCGCTTTTTCAATGCGGCCCGGCATTTCCTCGGTGGGCACGCCGATGTTTTCCAGGCCGAAGGCCACGTCCTCGTTCACCACGGTGGCAACCAATTGATTGTCCGGGTTCTGAAACACCATGCCCGCCCGGCGGCGGATTTCCCAGGTGTTGTCTTCATCCTGGGTGTCCATGCCGCATACCGTTACTTTGCCTTCCGTGGGCACATACAGGCCGTTGATCAGCTTGGCCAGGGTGGATTTTCCTGAACCGTTTTGGCCCAAAATGGCATGAAAAGCCCCCCTTGGCACGGACAGCGTTACGTCCCGTACCGCCAAGGGCCCGCCTTCTTCATAAGAAAAGGATACATGATCCACCGAAATGATGGGCTCCGCCATGGATTTTCCTCGCTTTTTTCCGCTATTTGCGCGCCTTGCGGCGCAGGCGAATTATACCATATTTCTTTGAGGACTGCAACTGAGGAAATTCCACATATTGGCGGTAGAAATGGAAAGCATATAGAAGGATCAAAACGCCCTTTAAATTACTTAGTTAGTCCCGACTAAGGGGTACGCTGGGGGCTACGCGCCCCCAGACCTGCGCCAGGGCCTGTTGTCCGCAGCCTCAATCGGCGCAACTCCCCACAGGGGAGATTGCTTGTTTCGGCTGATCTCACCGCCGATGAAATTTCCGCCACAGGCGGTCATCGGCGGTTCGTCCCTGGACCCACTTCTGGCGAAGATACATGGTGGGAATAACCCAAGAAGCTTCGCGTGCTGCGCTGGGATCG